>NZ_CP079194.1:3007500-3314734 GCF_019297855.1 Gymnodinialimonas ceratoperidinii
TGAAAAGCTTCCCATTCAACAGTAGCGCGAATGATTTTACCGAAATATACCGAATATCTTCTAATTTGAGTAGCGAAATCCGCGGCGATCCGCGTCATGTTCACCGCAAATCACGCACCCAAGGAGAGAAATCATGCGCGTTTACTATGATCGCGATTGCGATGTGAACCTGATCAAGGACATGAAGGTCGCCATTCTGGGCTATGGCTCCCAGGGCCACGCCCACGCGCTGAACCTGCGCGACTCGGGCGCGAAGAACGTCGTCGTCGCCCTGCGCGAAGGCTCTGCCTCCAAGGCGAAGGCCGAGGGCGAAGGCTTGCAGGTCATGGAGATCTCGGAAGCCGCCGCATGGGCCGATCTGATCATGTTCACCATGCCCGACGAACTGCAGGCCGAGACCTACAAGAAATACGTCAAGGACAACATCCGCGACGGCGCGGCGATTGCCTTTGCCCATGGCCTGAACGTGCATTTCGGCCTGATCGAGGCGCGCGACAACGTAGACGTCATCATGATGGCGCCCAAGGGCCCCGGCCACACGGTGCGCGGCGAATACACCAAGGGCGGCGGCGTGCCCTGCCTCGTGGCGGTCCACAACGACGCGTCGGGCAAGGCGCTGGAAATCGGCCTGTCCTATTGTTCTGCCATCGGTGGCGGCCGCTCCGGCATCATCGAGACCAACTTCCGCGAAGAATGCGAGACCGACCTCTTCGGTGAGCAGGCGGTTCTGTGCGGCGGCATCGTCGAGCTGATCCGCATGGGTTTCGAGACCCTGGTCGAGGCCGGCTACGAGCCCGAGATGGCCTACTTCGAGTGCCTGCACGAGACCAAGCTGATCGTGGACCTGATCTACGAAGGCGGCATCGCGAACATGGATTACTCGATCTCCAACACCGCCGAGTATGGCCAGTATGTCTCCGGTCCGCGCATCCTGCCCTACGAAGAGACCAAGAAGCGCATGAAGGACGTCCTGAGCGACATCCAGTCCGGCAAATTCGTCCGCGACTTCATGCTGGAGAATGCCGTGGGTCAGCCCACCATCAAGGCCTCGCGTCGGGCCAACGATGAGCACCAGATCGAGGTTGTCGGTGGCAAGCTGCGCGACATGATGCCTTGGATCTCGGAAGGCAAGATGGTCGACAAGTCGAAGAACTAAGCATTTTTCGATGTTTACAGAGAAAAGGCAGACCCTCGGGTCTGCCTTTTTTGTTGGCGTCGTGGCCCGCGGTGACCGCGGCTACGCCATCAGATCAGGGCGCGTGGCCTAGCAGTTGCGACCGAGTACGAGGACAGAGAAGCCGTTCGTGCGGGCGTAGCCATATTGCGTGGCCTGCGCGGCGAGGATGTTGCGGCGATGCCCGCTGGACGCCATCCAGTCGCGGAACACGGTCGCTGTATCCGGCTGACCTGCGGCGATGTTTTCGGCCCCGAAACAGGTCGAGTAGCCCGCCGCACGCATCCGGGACGTGAGCGTGGAGCCATTTGAGCCGCGATGGGAGAGGTTGCCCGTGCGCGCCATGTCATCGGCGTGGGCTTGCGCGGCGGCTTGCAGGGCGGCGGAATGCGCCAGCGGTCGCACCAGACCTTGCTGCGCGCGCAGGGCCGAAAGGCGCGCGCCGACGGCGGCGATATCAACGCTCGCGCCGAGGCTGAGGCGCTGGACGCCAGCGGCAGTCGTACCGGTGCTGGTGGTCGTGGCCGTGGGGGTACAGGCGGCAAGCGCGAGGGAGAGCGACACGAGAGCGGTCGCGATACGGAGTTTCATGGTGGGTGGCCTTGGATTGCTGCTCAGGGGCGGTTTTTCGTTTCAGCAAGGATGCCTGAGCGAAACCGATGCATCAAGAGTGGGCATGTGGTGCGGGAGCGGCATTGTGGATAAGAACTGAGTGAAATTTTACGGATGTCGCGTTAGGGAAAGTCGCACTGCTGGAACCTGCCCGTTTTATCCAAAAATGAGCAGTTATTGACAACTCTTACCCGTCGGCGAGACCCTGCGCGAGGTGCCGCTGCCGCGCGATATGAGGCTCGATATCGAGGGACGCCATCTGCCCCTCCGCCACGATCCGCCTGCCCTCGACAATCAGGTCGCGCACGCGGCGGGGGCCGGCCAGCAGCAGCGCGGCCATATCCCAATTTCCGGCAGCCTCGACCCCGGACATATTCCAGATCGCCAGGTCCGCTCGGTAGCCAGGCGCGATTTGCCCGATTTCGCCACCGCGTCCCAGAACCTCTGCGCCGCCACGGGTGGCGATCCGTAACGCCTCGCGAGCCGACATGGCATCGGGTCCGCGAACGACCCGTTGCAGCAACAGCGTCTGGCGCGCCTCATCGACCAGAGATCCGGCGTCGTTGGAGGCGGAGCCGTCGACGCCCAGACCAACTTTCACGCCCGCGTCCCGCATCGCGCGCACAGGGGCAATGCCGGAGGCGAGGCGACAGTTGGAGCAGGGACAATGGGCGACGCCGGTGCCGGACCGGGCGAAGAGATCGATCTCCTGCCCGTCCAACTTCACGCAATGGGCGTGCCAGACGTCATCGCCGGTCCAGCCCAGATCTTCGGCGTATTGGCCGGGGCGACAGCCGAATTTTTCGAGCGAATAGGCAATGTCCTCGTCGTTCTCTGCCAGGTGGGTGTGCAGCATCACGCCCTTGTCACGCGCAAGGATCGCGGCGTCGCGCATCAACTCGCGGCTGACCGAGAAGGGAGAGCAAGGGGCGACGCCGACCCGGCACATCGAGGCCGGAGACGGATCGTGGAAGGCGTCGATGACGCGGAGGCAGTCTTCAAGAATCGCCGCCTCATCCTCGACCAGCGCGTCAGGGGGCAGGCCGCCGTCCGAAACACCGATCGACATGGCGCCACGGGTGGGCTGGAACCGCAATCCGACCTGCGCCGCGGCAGCGATGGAATCATCGAGGCGAGAGCCGTTGGGGAAGAGGTACATGTGATCAGACGAGGTCGTGCAGCCCGAAAGCGCGAGCTCCGCCAGACCGATCACCGCAGAGGTCTCCATGTGATCAGGGGTGAAGCGCGACCAGATGGGATAGAGGGTCTGAAGCCAGCCGAACAGCGCCGCATCCTGCGCGCCGGGCACCGCGCGGGTGAGCGTCTGGAACAAGTGGTGATGGGTGTTCACCAAGCCCGGCGTCACCAAGCAATCACGACAGTCGATCGAGGGCGCGTCGCTTTCAAGTCGTTGGCCAATCTCGACAATCTGCCCATCGCGCAGCAAGATATCGACGTCGCGCAGTTCGGTTTCCGCGTCGTCCATCGTCAGGCAATGGCTCACGTTTCTCAGGATCAGGTCAGCCATGCGCGATCTCCTGTAGCAATGCCAGCGCCTCGGCGTGGAGCGCGGGCGAGGCCGCCGCGAGCGCCCGCCCGCCGGCGTGTACCGGTCGCCCTTCCCAATCGGTGATCATCCCACCGGCGGCCTGGATCACGGCCACCGGGGCGGCGATGTCGTAGCTTTGCAATCCGGCCTCAATCACGAGGTCGATCTGTCCCGCCGCGAGCAGCGCATAGGCGTAGCAGTCGCAGCCGTAGCGAACCAATTGCGCGCGATCGCGGACCGCCTCGAAAGCGCGACGCTCGATGTCCGAGCCCACCTCGGGAAAGGTCGTGAAGAGTGTTGCCTCGGCGAGGGAACCCGCCGGTTGGACGCCGAGGTCCATCGGCCCGAGCGGCCCCTCCATGCGCGCATGGCCGAAGCCGCCTTCGAAGCGCTCGCCGATGTAGGGTTGGTCGATGATGCCGTAGATCGGCCCGTCGGCGTCGCAAAGCGCGATCAGCACGCCCCACGTCGGCGCGCCGGAGACGAAGCCCCGCGTCCCGTCGATCGGGTCGATCACCCATGTCAGGCCGCTGGTGCCTTCCTTGATGCCTTCCTCTTCACCGAGGATGGCATCGTCCGGCCGACGCTCGGCCAAGATGGCGCGCATCGCCGCCTCCGACGCGCGGTCGGCGACGGTGACGGGATCGTAGTGGCTGGTCTCCTTTGACGTGGTACCAAGACCGCCGCGCCGAAAATGCGGCAGGATCGCTGCCCGCGCGGCATCGGCCATGGCGTGCGCCGTTTCCATCAACGCCTCTTGATCGCGCATCCCAGTCTCTCCTTCGAACCCCATGATGGACGGGTGGCACGGCGCGGGCGCGGGCGTCAAGCGCGCGGCCCGCAGAGACATCTGGCGGAGACCCCGGCAAGCCGCTAGGACTTGGCGAAGCTTTGCGATGGTGGAGGAAAACATGCGCGCATTTGTGGTAAGCGATCACGCGGCGGCCCCGGCCGTCACGGAGGTGCCCGAGCCCACCCCCGGCCCCGGTCAGGTGCGCATCCGCATCCACGCCTGCGGCGTGAACTTCGGTGACCTCCTGATGGTCAAAGGCACCTACCAGGAAACGCCCGCCCTGCCCTTCACCCTTGGAATGGAGGTCGCAGGCGAAGTCGACGCGCTTGGCGAAGGGGTCACCTCGCCCGCCATCGGTACGCGTGTCGCCGTCTTCGAGGGCGCCGGCGGCATGGCCGAAAGCGGCGTGTTCAGTGCCGAGCGCTGCGTGGAAATCCCCGATGCGATGCCCTTCGAGGAGGCCGCGGGCTTCATCGTCGCCTATGGCACCTCGCATCTGGCGCTGACGGACCGGGCGCACCTGAAGAAGGGAGAGCGCCTGCTGGTTCTGGGCGCGGCCGGTGGCGTCGGACTGACGGCCGTGGAACTGGGCGCCGCGATGGGTGCCGAAGTGATCGCCGTGGCGCGGGGCGCCGAGAAACTGGCGGTAGCGAAGGCTGCGGGTGCGACGCATGTTTTAGATAGCGATACCGCGGACTTGCGCGCCGAGGTTAAAGCGCTCGGCGGGGCGGATGTTGTCTATGACGCAGTGGGCGGCGACGGCTTCAAGGCGGCGATGCGTGCAACCAACCCCGGCGGGCGGATCATCGTCATCGGCTTTGCCAGTGGTGACGTGCCGAAGATTCCGGCGAACCACCTTCTGGTGAAAAACATCGATGTCATTGGCTTCTACTGGGGCGGCTACCTGACATGGGCGCCCGAGCGGCTGTCGCGGAGCCTTGGCGATCTGATGGCGATGTATGAGGCCGGAAAGCTCTCGCCCCACATCGGGGCGGTGAAGCCGCTGGACGCGGCCGGAGAGGCGCTGGAATTGCTCCGCTCGCGCAAGGTCACCGGCAAGGTGGTGGTGAAGACCCGCTGACGCGCGGCTCAGATCACCTGATAGCCTTGCCGGATGAGGTCCACCAAGGCATCGACCGGCTCCGACCGCGCCATCTCGGAGCGGTACATGTTGATCCGGATGCGCGGCAGGGTCGGCAACGCACCGTTATGGACGATCATCTCGGAATAAGGGCTCTCGGTGCCCTCGATCACCGCGTGGATCGCCAGATCGGCACTGACCGAGACCTCGATCGCGCGCATCGTGTCGGAATCCACAGCCATTTCCCAAGCGATCCCGGCCGCATCCAGCGCTGACAGCGCCGGGCCGCGGAAGATGCAATCATGCTCGAACGCCAGCCGCAGAGGCCGCTGCTTCCACATCTGTCCGTTTTCGGCACCGATCCAGACCATCGAGCGTTCCAACAGGGTTTCACCGCCGCGCTCCACGTCTTCCTCGGTCGTCAGGATCACGTCCGCCGCCCCGCGGGCGAAGGTCTCTCGCAGGTTGAGCGTGCCCATGGACAGCAAATGCACCCGCATCCGGGGGTATGCCTTGTTGAACCGGTGCAAAACCTCGGGAATTGCCGGGTAGACCACGTCGCCGGGCACGCCGAGCACGATCTCTCCCTCGTATTCCGTGGCGGTCAGACGCCCCAGAACTTCGTCGTTCAACTCCAGCATCCGCCGGGCGTAGCCGAGCATCTGCTCCCCCGCTCCGGTCAGGTTCAACTTCCGGGTGGTCCGGTCGAAGAGCGCCACGTCGAGCGCCTCTTCCAGCCGCTTGAGCTGCATCGAGACTGCCGATTGCGTCAGGTTGAGAAAGCCTGAGGCCTTGGTCACGCCGCCTGCGTCCACGACGGTGACGAAAGCTCGGAGCGAGGTGAGATCGAGGTTGCGCGCCACTCATCAATTCCAGTGATAATCAGGTTCAATAACATTCACTATCAAAATGTGACCGACAGGTCCATACATCAGTCATTGGAATATGAATCGCACAACACTTCACGAGAATGAAAGGACATCCCATGGCGCATCTTCCCCTCTCCCGCCCGCAGCACGCCTCCTTCGGTGCCACCGCAGCGGCATGCGCGCCCAAGGCAAACCTTTCGCTTTTCGCCCGTGTGATCGCCGTCTGGCGCGAGCGTCAGCACCTGAACCGCCTGCCGGAGCATATGCGCCGCGATATCGGGCTGAGCGACGCCCAGATCGCCCGCGAAACGCAGCGTCCGCTGTGGGATGCGCCTCAAGCCTGGCGCCGCTGAGGCTGCTTTCGCGAAAGATCGGTAAAAAGTAGAGGCCCCTGCACGTTTTGCGGGGGCCAATTGCTTGAAAAAAGCCGCCAACTGCACGATATTCAACCCTAAGGGGCCCGATGATCGGGCCGACGGTTAATATGGAGAACCCCATGGCTGAATATCAGACGATGCGCTCCCGAGGCATGGCCGGCTCCGCCGCTGAGCTTGACCAAGGCCTGCGCGCCCACATGAACAAGGTCTACGGCACGATGTCGATTGGCCTGTTGATCACTTTCGCCGCGGCTTGGGCCTTCGGCTCGAACCCCGCGCTGCTTTCGCTGCTCAACGATCCGCAAACGCTGCAACCCACCATCCTGGGCTGGATCGTCATGTTTGCGCCTCTCGGCATGATCTTCGCCTTCGGCGCGATCATTACCCGCGCGTCGGCTGCCGCCGCGCAGCTGTTCTTCTATGCCTTCTCCGCCGTGATGGGCATGTCGATCAGCTACATCTTCGCGGTCTACACCGGTGCGTCGATCATCCAGTCGTTCCTCGTGACCTCTGCCGCCTTCGCGGGTCTGAGCCTCTACGGCTACGCCACCAAGCGTGACATCTCCGGTTGGGGCGCCTTCCTGATGATGGGCCTGATCGGCGGCATCGTCCTGATGCTGCTGTCCTTCGTGATGTCCGCCTTCTTCGGCATTGTGATCCCCGGCTTCGATCTGGCGCTCTCCGCGCTGCTGCTGTTGGTCTTCGCGGGTCTGACCGCGTACCACACGCAGACGATCAAGCAGGAATACATCGATCACGCGCAGCATGGTGACAGCGAGTGGCTCGGCAAATCCGCGATCATGGGCGCGCTGAACCTCTACATGTCGTTCATCAACATGTTCCTGATCATCCTCAGCTTCCTCGGCAATCGCGAGTGATCTGACGGAAATGGACACGGAAAGGGTCGCCCCGGGGCGGCCCTTTTTTTTGTGTCGGCCATAGCTTGCGTAACCAAGGCCAAGGCGGCCCGCAGCCTGCGTGATTTGTCGCGATCCCCCATGGCGTGAGGCCGGACTTGCGTGCTACCTCCAAGGCAGAAGGAGAGCCGCGATGACCCCGCCCCCCACTGCCGACATGTTGCGCGTCTTTGGCCGTATCGGGTTGCTGTCGTTTGGGGGTCCAGCGGCGCAAATCGCGCTCATGCATCGCGAACTCGTGGAAACGCGCCCCTGGCTGACCGAGCAGCAATTTCTCGGGGCGCTGAGCTTCTGCATGCTCCTGCCCGGTCCCGAGGCGATGCAACTGGCGACCTATGCGGGCTGGCGGCTTCGCGGCACCATGGGCGGGCTGCTGGCAGGCCTTTTGTTCGTGCTCCCCGGCGCGGCTGTCATGCTGGCATTGGCGAGCTTTTACGCCGCCTTTGGCTCTGTCCCGCTGGTCGAGGCACTCTTTTTGGGCATCAAGGCCACGGTGATCGTCATCGTGCTACAGGCGCTTCTGAAGGTCTCCTCTAGGGCGCTCAACGGCAGCACGGCGGTGGTACTGGCCTTCGCGGCCTTCATCGCGATCTTCGTTTTCGAAGTGCCCTTCCCCCTCATCATCCTGACCGCCGCGCTTGTCGGCGCCCTTCTGATGCAGGGAGAGGCCGAGCCTGCCCCGCTGACGCCAGTTTCGACCTCGGCAACACTCCGCACCATCGCGATCTGGGGAGCGCTCTGGCTGGCGCCCGTGGCCCTGTTGGCGGTCTTCGCCGCACCAGTCCTGTCGGATGTGGCGCTTTTCTTCTCGACACTCGCGGTGGTGACCTTCGGCGGCGCCTACGCCGTGCTCGCCTATATGGTGCAGGAGGTCGTGGGCAATTTCGGATGGCTGACGACGGGGCAGATGATGGATGCCCTCGGCCTTGCAGAAACAACGCCCGGCCCGTTGATCCTCGTGACGCAATTCGTGGGCTTCATGGCGGGTGAGCAGGCTGGCGGCTGGTGGTTGGGCCTTCTGGCCGCGCTCGTCACCCTCTGGGTCACCTTCGTGCCCTGCTTCCTCTGGATCTTCGCCGGCGCGCCTTATGTGGAATGGATCGCCACCCGCCCGCGCCTGACCGGAGCGCTTCAGGGCATCACCGCAGCCGTCGTGGGCGTGATCGCCAATCTGTCCATCTGGTTCGCGCTCAACGTCTGGTTCACCGAGGTCGACCGCAATCGCCTCGGGCTCTGGGTGCCGGATGCAACAACGATCGACATTTCGGCCCTTTTCCTCTCAGGCCTCGCCGCCGCCTTGCTGTTATGGCGCAAGACGGACCTTCTGGCGGCTCTGGCCCTGATGGGAGGGGCGGGAATTGTCGCGAGTTTCCTCTCGGAAAGCATTTGAGTATTGACTCCCCCCATGGCCCAGTTACAAGGCGCGCTCTACCCGTTTGTTGCGTGAGTGGCGTAAGCCCTCCGCCCCGACATTAAGGAGCCTGTCCATGGCGAAGCCAACCACGATCAAAATCCGCCTCAACTCGTCCGCAGGCACCGGCCACTTCTATGTGACCAAGAAAAACGCACGCACGATGACCGAAAAGATGGTCGTACGAAAGTACGATCCCGTCGCGCGCAAGCATGTCGAATACAAGGAAGGCAAGATCAAGTAAGCCTTCTTCGAACCAAAGACATCAAGGGCCGCGCCGAGAGATCGACGCGGCCCTTTTTCTTTGTCCAAAAGCCAGTCTGGCGGCGGGGCAACCAATGGCCAACGAAGGGACACGCCATGGTAGATGAGATGACGATCAGAGCGACGACGACGGAAGACCTGTCGGACGTGGATGCCCTGCTGCAAGCGAGCTATCCGGTCCTTCTGAAGGCGGATTACGCGCCCTCCGTCTTGGTGACATGCCTGCCTCTCATCACCCGAGCACAACCGGAATTGCTGCGCTGTGGCACCTATTACATTGCCGAAGGGCCGGACGGCCCATTGGCGGCAGGCGGCTGGACCCACGGCGCGCCGCAGGGCGGTGTCGGCCCCCGTGACGTCGGCCACATCCGCCATGTGGTCACCCACCCCAAGGCGCTCCGGCGCGGTTTGGCGCGGTCTTTGATCGAGCGGAGCTTTCGGGCGGCACGCACATCGGGCGTGCGGTGGATGATGTGCCAATCAACCCGCACGGCCGAGCCGTTCTACGCCTCCATGGGGTTCCAGCGGCGCGGCGAGATCGACGTGCGTCTGCGGCCGGGCATCAGCTTCCCGGCGGTCGAGATGATCCGCCCTCTGTAAGACAAAGGCGCGCGGGAGAGATCCTGCGCGCCGTTGGCAACGTTCGGTCCGGACGAGATGCGTGCGCTACTCCGCCGGGTGCATGTCGGGGTCGTCAGACTGGCTCTCGGACGCATCCTTGGCAGCAGCATCCTTCTTGGGCCGCGTCAGAATGCTGATCACCACGGAGAGCATCGTGGTCGCGATGACGCCAATGTAAAAATAGGCCGGAAAGCTGACGCCGAAGCGCACAAGTTGCGGAAGCAGAAGATAATGAACAAACAAATAAGAACTCGTACCGGTAAACAACACGCGCGCGATGACGTCGATGCCAACTTCGGATTTCCAAGTCATGTAGTGGCCTTTTTCCTATCCCCGAGAGCTGGATGGCGGCGTAATCGGACCAAAATGGGGCATTGAGGTGAAAATCATGAGTCGGTCCCCGCGCCGCGCTTGCGACGCCTCTCCCCCGCAGGTAAACCGCGTTTGATTTCACGAGAGGATTTGGCCGATGTCCATCGATGTCGCGACCGCTGCAAAGGTCGCCAAACTTGCCCGCATCAAGGTTGAAGACGAGGCGCTGCCCGAGCTGGCGCAGGAATTCAACGCGATCCTGGGCTTCATCGAACAGTTGGAAGAGGTGGATGTCGAGGGCGTCGAGCCGATGGTCTCGGTCACGCCCATGGCCCTGCCCCGCCGCGAGGATGTGGTGACCGACGGCAACCAGCAGGCGAAGGTTCTGGCCAATGCGCCCGATGCCCGTGAAGGCTTTTTCTCGGTTCCGAAGGTGGTGGAATAATGTCTGATCTCAACACTTTGACCATCGCCGACGCCCGTGACGCCCTGCGCAAGGGAGAGGTCACCTCCGTCGAGCTGACCCAAGCCTGCCTGTCCGCGATCGATGGCGCAGACGCCTTGGGCGCCATCGTCCACAAGACGCCCGAGCTGGCGCTGGAACGCGCCAAGGCTGCCGATCAGCGCCGCGCCGAGGGCGATGCGCCGGACATGTGCGGTATCCCCATCGGCGTTAAGGATTTGTTCTGCACCGAGGGTGTAGCCTCTCAGGCAGCATCGAAAATCCTCGACGGCTTCAAGCCGGAATACGAATCCACGGTCTCGGGCAAGCTGCGCGACGCGGGCGCGGTCATGCTCGGCAAGTTGAACATGGACGAGTTCGCCATGGGCTCGTCGAACGAGACCTCGGTCTACGGCAACGCCGTGAACCCCTGGCGCGCGGGCAATTCCGATGCGTCGCTCACGCCGGGCGGCTCCTCTGGCGGCAGCGCCTCGGCCGTGGCCGCCGACCTGTGCCTTGCCGCAACCGGCACAGATACCGGCGGCTCGATCCGGCAACCGGCGGCCTTCACCGGCACGGTTGGCCTGAAGCCGACCTACGGGCGCTGCTCGCGGTGGGGGATCGTGGCGTTCGCGTCCTCGCTGGATCAGGCGGGTCCGATGACCAAGACCGTCCGTGACGCCGCGATCATGGGCCGCGCGATGATGGGCCATGATGCGAAGGACAGCACCTCCGCAAATCTGGAAGTACCGGACTTCGAAGCCATGCTGACCGGCGATATCCGTGGCAAGGTCATTGGTATTCCCCAGGAATATCGGATGGAAGGCATGCCCGCCGAGATCGAACAGCTCTGGTCAGACGGCACCGCCATGCTGAAGGACGCAGGCGCCGAGATCCGCGACATCTCCTTGCCGCACACGAAATATGCCCTGCCCACCTACTACGTGATTGCGCCGGCCGAGGCCTCCTCGAACCTTGCGCGCTACGACGGCGTGCGCTTCGGTTACCGGGCCGAGATGGCGCCGGGTGACGGCATTACCGAGATGTATGAAAAGACCCGCGCCGAGGGCTTCGGCCCGGAGGTCCAGCGCCGCGTGATGGTCGGGACCTATGTGCTGTCGGCCGGCTTCTACGACGCCTATTACAACCGCGCCCGCCGGGTCCGCACGCTGATCAAGCGCGACTTCGATGAGGTTTTCGCCGCCGGTGTCGACGCGATCCTGACGCCCACGACCCCGTCTGCCGCCTTCGAGTTGGGCCAGCGGGTCAGCGACCCCGTGGAGATGTACCTCAACGACGTCTTCACGGTGACGGTGAACCTCGCGGGCCTGCCCGGCGTCGCGGTACCAACGGGCAAGGACCGCAATGGCCTGCCGCTTGGCCTGCAATTGATCGGTCGTCCGTGGGAAGAGGGTGAGTTGCTGAACACCGCCTATGCGCTGGAGAGCGCGGCCGGGTTTGTGGAAAAACCCGCGCGTTGGTGGTAAGCCGCCATGTAATCGGATTGGTGCCGCCTTCGCGGCACTCGGAACATGAGGCTACAGTGATGGTTTCCAAGCGATATTTCGCCTTTGCCTGCGTGATTCTCGCAGGCTGC
This sequence comes from Gymnodinialimonas ceratoperidinii, assembly GCF_019297855.1. NCBI lineage: Bacteria > Pseudomonadati > Pseudomonadota > Alphaproteobacteria > Rhodobacterales > Paracoccaceae > Gymnodinialimonas > Gymnodinialimonas ceratoperidinii. The sequence continues at coordinate 3,019,520 of NZ_CP079194.1, forward strand.
GCGACTGCGCCCAATGATGTTGCCCTGCCACAGCAGGCCGCGGATCAGCAGGGGTTGCAGGGTCGCCAGGCGACGTTGAATGGGCAGATTTCCGCCGCGACCGTCCCCTCCGCCTCCGCCGGCGTCGGTATCGAAGCTGGCGCCACCGGTGATGTGACCTTCCTCGATCCCACCGATCTGACGGCCATGGCCGAAGGCGCAATCGCCGAGGCCGAGGAGGCCAGCACCGGTGGCGCGTTCGACAACATCCAGCCGCAGCAGGCCGATGACGTCCTGCCGCCGCCGCTGATCCCGCGCGTGGCGGCCTTCGCCCTGCGCACCACCCACATGCCGGGCCAGCGCCAATGGCGCCGCAATCCTTTCCGTGCCGATGGTCAGGCGATCTGCGCGCAGTTCGAGACCCGTGACGAGGCGCAGGACTATTTCCTTGCCGCCGGCGGTCCGGACCGCGACCCGAACGGGATGGACCCGGACGGCGACGGATTCGTCTGCGGCTTTGACCCGAGCGCGCTGCGGGCGTCGGCCAATGCCCCCGTAGAAACCTTCGAGGCACTCCCCGCGATTGACGGGTAAGAGCTTGAAAAGCCCGAACTTCGGCGAAAGGCGCAACGGCCTGACGCCGGAACTGGTGGTGATCCACTACACCGCGATGAAGGATTGTGCCGGGGCTGCCAAGGCGCTGTGCGACCCGGCGCGCGAGGTCTCGGCGCATTACCTGATCGGTCGCGACGGCGAGGTCCTGTCGCTCGTCGATGAGCCACTGCGAGCCTGGCACGCAGGCGCCGGCGCCTGGCGCGGAGCGGGCGATGTGAATTCGCGCTCCATCGGGATCGAATTGGACAACGACGGGTTTTCGCCCTTTTCCGAACCGCTCATGGCCGCGCTGGAGCGTCTCTTGGCCCAAGGCATCCTGCCAAGGTGGGAGATCCCGCCAGAGGGCGTGATCGGCCATTCCGACATGGCACCGGGGCGCAAGATCGATCCCGGTCGGCGGTTTGACTGGAAACGCCTCGCTCGCCAAGGGCTTGCGGTCTGGTCGGAAGCAGGCGGAGACTGGGTAGATGCGGCGCGTTTTCGGGCAGACGCCGCAGCCTTTGGCTACCCAAGCGTCGAGGACGACCTGTTGCTTGAGGTCGTGCGCATGCGGTTTCGGCCGTGGAAACACGGGCCGCTCGACGGCGAGGATTGCGCCGTGATGGCCGATCTCGCCGCGCGCTATGGGGTTGACCGGGACACCACCGCGCCGTAGCCCGTGATCTGCGTGGAGGGCTGGATGGCCGCGTGCGCGTGCCCCTTGGGGTGCGTGTTCGAGGAAAGTCCGGACTCCCTGGAGCAAAGGTGCCGGGTAACGCCCGGGCGGAGCAATCCGACGGAAAGCGCCACAGAAAACAGACCGCCCCTCGCACCGCTCTGCGGTACGGCGGGTAAGGGTGAAACGGTGGGGTAAGAGCCCACCGGGGGGCTGGCAACAGCGCCCGCATGGCAAGCCCCACCCGGGAGCAATGCCGAATAGGGATCGCATTATGGGAGGCTTCATCCCCGCGGTCCGGGTTGGCAGCTGGAGCGCATGGGTGACCATGCGCCGAGAGGAATGGTCATCCAGGCCGGGGGCAACCTCGGCTGGACAAAATCCGGCTTACAAGCTCTCCACGCGTTTTTGCTTTCGCCGCGAACCAGACCTGTCGCGCCTGGTGGCGCGGGCGGGATTGAGTTGTATTGGCCAAGATGAAGGGGGAGCGGCGCGTGCCCGCCGCTAGCGTTTTCGCGCGAAGAAACCGCGCAGGAGAGCCGCGCTTTGGGCCTCCAGCAAGCCTGAATAGACCTCGGGCACATGATGGCATTGGGAATGCGCGAAGATGCGCGGGCCTTGTTGGACGCCGCCTGATTTCGGATCCGCGGCGCCGAAGTAGAGCCGCGAGATGCGAGCCGCCGAGATGATCGTGGCGCAGGCCGGGCACGGTTCGAGCGTGACCCAGAGATCGCAGCCCGGCAGGCGCTCGGATTGCAGGCTCGCGCAGGCGGCGCGGATCGCGAGAATCTCGGCGTGGGCCGTGGGATCGTGCAACTCGCGGGTCCTGTTGCCGGCGCGCGCAATGATCTTTCCATCACGGGTGATGACCGCGCCGACGGGGACTTCGCCGCGGGCGGCGGCGGCTTCAGCCTCGGCAAGGGCGGCATCCATGAAAGTCGTGAATTGGGTCATGCCCCCGTGGTTGCCGCTTTCCACGGCGCTGTCAAACTTGTAGCGAAGGGTCATGGTTGATGGTGAACGTATAGCGAAGCGGCTGAGCCGCGCGGGTGTGGCCTCTCGTCGGGAGGCGGAGCGGATGATCGAGGCCGGGCGCGTCCGGGTGAATGGCACGGTGATCGAGAGCCCGGCGCTCAACGTGACCGAGGCGGACGTGATCCTCGTCGATGACGCCCCGATGCCCGAAATCGAGCGGCCACGCGTCTGGATGTATCACAAGCCCACGGGGTTGGTCACCAGCAACGCGGACGAGAAGGGCCGCGAGACGGTGTTCGACAAACTGCCCGAGGGTCTGCCCCGCGTTATGGCGATCGGGCGGCTCGACATGAACTCGGAAGGGTTGTTGTTGCTGACCAACGATGGCGGGGTAAAGCGGAAGTTGGAGCTGCCTTCGACCGGCTGGCTGAGGAAGTATCGCGTGCGGATGAAGGGCAACCCCAAGGACGAGGATTTCGCCCCCCTGCGCCGCGGGATCGTGGCCGAGGGCGAGAAGTTTCAGCCGATGGAAGTCACGCTAGACCGGGTTCAGGGGGCGAATGCGTGGATCACCGTGGGCCTGCGCGAGGGTAAGAACCGCGAGATCCGGCGGGCCATGGCGGAACTGGGGTTCGAGGTGAACCGCCTGATCCGCGTCTCTTACGGGCCGTTCCGGTTGGGAGAGCTGAAGCAAGGCGAGGTGGAAGAGATCAAGCCTCGCGTGCTGCGTGACCAATTGGGTCTGGAATCAGCGACCGAGGGCCATGCCGAGCCGAAGGCTCAGCCCAAGCGCCGCAAGAAGCCGGCGCCGAAGGGCGCGGCCCGGCCAGACCCGAAGAACCCCGGCGCGCGTTTTGCGCCGGAGAAGCGCGGCGGCGGCGGCAAGCCAGCGCGCGGCACGTCTAGTCGCCCCGCTTCCGATCGCTCTCGTCCGGGGAAGCCCGGTCCGCGTCGTCCATGAGGCCGTAGGTCTCGATCAAGCGATATTGCAGCGCCATGAACACCAGCATGGCCAGCGGCAGGCCGAAGGTCTTGACCGTGACCCAGACCCCCGAGGGGAGTGTCACGGCGATGATCGCGTTGGCCACGGCGAGCGCTGCGAAGAACCACACGAAGCGGCGCGTCAAAAGCATCCAGCCGGCCTGCTCCATCGGCAGGATCTCTCCCAGTAGCGCGGCGAGGTAGGATCGCCCCTGCCAGAGGCCGAAGGCGAGGATCGCCGCGAAGGCGGCATAGAGCAGCGTCGGCTTCAATTTCAGGAACCGGTCGTCGTCGAGCCAGACGGTCAGCCCGCCCATGACGACCACGAGCACCAGCGTCATGACCTGCATCCGTGAGAGCTTGCCGGTGAGGATGCGCAGGGCTCCCATGCATACGACCATCAGGATCACGAACCAGAAGGTGATGAAGGTGAAGGGTTGGACGGCCTGCCCGAAGAGCGGGTAGCTTTCATCCTTCAGCAGGAAGAAGGCGACGAAGAACGCCAGAACAGGGCCGAATTCAAGGCTCTGCTTCAGCCAGTTGCTGGTTTCACGCTCGGACATGGGGGCTCCGTCAATTTGATCTGGCGTATAGGTAATCACCTCCGCAGCGGATGCGAGGCGTGGCAGGCGACTTAACCTGCAGCCTCCACTATCACTGCACCCGCGGCGATCAAAGCCATCAAAGCGGCGCGCACGGGGCCGACAGGCTCTCGCAGGAACAGCCAGCCGATGAGGGCCGCGAAAACCGTTGATGTTTCGCGCAGGACGGCGGCCTCCCCCACCTGGTCAAGGCGCGTGGCCAGCATGACTGAGCCGAAGGAGCCAAAGGCAATGACGCCGCCGATAATGCCCCGCAGTGCGAGGAGGCCAAGCGCGGGACGCTCGGTCAGACGCAGGTAGAACCGCGCGGCGAGGATGGGGAACAGCAGCCCGTCGATGAAGAAGAACCATGCGAGGAAGGTGAACGGGTCCGCCGTCGCCCGGATGCCGTAAGCGTCATAGGTCGTGTAGAGCGCGACGAACAGACCGGTGAGCACCGCGAAAAGGAGCGCGGTCACAAGCGTATCGCGCGCGAGGGTGACACGGGCCATGTTGTAAGCCGCCAAACCGTAGAGCCCCGCGAGAAGGACGCCGACGCCGAGCCATTGGGTCGGGTTGAAGGTTTCTCCGAAGATCAGCCAAGCGCCGATCACGGTGAAGAGAGGGCCGGTGCCGCGCATGACCGGGTAGACGACCGTGTAGGCACCGCGTCGGTAGGCGCCGAGCACCGCGAGCTTGTAGCCGCCGTGGATCACGAAGACGCCCGCGAAAATCGGCCACATATGCGGCTCTGGCCATGGGACAACGAAAAGGGCGACGGGCGCGGCCATCAAGCCGTAGCTTGCATCAATCGCACCGCGTGAGAGCAGGGGGTCGTGCCGCCCTTTCTGAAGCGCCCCGAAGGCTGCATGCAGAACGGCGGCCAGAAGGACGAGAAACAGCGCAACCCGAGCGCCCGCCGGCGTGCCTTCGATAGCGGTCAGCCAAGCACTCATGTTATCCACAGGGCTGGTGGATACAAATCAATTTCGTTCAAGCCCGACGAGGGCATCTGCGAATTCTTCCGGGTCGAAAGGTTGCAGATCATCAATCTGCTCGCCGACACCGATGGCGTGGATAGGCAGACCGAACTTGTCTGCCAAGGCAACGAGAACGCCGCCCTTGGCCGTGCCGTCGAGCTTGGTCATCACGAGGCCGGAGACATCGGCCATCTGTCCGAACAGCTCCACCTGCCGCAGCGCATTTTGCCCGGTCGTGGCGTCCAGAACCAGCAGCGTGTTGTGCGGCGCGTCGGGATCCTTCTTCCGGATCACCCGCACGATTTTCGCGAGTTCCTCCATCAAGTCGGCCCGGTTTTGCAACCGACCGGCCGTGTCGATCATCAGGAGATCCGCGCCATCGGCCTCGGCCTTCACCATCGCGTCGTAGGCCAGCGCCGCGGGATCCGAGCCCTCGGGGGCCGTCAGCACCGGCACGCCCGCTCGGTCGCCCCAGACCTGAAGCTGCTCCACCGCGGCGGCGCGGAACGTGTCGCCCGCAGCAATCACCACCTTCTTGCCCGCCGCGCGGAACTGGCTCGACAGCTTGCCGATGGTGGTGGTCTTGCCAGAGCCGTTCACGCCCACGACCAGCACCACCTGCGGCGTCTTCGGATAAATCGGCAAGGGTCGCGCGACAGGCTCCATGACCCGCGTGATTTCCGAGGCGAGGAGCGACTTGATCTCGGTGGCGGAGAGCAGCTTGCCATACCGGCCCTCTGCCATGTTCGCCGTGACACGCAGCGCAATATCGACGCCCATGTCCGAGGCGATGAGCAATTCTTCCAATTGCTCCAGCATCTCGTCATCCAGCGCACGCTTTGGCTCGGCGGACCGCCCCATCAGCCGCCCGAGAATGCCGGGCTTCTCGACCGCCGGCGTCGGTGTCGCGAGCGGCGCGGGTGCGGGCGTCTCGACAGCCTCAGGCGCGGGCCTCTCGACAGCCTCGGACGCCGCTTCCTCTACACGCTCGTCGTGCGCCTCAACCTCAGGCTCCGGAGCCGTCGGCGCTTCCTTCTCTGCCTCAACCTCAGGCGCCTCCGCGCCCTCTTCAATGATCGCATCCAGCCCCTCGTCCAGCTTTGACGAGGACTTGAACATCCGATCTTTCATTTTGCGGAAAAAGGACATGGGCACCCTATGTATAGCCTATACTCTCACCTAATACCCAAAGCCGTGCTTGGAAAGGCCAAGGCGCTGCGCCATTCTTTCGCCAGAAAGCAATGCTACCCGCCCCGCGAGCCCGAGTTGACCGAAGGGAGCCGCCTGACCATGCCCGTCATCGCCCGCTATGCCGCGATCACCTTGCCCCCGCTGGCCTTCCTCCTATTGGCAGGCACGGCATGGGGCGGCTTTGCATGGCTGGCCCTCGCCTGGCTCACGCTCGTTGCAGCGGTGGCGGACAGGCTGTTGGCACCGCCCGCGCCCACGCCAGCCGATGAAGAGACCCTGCCCTGGTCCGACACCCTCTCCGTGGGTCTTGCCTGCGGCCACTTCCTCCTGCTGCTCTCGACGACCTCAGCCATCGCCTCAGGCAGCCTGACCCTGGGCCAGTCCCTTGCGCTCTTCCTTGCGACAGCCTCCTTCTTCGGACAGGTCAGCCACCCCAATGCCCACGAACTCATCCACCGTGCGCCATTGGCCCTCCGCGCCCTCGGGGCGGCGGTCTATACCAGCGTGGGCTTTGGCCATCACGTCTCCGCACATCGCCTCGTCCATCACCGCCATGTCGGCACGGACGAGGACCCGAACACACCGCGCCCGGGTGAAAGCTTCTGGGCCTACCTCCCCCGTGCCTGGCGCGGCTCGTTCGAGGCGGGAGCCGAATGCGAGGTCGACCGCCTCGAACGCAAAGGCCGGAGCCCGAACCACATCAGCAACCCCTATTGGCTCTGGCTCGGAGGCGCGGTGCTCACCCTCGTCATCGTCACGCTCACGGCCGGCATCGGCGGCGCGCTTGTCCTGATCGGCCTCGCTGGCCTCACAGCCGCGCAGATCCTGATGTCGGACTACGTGCAGCACTACGGCTTGCAACGCCTCCTCCTGCCCAATGTTCGCTATGAGCCCGTTGGCCCGCACCATAGCTGGAACGCGCCGAAGGGTTTCTCCAGCTACCTGATGATGAACGCCCCGGCCCATTCAGAACACCACATGCACCCGGACCGGCCCTACGAGAGGTTGGATCCCGAAGCGCGCGTGCCCACCCTGCCTTATTCCATGCCGATCATGGCGGTCATCGCGTTATTCCCGACGCTCTGGTCTAGAATGATGGATCACCGCGCGTTGAAGGTCATGGTCGCCGCCGAAGACGCCCGGGCCGAGCAGCCGATCACGCCCCGGCAAACCGCCCCCTCCGCAACGCGCCCCGCCCCGGCCGCCCCGCAACCACCCACAGCGGCGCCGACACCAGACGATCCAACCGACCCGGAAGAGGCCGACCTCCTGCGGAGAATTCGCGCCGCCACCCAGTAAGGACGGCTCCTTCATCTTGGTAAATACAACTCCGGGGGGAAGGCGGTCACGCCTGGGGGGCTGGCCCCCCTCGCGCCGCTAGCCGTTCAGCGTAACGCCCCGGCGGCCCGCCAAATCCGTGAAGAACTGCCACGCCACCCGGCCGGACCGGGAGCCGCGCGTCGCCTGCCACTCAATGGCTTCCGCCCGCAGTTCCGCGTCGGAAATCTCGACACCATGGGCGTCGCAGTAGCCCCGGATCATCGTCAGGTAGGCATCCTGGTCACAGCTGTGGAAGCCAAGCCAAAGCCCGAAACGGTCCGAGAGCGAAACCTTCTCTTCGACCGCTTCCGCCGGGTTGATCGCCGAGCCGCGCTCGTTCTCGATCATGTCGCGCGGCATCAGGTGGCGCCGGTTCGAGGTTGCGTAGAAGACCACGTTGTCTGGCCGTCCGGTCACGCCCCCGTCCAGTACCGCCTTCAGCGATTTGTAATGCTGATCGTCATGGCTGAACGACAGGTCATCGCAATAAAGGATCACCCGCGCGTCGACGCCGCGCAGCAGCGCCAGCAGGCGGCCGACAGAGGGCAGATCCTCGCGCTGGATCTCTACCAGCTTCAGACCCGGTTCATCCTTCGTGATCTCCGCGTGCACCGCCTTGACGAGAGAGGATTTACCCATCCCCCGCGCACCCCAGAGAAGCGCGTTGTTCGCAGGTAGTCCGCGCGCGAACTGGCGCGTGTTTGCCATCAGGGTGTCGCGTGCCCGGTCGATCCCGTGCAGCAGGGCCAGATCGACACGGTTCACGTCGGTGACAGGCTCCAGCGCGTCCGGGTCGGAATGCCAGACAAAGGCTTCCGCTGCATCGAGATCCGGGATCGCAGCCGGTGGCGGGCGCAGCCGCTCCAAGGCCTTTGCAATACGGGTAAGCGCCGCTTCCGACGCAAAGCTCTCGGCGGCCACGGCTTAAAGTTCCTCGTCTTCCCCGAGGATCCCCTCGGCCCGCAGACGCTTGTTCCGCGCATGTTCGACCCACCGCACAAGCTGGATCGATATCTCGTAGAGGCCGTAGACCACCGTGAAGAGGATCACCTGTGTGATGACGTCCGGCGGTGTCACCAGCGCGGCAAGGGTCAGGATCGCGACCACGGCCCATTTGCGCACATCGGCCAGCCCCTGCGCCGAGACCAGCCCCGCCTTCCCCATCAGGGTCAGCAGAACCGGAAGCTGGAAGCAGAGCCCGAAGGCGAAGATGAACTTCAGCGCCAAATCGAGGGATTCCTTCACCGATCCCAAGAACACGGTCTGGATCTCACCCTCTGCTGCCGGGTTCTCGAAGGTGCCTTCGCCGGCAATCAGATTGGCCAGCGCCGGGATCGCGTCGGAGAAGCCGATGAAGAAATTCATCGCCAGCGGCGTCACCACGTAATGGGCAAAGGACGCGCCGATCAGGAACAAGACGGGCGAGGCGACAAGAAACGGCAGGACGGCATTCTTCTCGGCCCGGTACAGCCCCGGCGCCACGAAGCGCCACAACTGATGCGCGATGACCGGGAAAGAGACTGCGAAGCCCATGATGATCGAGATGCGGATCAGGACGAAGAATTTCTCCTGCGGCGCCGTAAAGATCAGGCGCGCATCCTCGCCCCGGTCGCGCAGCACCTCGGCCAGTGGTTGCGAGATGAAGTTCAGGATCGGCTCGGCGACGGTGAAGGTGACGATGATCCCGACCACGAAGGCCAGCACCGAGCGGATCAAGCGCGTGCGTAGCTCGGCCAGATGCTCCACCAGCGGCGCGGCGCCGCCTTCCAGCTCTTCCTCGGTCGGATCGGCTTCAAGCTGAGGGTTCTGTGCGGCTGTTTCGGTCATTCGCGGCCTGCCTGTGGCTCTGACGCCTCACCTGCCGCAGTCGTTGCGGGCTCCGTGGTGGCAGCTTTCGCAGTCGTCGCCGGTTTGGCAGCCTTGGATTTAGGCGCCTTAGCCTTGGCTTTTGCCGGCTTCGCAGCTTTCGCCCGTGTCGCCGGCGCGTCTGGCGCCTCGCCTTTTGCAGCGGTCGGCTCGGCCGCCGCGGCGGGTGCAACGGCGTCATCTTCTTCGGGCTCACCGCTCAACTCGGCGGCGCGGGCGGCCTTCTCGGCACGGATCGCACGGGCCTTGGCTGCAAGCTCCTTGGCATCCTTCTGCGCGGCCGCCTTCTTCTCGGCGATGGCGCGGGTGGCCGAGCCCTCTTCGTATTTTGAAGGGTCGATGTCATCGAGGACATCACCCATCATCTCTTTCGCCATATTCTTGGGATTGGTGAACTTGGTCGCCGCGCGCAGGTCGCGGTTCATCTCGGTCATGCCGGTGCCGTCGGCCGCTTCGTTCATCGCATGGGTGAACTCGCGGGCCATGCCGCGCACCCGGCCGACGATCTGACCGAACTTCTTGAACATCTTCGGCAGGTCTTTCGGGCCCACGACGATCAACGCCACGATCCCGATGACCAACAGTTCCATGCCGCCAATGTCAGGCATACACCACTAATCCCTCAAACGTCCCGTCAGGGATCAGGCGTTGTCACGCTCGGTGCGCTGCTCTTCCGGCGTCACGTCGCGGGCGTTGGACGCATCCGCGGTAGCCGAGGTATCCTCGATCTCCGGGTCAGGCGATTTCACGCCATCCTTGAAAGCGGTGATGCCCTTGCCGACTTCGCCCATGAGGCCTGCGATCTTGCCGCGTCCGAACAGGACGAGCACGACAACGGCGATCAGGATAAGACCGGCGGGTCCGATGTTATTGAGCATGATGTTCTCCCTCTTCCAGACGTGCGCACGTCTGAATTCTGTATAGCTGAAGCATAGGTATGATCTTGCAGCGCCAGATCAAAGCCCAAAAACGTAAATCGTGAACGGCTGCCTGCTGTTTGAGCGAAGATTGTCCGGTCAGCGCCGGTCCATGAAGACGAAACAGCGGTCCCGGCGGATCGTCAGCCACAGCGGCGTGCCGGGTTTGGGCAGGAAAACGGCCGGCACGGTGGCTTTCACGATGCCGCCGTCGAAATCCATCTGGAACTCGACGAGGCTCTCATGGCCCATGAACCGCGCGCGCTTGACGATGCCCCGTGCAGGCGTCCCATCCTGCGAGGTGGGATTAGGACCCCGACCGCCGCGATCGAAGTCGATCTTCACATGCTGCGGGCGAAACACGATATCCACAGGCGTGCCATTCGGCACGCCGGGCGCAAGGAACTGGCCGAAGGCCGTGTCGGTCAACGCCCCATGAACTTCGCCCTTGATCACGTTGATATCACTAAAGAAAGCGGCGGCGTCCCGGTCTACCGGCGTGTGGTAGATATTATAGGGCGCGCCGGTCTGAACCACTTTTCCATCCCGCATGAGGGCGATCTGGTCGGCCATGCGCATGGCCTCTTCCGGCTCGTGCGTGACCAGGACGACAGCGGTGCCCTCTTCCTTCAGCAACGCCAGGGTGTCGTCGCGGATCCCATCGCGCAGACGGTTGTCGAGGCCCGAGAACGGCTCGTCCATCAGCATGATTCGCGGTCTCGGCGCCAAGGCACGCGCCAGCGCGACGCGCTGCTGCTCTCCCCCCGAGAGCATATGCGGCAGGCTGTCGCCGTATCCCGCAAGGTCGACGCGCTCCAGCAACTCCGTCACCCGCGCCGAGACATTGGTTTTCGTCCCGTGCAGGCCAAATGCCACGTTTTGAGCCACGGAAAGATGCGGAAACAACGCGAAATCCTGAAAGATCAGGCCGACGCCCCGCGCCTCGGGCGGCATATGCACCTCGTCCCCCGAGAGCACTTCGCCATCGGCGCGAATGATCCCGGCGCTCTGCCGCTCGATCCCGGCGATGAGGCGCAGGGTCGTGGATTTCCCGCAGCCCGACGGGCCAAGCAGGCAAAGAACCTCTCCGGCGCCCACACTCAGCGAGACGTCGCGCACGACGTCCCGTCCGTCGAAACGGCACGACACATTCTCAAGGCTGAGACGCGCAGCGGGAGGGGAGGCAGGAGACAAGAGATTTTCCGATCATTTCAATCGGGTTCGGGACGTAGCAGGTTCAACGGTGCCCGCCAAGATGTGCCGGCACCGAAGGGTGGCCCCTCTCCGCGTGTGGGAGGGGCCGCCGTTCCAATCAGATCGTGGCGTTGGTGGCGCCGCCATCGCAGAGGATGTTCTGGCCGACGATGAAGCCCGCATGCTCCGAACACAGGAATGCGCACATCGCGCCAAATTCCTGCCGAGTGCCGTAGCGCCGGGCGGGGATCGTCTGCTCGCGGCGGGACTTGGCCTCCTCCACCGTGATTCCCTCTTTCTGCGACACGCCGCCGTCCAACTGGATCGCGCGGTCTGTCGCGTGGATGCCCGGCAGCATGTTGTTCACGTTCACGCCAAACGGCGCCACCTGACGGGCGGTGCCCGCGACGTAGCCGGTCAAACCCGTGCGCGCGGCGTTGGACAGGCCCAGTGCCGGGATCGGCGCCTTTACCGACTGCGAGGTGATATTGACGACCCGCCCCCATCCCTTGTCGATCATCGCCGGCATCAGCGCTGTCATCAGCGCGATCGGCGCGAGCATGTTTGCGTCCAGCGCCGCGATGAAATCGTCACGATCCCAATCCGACCACATGCCCGGGGGCGGCCCACCGGCGTTGGTCACGAGGATGTCGACATGGCCCGCCGCCGAAAGAACCTCGGCCCGCCCCTCGTCCGAGGTGATGTCTGCCGCGACCGTGGTCACCGACACGCCGTAAGTGTCGCGGATCGCCTGCGCGGTTTCTTCCAAGGCCTCGGCACCGCGCGCGTTCAACACAAGATCGACGCCTGCCTCGGCCAGCGCTTCGGCACAGCCGCGCCCCAAACCCTTCGACGATGCGCAAACCAGCGCGCGGCGGCCTTTGATTCCCAAGTCCATGAACGATCCCTCCGATAAAACGATTGCGCCTTGCCTAGCAGCGCCCTCGCGCCTCTGCCAGCCTTGACCGACCCGTCTTGCGCTTGTCTAAGCGAGGGACACGCTTCGAAGGACGTTTCTCTTGTCAGCTCACCCACCCCTGTTCCGGTTCGACACCTACCCGTCCCAAGCGCTCCGCGTATCGTCCGGGGCGAACATGGGCGACGGCATCGGGCTGGAGGATGACGCCCTGCCCGGCGATATCTACAAGCTGGCAACCGGCGCCGAGGCGGCGCGCCTCGCCATCTCGGACAGCGGCGAGGGCGGGCAGCCCTGCGTTGCGGAGACCTCCGATGTCGGCACGCCGGGCGATGCGCTGGCGATCTCCGCCTGCCACATGTTGATGGGTCCCTCGGGGGAAGTGGTCGAGGTGCTGATCCTCACCCATCAGTCAGAGACCGAACAGGCCCTGCATATCCTGCCGCTGTCGACCCTGAAGCCCGACAACGAATATGAGCTGGTCGGCACCGAGATCGCCAGCGCCCCCGAGAGGTTCGCGGATATTGCCAGCGTCAGCTTCCTCGCCGGCACTCATCTGACACTGGCCAATGGCAAGCAGATCCCGGTGGAACATCTCAGCGTCGGAGATGTGCTCCTGACCCGTGAAAACGGGCCGCAGCCGGTGCGCTGGATCGGCTTCCAGACCCGCCGCGCCGTGGGCGCCGCCGCACCGGTGCGGATCACGGAGGGCACGCTCAACACCTCGCGCGACCTGCGCCTCTCGCCGCAGCACCGCCTGTTCATCTGGCAGCGCCGGGACGAGCTCAATACCGGCCGCGCCGAGGTGATGGTGAAGGCCGAGTTGCTGGTCAACGGCGATACCGTGGTGCGCGAGGAAGGCGGCCACGTGGACAGCTATCAGATCGTCTTCGACAGCCACGAGATCATCTATGCTGAAGGCATCGCCGTGGAATCGCTGCTCGTCACCGGCCAGACCCGCGCCCTTCTGCCTGAGGATCTGGGTCTCACCAGCTCTGCCAAGGCCGCTGCCAGCGCCGCGGCGATGGAGCTCGGCGACGACCCCGGCGACGACGTCGTGGAACGCCTGTCCCGCGCCTCGAAAGGCCGGCGCGAGGACTGATACCGCGCCTACGCGTCGTCCATGAGGTAGTGGAACTCCTCACGCACGATCTTGCCCTCAGCGACGTGATAGACGCCGATCTCCTTCATCTGCATGCGCCGCCCGCTCTCCTTGTCGGTCGCATCGACCTCGAAATAAAGGCTGAACTGATCGTCGCCATGATAGAACGGCCCGGTGACGCTGGAGCCGTATTCCTCCATCGCGCTATCCCACCAATCGTGCTTACCATGGATCGCGGCCTTACCACGGGTCTCGCGCCCTTGCCCGCCCATATCGGCGGCCTCCACTGACACCGCGTCGTCAGCGTAGAGCGCATCTAGGTTCTCGCGCACCTTGGCGCCCCCGGCGCGGCATCCCTCCGCCAGCGCCCGCGCAATATCTTTCATGTCCATCCAAAACCCCTCCCCTTCAACAAAGCCCCACTATGCACGGCCCTCCCCCCTTTTTGCGCCTCCCCAAAGCAATCACCAAGCAAATTACACCCACACGGCCGCCCATCTCCGCTCCTCCTTCATCTTGGCCCTACATCTCCGGGGGTCAGGGGGCAGCGCCCCCGGGCGTCCCGACGGGGCGCCATCGCGACCTCAACCCCAAGCACCAACAATCACCGATTGTCCCGGCGGCCCGCGCTCAATATATGCGGGGACATGTTGGACAATCGCCCCACCCTGCCCCCGGAAATCGCCCGTCGCCGCACGTTCGCGATCATCTCGCACCCCGATGCGGGTAAAACGACGCTGACCGAGAAGTTCCTTCTCTACGGTGGCGCCATCCAGATGGCGGGCCAGGTCCGCGCCAAGGGCGAGGCGCGGCGCACCCGCTCGGACTTCATGCAGATGGAGAAGGACCGCGGCATCTCCGTCTCCGCCTCCGCCATGTCGTTCGACTTTCAGACCCCTGAGGTGAACTTCCGCTTCAACCTCGTGGACACGCCGGGCCACAGCGACTTCTCCGAGGATACCTACCGCACCCTGACGGCGGTGGATGCAGCGATCATGGTGATCGACGGCGCGAAGGGCGTGGAGAGCCAGACCCAGAAGCTCTTCGAGGTCTGCCGCATGCGCGACCTGCCGATTCTCACCTTCTGTAACAAGATGGACCGCGAGAGCCGCGACACCTTCGAGATCATCGACGAGATCCAGGAAAACCTCGCCATCGACGTGACGCCAGCTTCCTGGCCCATCGGCGTCGGGCGCGAGTTCCTTGGCTGCTACGATCTTCTGCATGACCGGCTGGAGCTGATGGACCGCGCCGACCGCAACAAGGTGGCGGAATCGGTGAAGCTGCAGGGGTTGGACGACCCCGCGCTGGCCGATCACGTGCCGACTGAGTTGCTGGAGAAGCTGCGCGAAGAGGTCGAGATGGCGCGCGAGCTGCTGCCCGCGATGGACCTCGGCGCCTTCCGCGAAGGCAGCCTGACGCCGATCTGGTTCGGCTCGGCGATGAACTCCTTCGGCGTGAAGGAGCTGATGGACGGCATCGCCGAATATGGCCCCGAACCGCAGGTGCAGAACGCCGACCCCCGGCAGGTCTCGCCGGACGAGAAGAAGGTCACGGGTTTCGTTTTCAAGGTCCAGGCCAACATGGACCCCAAGCACCGCGACCGTGTGGCCTTCGTGCGGCTGGTCTCGGGGCATTTCAACCGTGGCATGAAGCTGACCCACGTGCGCTCGAAAAAGCCGATGGCGATCTCCAACCCGGTAATGTTCCTCGCCTCGGACCGCGAGTTGGCGGAAGAGGCTTGGGCCGGTGACATCATCGGCATCCCCAACCACGGACAGCTGCGCATTGGCGACGCCCTGACCGAGGGCGAGGCGCTGCGCTTCACCGGCATCCCCTCCTTCGCGCCGGAACTGCTGCAAAGCTGCCGCGCGGGCGATCCGCTGAAGGCCAAGCACCTCGACAAGGCGCTGATGCAATTCGCCGAGGAAGGCGCCGCAAAGGTCTTCAAGCCGACCTATGGCTCGGGCTTCATCGTCGGCGTCGTGGGCGCGCTGCAATTCGAGGTTCTGGCGAGCCGGATCGAGCTGGAATACGGCCTGCCAGTCCGCTTCGAGGCGTCGCAATTCACTTCCGCCCGGTGGGTGCACGGCGACAAGGACGCGGTCGAGGCCTTCGCCGCCGCCAACAAGCAGCACATCGCCACGGACAACGACGGCGACCCGGTCTACCTGACCCGCCTGCAGTGGGACATCGACAGGGTGGCCCGCGACTACCCCGATGTGACGCTCTCGGCGACGAAAGAGCTGATGGTGTGACCGCGCCCGAGGGCGAGGTGAGCCTGCAAGACGTGATTGCCGTGGCGTGCGACCTGCGCCGCGCGCAATGGCTGGTCTCGGAAGATGGTAAGGACATCTCGAATGCCGATAACCACCGCAGGGACGCGCTCCGAAAGGCGCCGCTGCGAACCGCTTGGAGAATGTCGCTATCCCTGCTGGAACACGGCACCAACCGCGCCTTGGGCCGGGCCAGCGCGCGCGATCTGAAACCCCTGCTCACCCATCATCTGCGCGCCCTTGAAGGCACCGAGGAGGCCGCCCCCTACGGCATCGACCTCGCCCGCGCCGTCGTGGAGGCGCTTGAGGCCAATCTGGCCCCTGCCCGCCACGGCGGACGCAGTGCACAACTCGCGAATTACCATGCTGGCTATTGTGGCATCGGTCTGGAATGCCGCGAAATCGACGGCAAACGGTCCTTTCACTATGACCACCCGACGAGGGCAATCTCATCCCGCCTCACCTGATGACGTTCGAAAGCGGCGCGGATCTGGCGCGCTGGTTGGCTCGGCAATCCGATCTGACCCTCTCGGGTGTCGTCGGAGAGCCACCTCTGCGGGATTGGCGCTACATGGGAAACCAGCGGCTCGACCGGGGGCGCTTGCTGGCGTACATCAATTAGACAGACCGGCGCGGCGATCAGGAGCCTCTCGTGACCCATCGCAATCGTGTTCTCCCTGACGGGCGCATCGTCGCCCACCCTGCCCGAGGTACCTTCACCGGAAATCGCGGCATCCTCGTGGACCGCGCGGGCCATATGACGAACCGCCAATGGGCGGCAAAAGCCTGGATCACCTGCGTGCTCGATTTCCGCGGCCGCCGTCGCGCCATCGCGCAACCCGGCACCTGGACAGAGCTGTTTTTCCTCGATGAAGCCGTCGCGCTGGCTGCCGGCCACCGTCCTTGCGCATATTGCAGACGCGCCGACTACAACGCCTACCGCGAACGATTCACAGACGCCCCTAAAGCGGTGGAGATGGACACGACGCTACATGCCGAGCGCCTTGCGGGGCGCGACAAACGCTTGCACGAGCTACGCCTGGATACGCTGCCTGACGGGGCATTTATCATCCACGACGGCGCGGCTCATCTGGTGCGGGGCGACCACCTGCACCCGTTCAGCCCGGACGGCTACCGCGCGGCGGTCCCCCGTCCCTCCGGCGAGGCGCTGGCCTTGACCCCGCCGAGTTCGCTGCAGGTTCTGACGTCAGGCTATACGCCGCAGCTGCATCCCTCTGTGAGGCTTTAAGACCTCCTTAACCAATGTAGGCTACCGTCTCGCCATGTGGCGTTTCACGCTTTGCCTTCTCAGTCTCGCCGCTTGCGTCCCGCAATCGGGCCACTTGTCTTCACCGGAAACCGGCTTGGCGGGGCATTACTCGCGACAGGTCGTCGTCTCTGATCACACCCACCACGTGCTTTACGCCCACGTGATCGTGGCTGAGCGCGATGGAGAGACCACGCGCGCCATCGTATTGTCGCAACGCCGTGATGGCGTGCACAATCTGCGGTTCCAAGAGGCATGGAGCCATGGCGTAGAGCTGCCCTTCAGACGCGGCGGTGCCTTGGATGGGTGCAGCCACGGCCATTGCTTGAACCGTCACGCGGGCCTGATCTTCCTCCCGGCGCCGCTCTTTGCCCACGCGCAACGCCACGGGTTGGCGGTTCGGCTGCTATCCGGGACCGAGAATATCGACATAAGCGTGCCCGCGCATCTGTTTCGCCTGACCACTGCGTAACACTCCGACGCCGAAAATCGTGGCCCTGACGGGCTTTGTTTGACGACTCCCTACGAATGCAATAAGTGCGATGCGTGTCCGTGATCCGCGCGGACGAGTCTCGCGGAGCGCGCTGGCAAACTTGCGCTCCATCACCCCGCCGATTGGCATAACGCCTCGGCCAGATTGGACGCCCATGACGACTTTTGCTGATCTTGATCTAAATCCCAAAGTACAAAAAGCCATCACGGAGGCGGGTTACGAAACCCCTACTCCCATTCAGGCCGGGGCAATTCCGCCCGCCCTTCAAGGCCGCGACGTTCTGGGCATCGCCCAGACCGGCACCGGCAAGACGGCGTCCTTCACGCTGCCGATGATCACCATGCTGGCCCGCGGCCGCGCCCGTGCGCGCATGCCCCGGTCGCTGGTGCTCTGCCCGACCCGCGAACTCGCCGCGCAGGTGGCCGAGAACTTCGACATCTACGCCAAGAACGTGAAGCTCACGAAGGCGCTGCTGATTGGCGGCGTGTCGTTCAAGGAGCAGGAAGCCGCCATCGACAAGGGTGTCGATGTGCTGATCGCCACGCCCGGCCGCCTGCTCGACCATTTCGAGCGCGGCAAGCTGATCCTGAACGATGTGAAAGTCATGGTCGTGGATGAAGCCGACCGGATGCTCGACATGGGCTTCATCCCTGATATCGAACGCATTTTCGGCCTCGTACCCTTCACGCGCCAGACGCTCTTCTTCTCGGCCACCATGGCGCCCGAGATCGAGCGCATCACCAATACCTTCCTCTCGAACCCCGAGAAGATCGAGGTGGAACGGCAGTCCACGACCTCTGACACGATCGAGCAGCGCCTGATCGAGTTCAAGGCGCCGCGCCGTGACGCTCAGGCGAAGATGAAGCGCGACATGCTGCGCGCCGCGATCACGGCCGAGGGCGACGCCTTCCGCAACGCGATCATCTTCTGCAACCGCAAGGTCGACGTCGACATCGTCGCCAAGTCCCTGAAAAAGCACGGGCTGAACGCCGAGCCGATCCACGGCGATCTCGACCAGTCGCACCGGATGCGGACGTTGGCGGGCTTCCGCGACGGCTCAATCACCTTTCTCGTGGCCTCCGATGTCGCCGCCCGCGGCCTCGACATTCCGAACGTGAGCCATGTCTTCAACTACGACGTGCCGAGCCATGCCGAGGATTACGTGCACCGCATCGGCCGCACCGGCCGCGCCGGCAAGACCGGCGTTGCGATCACGCTCTGCGTGCCCTCGGACGAGAAATACCTCGCCGCGATCGAATCGCTGATCAAGCAGCCGATCCCCCGCGCCGAGGCGCCGATCGATGTGAAATCGGCCCCGGCAGCCAAGTCTTCGGACGAAGAGAAGCCCAAACGGTCCCGCCGGGGCGGTCGTCGCTCGGAGGAGCCCAAGGCAGAGCAGGCAGCGGAGACACCGAAGGCCGAGCAGCCCAAGGCCGAGGCCGCACCTGAAGCCAAGCCCGAACCGCAGGAGCGCCAGCCGCAACAGCAACCGCGCCGGGAACGGAGCGAGCGTGGCGGCAAAGGACGCGGGCGTGATCGCGGTGACCGAGGGTCTCGCGTTGTCGGCATGGGTGAATTCACCCCTGACTTCA
Source organism: Gymnodinialimonas ceratoperidinii (assembly GCF_019297855.1). Taxonomy (NCBI): domain Bacteria; kingdom Pseudomonadati; phylum Pseudomonadota; class Alphaproteobacteria; order Rhodobacterales; family Paracoccaceae; genus Gymnodinialimonas; species Gymnodinialimonas ceratoperidinii. Next base: position 3,038,420 of record NZ_CP079194.1, read on the forward strand.
TCGGCTTGAGCTTCGACGAACGCCGGGGCGGCCCCGCGCGCGAGATGAACCTCGACGAAGACGAGACGCCCACGGATGCGCCTGCCGAAGACGCACCCCAGCCGGATGCACAGACCGAAGCACCGGCCGAGAAGCCCAAACGCCGCCGCAGCCGCAAGCCGAAGGTAGAGGCCGAGACGCCTGCGGACGAAACTGTCGCCGAGGCAGAGGCACCGCAGACCGACGCCGAGGCGGCACCAGAGGACAAGGCTGAAGCCGCGCCCGAGGAGAAGCCCAAGCGTCGCCGGGCGCGCAAGCCGAAGGCCGACGCCGAGGCAGCGCCAAACGCTGAGGCAGCCGCGCCCGAGGCTGAAGCCGAGACGGAAGAAAAGCCGAAGCGCCGTCGCACGCGGAAGAAGAAGGTTGAGGAGGAAACTCCCGAGACACCTGCCGCCGAAGATACGCCCGCCTCGGAATAAGGCGACACAACAGACAAGAAAAAGCCGCGCGATGCATTCAGCTTCGCGCGGCTTTTTTGTTTCTCACAGGGCAGTCGCGCCCGGTTGAGTTACTCAGCCATCAGGCGGCTCACCAGAAGCGTCACTTCAGGTTTCTTGCCAATCTCCTGCATGCAGACCTTGCGCGCGACGCGCTTCACCGCTTCTTCCAGCTTGTCGTCATCGTCGATGATCTTGGCATCCAGACGCGGCAGAAGGCGGCCGATCTCGTCCTCGACCAGTTCCTGCAGGTCGACGTCGGAGGAGCCCTTCTCGGGCAGGCCCTTCAGGGAAACCCAAGCGTCTTCAAGCACTTCGTCGGTCTCGTCCACGATCAGGGACACGACCACCATGCCGTTGAGCGCCATTTTCATACGTTCGCGGATCACGCCGTCGTATTGGCCGACGAAAGCATCGCCGTCGAGGTAGATCCGGCCCGCCTCGATATGCTCGGTGACGCCCGGCGCGTTGCCGGACAGCTCCACCATCGCGCCATTCGCGGCGACGATACCCGTCAGCCCCTTGGCAGTCGCCAGCCGCGCGTGCTCACGCAGGTGGCGGAATTCACCGTGACAGGGCACCACGATCTGCGGCTTCAGGATTTCGTGCATCAGTTCGATGTCAGGACGGTTGGCGTGGCCCGAAACGTGGTAGAAGCCGGAGTTGTCATCGACAATCTCGACGCCGATTTCTGCCAACGCGTTCTGGATGTGCCCGACCGAGACCTCGTTGCCCGGGATCGTCTTGGAGGAGAACAGGAACGTATCGCCCTCTTTCAGCTCGTGGCCGAGGTATTTGCCGCGCGAGAGCGAGGCAGAGGCCGCGCGACGCTCCCCCTGGCTGCCGGTTACGATCAGCATCAGGCTTTCGCGCGGAATGTCGAGCGCGTCTTCCGGCGACACGGTCTGCGGGAAGTCCGTCAGCACGCCCGCCTCGCGGCCCGCTTTCACCATACGCTGCATGGCGCGGCCCATCAGGCAGATGGAGCGGCCGGCGGCGATGCCGGCATCCGCCAAGGTCTGCAGGCGAGCGATGTTGGACGCGAAGGTCGTAGCGACCACCATGCCGCGCGCGTTGGCCACCAGTTCAGTGATCTGCGGCGGCAACTCCGACTCGGAGCGCCCCGGATGGCGCGAAAAGACGTTGGTGGAATCGCAGACATAGGCCAGCACCCCTTCCGAGGCGATCTGGCGCCAGAGCTCGTCGTCGAAGGCCTCTCCAACCACCGGCGCGCGGTCGATCTTGAAGTCGCCCGAATGGATGACCCGGCCCGCGTCGGTATCGATCACGAGACCGGAGGCCTCGGGGATGGAGTGCGCGACGGGCGCGAAGGAGACCTTGAACGGGCCCGTCTCCACGACCTCGGGGTAAGCCTCGACCACGCGCACCTGCGCCGGGTCATGTCCCGCCTCGTCCATCTTGCGCATCGCGTGGATGGCCGTGAACTTGCGGCAGTAGACAGGGGCCTCCAGACGGTTCCAGAGGTGGCCGAGCGCGCCGACGTGATCCTCGTGGGCATGGGTGATGAAAATCGCCTCGATCCGATCCTTGCGCTCTTCCAGCCATTCCACGTCGGGCAGGATCAGATCCACGCCCGGTTGGCCGTCCATGTCGGGGAAGGCGACGCCCGTGTCCACGACGATCAGCCGCTCCTGCCCTTCCGGCCCATAGCCGTAGACATAACAGTTCATCCCGATTTCCCCGGCGCCGCCGACGGGAAGGTAGATGAGGCGGTTGCGATCAGTCATGTGGGGTTTTTATCCTTGTTGTATTTATGGATCACGGTCAGGCCGTGCATCGTCAGATCATCTTCGATTTGGTCAAATAGCACATCTCCGCTGGAGAACAACGGGGCGAGGCCGCCGGTTCCGATAACACGCATGTCGCGGTCATGGGTCTCGCGGTACTCGCTGCGGATCCGGTCGCAGATCCCGCGCACAAGGCCGATGTAGCCCCAGAAAACACCCGATTGCATGCAGGCCACCGTGTTGGTGCCGATGACAGCCTGAGGTTTCGTCACGTCAATGTGCGGCAGGGCCGCTGCCGCTTGGTGCAGTGCTTCGAGCGACAGGTTCACCCCCGGCGCAATCACGCCGCCGATGTAGGCCCCGTCCGAGGCCACCACGTCGAAGGTCGTCGCCGTGCCGAAATCCACCACGATCAGGTCGCCGCCGTGGCGGTTGTAGGCACCGGCCGTGTTCACAAGGCGGTCTGGCCCGACGATGGTGCCGTCATCCACCCGCGCCTGGGCGGGCAGAAGGCACTCGGGCTTGCCGACAACCAGCGGGCGGGTCCCGAAATAGCGGTCGCAGAGGACGCGCAGGTTGAACACCACGCGCGGCACGGTGGAGGAGATGATGCATTCCGACACATCAACCGCGAGCTTCTCGTGGGCCATCAGGGTCGAGAACCAGACGAAATATTGATCCGCCGTCCGCGTATGCTCGGTCGCCGCCCGGAAGGTGGCGATGAACTGCGTTCCGTCCCAGACGCTGAAGACAGTATTCGTGTTGCCGCAATCGATACACAGGAGCATGGAAGCCTCCGTTCAGAAAAATATGTCCGCCGCCGCGATAGCACGCGAGCCCTTGGCGGTCTCAAGGATCAGGTTACCGCTCTCGTCCACGTCCTTGAACGTGCCGGTGATTTCCTCGCGCGGCAGTCGCGCGGTAATGACTTCTCCCAAGCGCGCGGCATGGGCGAGCCATTCGGTGCGCGTCGGCCCGAAACCGTAGGCCGAGAGGCTAAGTTCTCGCGAGGCATAGGCGGGCGCGAGGGCGTCCAGAAGGGCCTCGGGCGTTACCTTGTGCGGCAGGGCCACCGGGCGTACCGCACCGGGCTCCAGCGCCGCCGGATCCGGGGCCTCGGCGAGGTTTACCCCGACCCCGATGATGAGGTGCGAAACGCCACCGCGCCCATCGCCCAGGCTCTCGAGCAGGATCCCCGCCAGCTTGCCACCGTTGAAGAGCACGTCGTTCGGCCATTTCAGGGTCAGGGCCTCGGACGCACAGCCCACCTCGATCAGCGCAGCGCGCAGCGCGTTGGCGGCAACAAAGGATCGCAGCGCAATCTGCGAGACCGGCCCCGGCGGACGCATTGTCAGCGACGCGGCGAAATTGCCCTCGGGCATGGACCACGCCCGTCCCCGGCGGCCCTTTCCGGCGGTCTGGTGCAAGGCCAGCACCCACTCGGGCCCGTTCAGCGTCGGGGCCGCGCGTGCGGCCTCCAGCATCGTGCTGTCAGTGGTCTCCAGAACCCGACGAGAGACACCCAAAGGCCATGCGCCAGCGGGCCGTCCGGTCGTCATCTAGCGCAGGAGCATCGCGGCAGCGGTTTCGGCCGACGCCTCGATCCCGAACAGGTTGATGCCGGGGATCCAGCCCAGGCCGATGATCGCCGCCATGGCGATCAGGCCGATGTAGGGCACCAGAGCCATCTTGCCGTCCAAGCCTTCCCGCTCTTCGCCGAAATACATCAGGTAAACGATGCGGATATAGTAATACGCACCGATGACCGAGGCGATCACGCCGCCCACGGCGACCCAGATCAGGCCCGCCTCAATTGCCGCCAGAAGCACCGCGTATTTGGCGAAAAAGCCCAGAAGCGGCGGCACACCGGCCAGCGAGAACATCATGACCAGAAGCGCCAGCGCCTTGGTCGGCTCCTTGTTGGCGAGGCCGGACAGTGAGGAGATTTCGGTGACATGACGGCCGTCCCGCTCCATCGACAGGATGAAGGCGAAGGTGCCGATATTCATCACCACGTAGATCGCCAAGTAGATCAGCATCGCCTCCACTCCGACGGCGGTGCCGGCCGCGAGGCCCATCAGGGCAAACCCCATGTGCGAGATCGAGGAATAGGCCATCAGGCGCTTGATGTCGGTCTGGCCGATCGCGGCAATCGCGCCGAGGAACATGGAGACAACCGCGAGGAAGGCCACGATCTGCTGCCAGTCTCCGACGACGCCGCCGAAGGCATCGTGGACAACGCGGGCAAAGAGCGCCATCGCGGCAATCTTCGGCGCGGTCGCGAAGAGCGCGGTGATCGGCGTGGGAGAGCCCTCGTAGACGTCAGGGGTCCACATGTGGAACGGCGCGGCAGAGACCTTGAAGGCCAGACCGGCCGTGATGAAAACAAGGCCGAAGAGCATGCCGAGCGGCATGTCACCCCCCTGCGCGGCGTCGATGATACCGATGAACTGCGTGGTCCCGGCAAAGCCGTAGGTCAGCGACGCGCCATAGAGCAAGAGGCCCGACGACAAGGCGCCGAGGACGAAGTACTTCAAGCCGGCTTCGGTCGAACGCACGCTGTCGCGGCGCATGGCGGCCACGACGTAGAGCGACAGCGATTGCAACTCCAACCCCATGTAGAGCGCGATCAGGTCGCCGGCGGAGACCATGATCATCATGCCCACGACGGCCAGAATGATCAGCACCGGGAACTCGAACCGCAGAAGATCGGCCTTGGCCATGAAATCCTGGCTGATCACGAGGATTGCAGCCGCCGACAAGAGGATCGCGACCTTGGCGAAGCGCGAGAAGGCGTCCTCGACAAACATCCCGTCGAAGGCAATACGGGCACCCTCTCCGGTCACGCCGATGTAGAAGGCCATGACGACGAACATGGCCGCCGTGGCCCAACACATCCCCGCGGCCATCGCGTCCTTGGACGTGTAGACCGCGATCAGAAGCCCCGCCATCGCGAAGAGCGACAGGACAATCTCGGGCGTCAGAATGGCAAGATCAGCAGAGATCATGGCGGCAGTCCTCAGTGGCTGGCAGCGATGGCGGTGTGGGGCTCATAAGCCGCCACGGCCACATCGTAATTTTCGACAAGGGCAGAAACCGAGGGCCCGATCACGTCGGTCACAAGGCTCGGATAGACGCCCAAAAGGATCGTCATGATGATCAGCGGCGCGAAGATGGCGCGCTCGCGGCCGGTCATGTCGGTGATGGATTTCAGGCTTTCCTTGATCAGGTCTCCGAAGACGACCCGGCGGTAGAGCCAGAGCGCGTAGGACGCCGAGAGGATCACCCCGGTACAGGCCAACAGGCCGACCCAGGTGTTGACCTGGAAGACGCCGATCAGGGTCAGGAATTCACCCACGAAGCCCGATGTGCCGGGCAGGCCGACGTTGGCCATGGTGAACAGCATGAAGACCGCCGCATAGGCCGGCATCCGCACGACAAGGCCGCCATAGGCATCAATCTCGCGGGTGTGCATCCGGTCGTAGATCACGCCCACGCACAGGAAGAGCGCGCCCGAGATGAAGCCGTGGGAGATCATCTGGAAGATCGCACCGTCCACGCCGTTCTGGTTCGCGGCAAAAATGCCCATGGTCACGAAGCCCATGTGCGCGACCGAGGAATAGGCGATCAGCTTCTTCATGTCCTCCTGCACCATCGCCACCAGCGAGGTGTAGATGATCGCGATCACGGACAGCCAGAGCACCAGCGGCGCCATCAGGTCGGAGGCCACCGGGAACATCGGCAGCGAGAAGCGCAGGAAACCGTAGCCGCCCATCTTCAGAAGGATCGCGGCCAGCACAACGGAACCCGCCGTGGGCGCCTGAACGTGCGCGTCGGGCAGCCAGGTATGGACCGGCCACATTGGCATCTTCACCGCGAAGGAGGCGAAGAAGGCGAGGAACAGCATCGTCTGCAATCCGCCGACAACGGTGAAGCCCAGAACCTCGAAGCTGTTGGTGCCGAAGTTGTGGCTCAGCAGCGTCGGAATGTCGGTGGTGCCGGCGTCGACATACATGGCGATCATGGCCACCAGCATCAGCACCGAGCCGAGGAAGGTGTAGAGGAAGAACTTGAAGCTCGCATAAATCCGGTTCGCTCCGCCCCAGATACCGATGATCAGGAACATCGGGATCAGGCCAGCCTCGAAGAAGAGGTAGAATAGCACCATGTCGAGCGCCACGAAGACACCGATCATCAGCGTCTCGAGGATCAGCAGCGCGATCATGTATTCCTTGACCCGGTGGGTCACACCCCAACAGGCGGCGATGGTGATCGGCATCAGGAAGGTGGTCAGCATCACGAAGAGGATCGAGATGCCGTCGACACCGACCTTGTAGGTCAGACCGAACATCCACTCGGTCTCTTCCACCTGCTGGAAGCCGGTGTTGGACGTGTCGAAGCCGGTCAGCAGGAAAATCGACACGAGGAAGGTCGCGGCGGTGGCGGCAAAGGCCAACCGCTTGGCGTTCAACTGCGCCGCTTCATCCTCGCCGCGCAGGAACACGGCCATGATGATCGCTGCCACCAGCGGCAGGAATGTGACGATGGAGATCAAGTTATCCATGATGCCTTACCCTGCGCTCAACGTGACGAAGGTGATCAGGACAACGAGCCCCACGACCATCGCGAACGCGTAGTGGAAGATGTAGCCCGACTGGGCCCGGCCCGCGAGCCGCGTGAAGAAGGGGATGATCCCCATGGCCAGCCCGTTGATGCCGCCGTCGATCGTGTCGCGATCACCGCGGTGCCAGAGGAACCGGCCAATGGCCTGCGCCGGGCGCACGAAGATGAAGTCGTAGGCTTCGTCAAAGTACCACTTGTTCAGCAGGAAATTGTAGAGCGGCCGCTGCTGCTGCGCGAGGCGACCGGGCAGCGACGGGTTCACGATGTAGAACAGGAATGCCGTCAGGAAGCCGCCGAGCATCGCGAAGAACGGCGCGAGCTTGACCCATGTGGGCACCGAATGGGCATCGTTGAGCACGTGGTTGTCGGGGCCATGGTGGATGGCGCCCTCTCCCGGTGCGCCGGTGAAGACGTAGTGCGCCTCGGCGTAGCTGTCGCCCGCGTAGGCTGCGTCGGCCAGATCCTCGTCGCCATGGGCCTCATCGGCCACGACCTCTGTGTCGTGATCGTCCTCGACCAGCGCCTCGGTCGCCAGTGCGTCCTCGCCGTGAGTCTCCTCGGCATGGTCGTCACCGTGAGACTCTTCCGCGTAGGGGACGCCGAAGAACTGCGCCACGTAGTTGGTTTTGCCGAAGAAGCTGCCGTACCAGACCATACCGGCGAAGACCGCACCGATGGCCAACACGCCGAGTGGGATCAGCATCGTCATCGGGCTCTCATGGGCATGGTCATGGGTGTGCTTGTTGCCTCGCGCCTCGCCGAAGAAGGTGAGGAACATCAGGCGCCAGGAGTAGAAGCTGGTGAACAGCGCGCCCACGACCAATGCCCAGAAGGCGAAGGTGCCCAGATCTCCGCCGAAGGCGAAGGCGCTCTCGATCACCGCGTCCTTGGAGACGAAGCCTGCGAAGCCCACGGGGAAACCGAAGTAGAGCAGCGGGATACCGACGCCGGTGATGGCCAGCGTGCCGATCATCATCGCCCAGAAGGTATAGGGGATCTTGTGGCGCAACCCGCCGTAGTTCCGCATGTCCTGCTCGTGGTGCATCGCGTGGATGACCGAGCCCGCGCCGAGGAACAGCATCGCCTTGAAGAAGGCGTGGGTCAGCAGGTGGAACATGGCGACCGAGTAGACGCCGACGCCCGCGGCCACGAACATGTAGCCGAGCTGCGACATCGTCGAATAGGCGATGACGCGCTTGATGTCGTTCTGCACGAGGCCGATCGTGGCGGCCACGAAGGCCGAGAGCGCGCCTACGATGATGATGAAATTGCCCGCCAGCGGCGCGTATTCGATGATCGGAGACATGCGGCAGACGAGGAAGACGCCCGCCGTCACCATGGTTGCGGCGTGGATCAGGGCCGACACCGGGGTCGGGCCTTCCATCGCGTCCGGCAGCCATGTGTGCAGGAAGAGCTGCGCGGATTTACCCATCGCGCCGATGAACAGCAGGAAGGCGATGGTCTCGGCCGCGTTCAGCTCCATCCCGAGGAAGGTGATGGTCATCTCCGCCAGCTCCGCGCCCATGGGCAGGATCACGTCGAACTGGATCGAGTCGGTCATCCAGAACAGGGCGAAGATGCCGAGCAGGAAGCCGAAGTCGCCCACGCGGTTGACGATGAAGGCTTTCATCGCCGCGGCACCGGCCGAGGGCTTGCGGTAGTAGAAACCGATCAGAAGATACGAGGCGACGCCCACGCCTTCCCAACCGAAGAACAGCTGCAGCAGGTTGTCGGCTGTCACCAGCATCAACATGGTGAAGGTGAAGAACGACAGGTAGGCGAAGAACCGGGGGCGGTAGCTTTCGCCCTCCTTGAAGTTCTCGTCATGGGCCATGTAGCCGAAGGAATAGAGGTGCACGAGCGCCGAGACCGAGGTGATCACGATCAGCATGATCGCGGTCAGGCGGTCCACCCGGATCGCCCAATCGGTGAAGAGCGTGCCGCTCTCGATCCAGGTCATGATCGAACGGGTGTAGGTCTCGCCGTCGAAGCCGAGGAACACGATCCACGACAGCAAGCAGGACAGGAACAGGAAGGCGGTCGCGACAACGCAGGCCGCCTGTTCGCCGATCAGGCGCCAGGCGAAACCGCAGATCAGAGCGCCAACGAGGGGCGAGAAGAGTAGGATCGTTTCCATGTGTCCTTAACCCTTCATGTTCGAGACGTCTTCGACGTCGACCGTGCCACGGTTGCGGAAGTAACAGACGAGGATGGCCAGGCCGATGGCGGCCTCGGCGGCGGCAATCGTCAGGATGAACAGCGTGAACACCTGCCCCGTCAGATCGCCGAGAAAGGACGAGAAGGCGACCATGTTGATGTTGACCGACAACAGCATCAGTTCCAGCGACATCAGGATGATGATGACGTTCTTGCGGTTCAGGAAGATGCCAAAAATACCGATGACGAACAGCGCAGCTGCCACCGTCAGATAATGTTCGAGACCTATGGTCATTCGTTGTCCCTCCGGGGCCTCAGGCCCCCATCGTCTGTCCGGGTTGCCCCGGTGCTTTTGTCTGTCGCGCCGCGTTGGGCGCCCGGACCGGCGATTGCGCCGCCCGGTGTCATCGTCTCGGCCTAGAGGCCTTGGCCCGGCTTCACGTCTTTCAGCTCCATCGCCTTGGCCGGATCGCGCATCATCTGCGCCACGATGTCCTGCCGTTTCACGTCCACCCGGTGGCGCAGCGTCAGAACGATGGCGCCGACCATGGCGACCAGAAGGATCAGGCCCGAAAGCTGGAAGGCGAGGAAGAAGTCATCGTAAACGATCTGGCCAAGCGCCTGCGTGTTATGGGCTTCGTCCATTGCGGGCACGGGGCTGCCAAGGCGTCCCTCGACGCCATCGGAATAGGTCCAGGAGCCGAAGGCCAGCGTCAGTTGCATCAGCAAAACGACCCCGATCAGGCCGCCAAGGGGCACGTATTTCGCCATCTCCGCCTTCAACTCGGCGAAATCGACGTCGAGCATCATCACCACGAAGAGGAACAGGACCGCGACGGCGCCGACATAGACGATCACCATCAGCATCGCGACGAATTCCGCGCCCAGAAGCACGAAGAGGCCGGCCGAGGACAGGAATGCGAGGATCAGCCAGAGCACCGAATGCACCGGGTTTTTCGAGGTCACCGTGAACAGGCCACCTGCGATCACCGAAAGCGCAAAGAGGTAGAAGGTGAAATCTGCAATGGTCATCTCAGTCGTCCCCTCCGGAGGCGCTTCCGCCCCCTTCTCCGTCGATGGCCTCTTTAGCCAAATTCATCGCCTTGTTCATCGCGGGCATGCCGCCGAACAGGCTGGCGAGACCGATGGTCTCGGCGATTTCCTGCGGCGTCGCGCCGACCGAAAGCGCCTGCCGCACCGTCATGCGGACCTGCGGCTCGGCCACGGCGCCCTGGATCGTGAGACCCTGCAGCGTCAGCAACAGCCGTGTCTTGGCCTCCAACCCCTCGGGGTTGAACTGCTTGCCCATGAAGGCTTCCAGCATCTCGGGCGGGACCTGCGGCCACAGCTTCTCGATCTGGGTCGCAGACATCGCCGGCGCAGCGGCCTTCAGCCAGGTCTGCGTCATTTCCTGCGTCTGCCTGAACAGCGCTTCAAACGGGTTTTGCGGGGCGTCACTCATCGGTAGGGCGCATCCAGCTCGAGGTTATGGGCAATCGCGGATTCCCAACGCTCACCATTCGCGAGCAGCTTTTCCTTGTCGTAGTAAAGCTCTTCGCGGGTCTCGGTGGCGAACTCGAAGTTCGGGCCTTCCACGATGGCATCGACCGGGCAGGCTTCCTGGCAGAAACCGCAGTAGATGCACTTGGTCATGTCGATGTCATAGCGCGTCGTGCGGCGCGACCCATCTTCACGGGGCTCCGCGTCGATCGTGATCGCCTGTGCCGGGCAGATCGCTTCGCAGAGTTTGCAGGCGATGCAACGCTCTTCCCCGTTGGGATAGCGGCGCAGGGCGTGCTCACCGCGGAAACGGGGCGACAGAGGCCCCTTCTCGTGCGGGTAATTGATCGTCACCTTGGGCGAGAAGAAGTACTTGAAGCCCAGTTTGAAGCCTTTGAAAAAATCCGCCAGCAGGAAGTATTTAGCGGCGCGGGTATAGTCGATCTGCGTCATGGCTTAACCTCCAACGGCGAAGCGGGCCCAGAAGCCGCCAAGCACTTCGTAACGGGCCATGAAGGCCACGAACACAACCCAGAACAGGCTGAACGGCAGGAACACCTTCCACCCCAGGCGCATCAACTGGTCATAGCGGTAGCGCGGCACGATGGCCTTCACCATCGAGAACATGAAGAACACGCCGAGCATCTTCAGGATCATCCACAGCACGCCATCGGGCAGGCCGGGGATCGGCGACAGCCAGCCGCCGAAGAACAAAAGCGTGGTCAGCGCGCACATCAGCACGACCGCGACAAGCTCGCCGATCATGAACAGCAGGAACGGGGTCGAGGAATATTCCACCTGGTAACCCGCCACCAGTTCGGCCTCGGCCTCGGGCAGGTCGAACGGCGGGCGGTTGGTCTCGGCCAGTGCCGAGATGAAGAACAGGAACAGCATCGGGAAGTGCGGCAGGAAGTACCAGTTCAGCAACCCGAAGTCGCCGTCCTGCGCATGGACGATGGCAGTGAGGTTCATCGAGCCGGTCGAGATGATCACACCGATGATGATCAGGCCGATGGAGACCTCGTAGGAGATCATTTGTGCCGCCGAACGAAGCGACCCGAGGAACGGGTACTTCGAGTTCGAGGCCCAACCGCCCATGATCACGCCGTAAACCTCCAGCGAGGAAACCGCGAAGACATAAAGCACCGCGACGTTGAGGCTCGACAGAACCCAACCGTCGTTGAACGGGATCACGGCCCAGGCGATCAGCGCCATGACAAGGCTGACGATCGGTGCGAGGAAATAGACCGCGCGATCAGCGCCCGCGGGCACCACGATTTCCTTGACGATATACTTGATGAAATCCGCAAAGCTTTGCAGCAGGCCGAAGGCGCCCACGACGTTGGGGCCTTTCCGCATCATCACGGCGGCCCAGATCTTCCGGTCGGCGTACATCAGGAACGCCAAGGCGACCAGAAGCGGCACGACAAGCAGCAAGCACTGCAACAGGATCAGCAGGCCCATGCCCAATGTTGTCTCGGTGAAAAACTCTACCATGGGGCGTCCCTTAAACCGTCGGTATCCCTTGCTCTGCGCAATCGGCCGTCACTACTTCCGCTTCGAGGGTTTGCAAACCCCGGGGCAGGTCCGGCGAGATGGTGTAAACCGCATCTGCGGCCCAAACGCCACCCTCTTCCGTAATAGTTGTGCGCACATGTCGCGCAAAGGAATATCCCCGGATCAGCGTGTATTGTGCTGCCGCGCAGCGGGCATAGGCATCCAGATCGGCGCGCGTCGCGACACCGGTCATCTGTGCCCGGAAATTCACCAGATCCTCGTCCAGCAGACGCGTTTCCACCCCGTCGTATGTCGCGGGCGGTGCCTCTTGCAGCGTCGGGCCGTCGCTGGCGGGCTGACAGCCTGCCATTGCAACGGAGACCGCGCCGATTCCGGCGAGGATGGACAAGCGCGCGGCGTGGCGCGGGGCGAGCCCCACGGCCTTACTCCGCCGCGATCGGTTCTTGGCGCCGCGCCTTCGCGGCGGCGGCAAGCTCGGCCATCAGGGTCGATGCGCGGGCGATCGGGTTGGTCAGGTAATGCTCCGACACCGCCAGAGCGAAGTCGCCCTGCCCCATCTCGGCCATCGCCAGCGCCTCGCCGCTGTTCTCGACCACTTCGTCGATCATTGCCAGATGGAGTGCGGCTTCGGCCATCGCCTTGCGCAGCGCGCCAAGGGAATCGAACGGCAACACGGAGCCGACCTCGGCCGAGAGCGCCCGCAGGATCGCCCAGTTCTCGCGCGCATCGCCGGGAGGGAAGCTGGCGCGCTGTGCCAGTTGCGGGCGGCCTTCGGTGTTCACGAAGGTGCCGGGCTCCTCGGTATAGGCCGAACCGGGCAGGATCACGTCCGCGCGATGCGCGCCCCGGTCCCCGTGAGAGCCTTGATAGATCACGAAAGCGCCCGCCGGCACCACGATCTCGTCGGCGCCGAGGTTGTAGACCACGTCCGCGCCGTCAAGCGCGGCCTCCAGACCACCCTCGGTCACGGCGCCAAGATCCATCGCGCCCACGCGGGCAGCGGCGGTGTGCAGGACCAGCAGCTTGGAGTCGGTCTCGGCACAGAACTTCTGCACATGCGCCAGAACCGCTTCGCCGTCGTCCCCGATCAGCGCGCCCTGACCCACGATCACGAGGCTCGACTTGCCCTGAACCGACGGGTGAGCGACACCCAATTGATCCGAGAGCGCCTTCCGGTCGGTGCCAAGGTGCACATAGTCATAGGTCAGATCGACAGCTTCGCCGATCAGGCCGACCACGGCGCCTTTTGTCCACGCCTTGCGGATGCGGGCGTTGAGAACCGGGGCCTCGGCGCGCGGGTTGGTGCCCACCAGCATGATCGCCTCGGCGTCGTCGATATCCTCGATGCTCGCCGTGCCGACATAGGCGGCGCGGTTGCCCGCGGGCAGCTTGGCGCCATCGGTGCGGCATTCCACGGAACCGCCCTGCCCTTCGACCAGTGATTTCAGGGCAAAGGTGGCCTCGGTGGACGCCAGATCGCCGACGAGACCGGCGAGTTTGGCGGCGCCCTTGATCTTCTCGGCCGCGAGGCTCATTGCCGTGGCCCAGGTTGCCGGCACCAGTTTGCCGTTTTCACGGATGTAGGGTTTGTCGAGGCGTTGGCGGCGCAACCCGTCCCAGACATAGCGGGACTTGTCGCTCAGCCATTCCTCGTTCACGCCGTCATGGTTGCGCGGCAGGATCCGCATCACTTCGCGGCCCTTGGTGTCGACGCGGATGTTGGAGCCGAGCGCGTCCATCACGTCGACGGATTCGGTCTTGGTCAGCTCCCACGGACGGGCGGTAAAGCTGTAGGGCTTGTTGGTCAGCGCGCCCACGGGGCAGAGGTCCACGATATTGCCCTGCAACTCCGATTCGAGCGTCGCGCCGAGGTAGCTGGTGATCTCGGCATCCTCGCCACGGCCGGTCTGGCCCATCTCGGGCATGCCGGCGACTTCACTGATGAACCGCACGCAGCGGGTGCAGGAGATGCAGCGCGTCATCGCCGTGTCGACCAGCGGGCCGAGGTTCATGTTGTCCACCGCGCGCTTGGGCTCGCGGAAACGCGAGAAGTCCACGCCATAGGCCATCGCCTGATCCTGAAGATCGCATTCGCCGCCCTGATCGCAGATCGGGCAATCGAGCGGATGGTTGATGAGCAGGAACTCCATCACCCCCTCGCGGGCCTTTTTTACCATGGGCGAATTGGTCTTCACGACCGGCGGCGCCCCCTCGGGGCCGGGGCGCAGATCGCGCACCTGCATGGCGCAGGAGGCGGCGGGCTTGGGCGGGCCGCCCACGACCTCAACGAGGCACATGCGGCAGTTGCCGGCGATGGTCAGGCGCTCGTGATAGCAGAAACGGGGGATCTCGATCCCGGCCTGCTCGCAGGCCTGGATCAGGGTCATGGCGGGATCAACCTCAACCTCTTTATCGTCGATGATAATCGTGCGCAGATCGGTCATGGGTCGGTCCCTTTGTTGGCACGCGCCGTCAGGCGCTAGCGGTCGTTTGACCCGCTTCTACCCCTACCGGAGCAATCTGCCAATCTGCGTCCCTGCGGTAATTTCGTCGCGCCCCACGCGACAGACCGCTTCTTCCTCACGGTGATCGACGCCACGCTCCGCAAACCACGCGTGCATCACCTCGCGGTAACGCTGCTGTTCCGTGCGATCATCGATGAAGGCGCGGATGTCACGACGCGCCACGCCGAGCTCCTCTGCACGGTCCGCCAACCCCTCGGCAAACCCCAGGGCGCGCAAGAGGCGCGGGCTGATGTCGTCGCATTTGTTCTGGATGTGGCGGCCCACGGCGATCACCGTCAGACCCTCGTGGATCTCCGGATCATCGCGCATGATCTGCCAGCTGTCCGTCTGGGCGTGACCCGTCGTCGAGAAGAGGCCCACCGCGAGCACGAAGCCTGCAGCTGCCACTATACGAAAGGGGGTAATCATGTTCATTGTCATCCCTTGGAAGATAAGCCCGTTTTCCCGACGCATAGATGCGCGCCGAAGCCCGGGTTATTCAATGTCACAAAGGCGTTATCGGGGTTTTGCGCGCTAATCCGCCCCACGGGCGGGGGCGGCTGAGTGGCCGGGAACCTCGCACCCCGCGGCCGACCATATCCCCTCGTCCCCGGTCTCTCTCCAGCCGAAGAAGAGCGGCACCTGCCGCAGCCCCTGTTCGAGGCAATAGGCTTCCAGCGCCTGCAACGCGGCGGCGCGCGCCTCGAAGGGCACCGCGCGGCCGTTGACCGTGCGCACGACGAGCCCGCCCTGCACCGGCGCGGCATCGAAAGCCGCCGCCTGTGGCGACGCGCCGGGATTTAAGATCGTGACGTCCGGATCGTCCAGAACCCGCAATGGCCCGATGGAGGTGATCTGTACCTGCGACGGCATACAGGCGGCCAGCACCAGCGGTACGGCCAGAAGCGTTCTCATGATGGATCCCCCGTGTCGTGCAGGCTAGAGGCGCACGCCCCAGAAGGTGATGATCAACCAGACCAGAAGCGTCAGGAACAACAGGGCGAGCACGATATAGATCGCCGCCTCCATCCGTTCCGGAGTGTTCAACACGATCGCCACGCCAGACGCGATCATGCCGCCGAGCACAGCGCCCAGAATTGCGCCCCCCACGCCCCATTGGCCGTAGCCGAGGGCCGCGCCGAAGACCGCAAAGGTCAAATAAATGACTGCCAAGGAATACCAGTACACGCGCACCATTGTGCTACCCTTTACTCTTGCCCCGCCGGTACGTCGCACGATGCGCGCCCGGTCATTTTGCGGGCAGAATATGAAAAACAGGGGATTCCAGCAAGATGCGCGCGCCGTTGCCGCCGCAGGTGAGTCCGCCGCGCCACAGGCGCAGGACCCGCCCGCGCCCGCCACCCGGACGCGCAGTGCGTGATTTGGTCGATAGCGGCGCTTACTCCGCCGCGATCTCTACCGTGCCGCCGCGCTTCACGCGGATGCGGTCCTCGATTTCGTCGCGGAAGTTGCGAATCAGGCCCTGAATTGGCCAGGCCGCCGCGTCCCCGAGCGCGCAGATCGTGTGGCCTTCGACCTGTTTGGTCACGTCGAAGAGCATGTCGATCTCTTCCACGAGGGCTTCGCCGCGCACGAGCCGCTCCATGACGCGCATCATCCAGCCGGTGCCTTCGCGGCAGGGCGTGCACTGGCCGCAGGACTCATGCTTGTAGAAGGCCGCGAGGCGCCAGATCGCCTTGATCATGTCGGTGGAGTTATCCATCACGATGACCGCCGCGGTGCCGAGGCCCGACTGCAGATCGTTGCGCAGGTAATCGAAGTCCATGATCGCGTCGCGCATGTGCTCGCCACGCACGCAGGGTACTGAAGAGCCGCCGGGGATCACCGCCTTGAGGTTGTCCCACCCGCCGCGAATGCCTCCGCAGTGCTTGTCGATCAGCTCCTCGAAAGTGATCGACATGGCTTCTTCCACCACGCAGGGCTGGTTCACATGGCCCGAAATCGCAAACAACTTCGTGCCGGCGTTGTTGGGACGGCCGAAACCGGCGAACCATTCCGCGCCACGACGCAGGATAGTCGGCACGACAGCAATCGATTCCACGTTGTTGACCGTGGTCGGGCAGCCATAAAGCCCCGCGCCCGCCGGGAAGGGCGGCTTCATCCGGGGCATGCCCTTGCGGCCTTCGAGGCTTTCCAGCAGCGCCGTTTCCTCGCCACAGATATAAGCACCGGCGCCATGGGCAAGGTAGAGGTCGAAGTCCCACCCGCTGTCGGCAGCGTTCTTGCCGAGAAGCCCGTCGTCGTAAGCCGCGTCGATGGCCGCTTGCAGCGCCTCGCGCTCGCGGATGTACTCGCCACGGATGTAGATGTAGCAGGCATTCGCGTTCATCGCGAAAGAGGCGATGAGACAGCCCTCGATCAGCGTGTGGGGATCATTGCGCATGATCTCCCGGTCCTTGCAGGTGCCCGGCTCCGATTCGTCGGCGTTCACCACAAGATAGGCAGGACGCCCGTCCGATTCCTTGGGCATGAACGACCACTTGAGACCGGTGGGGAAGCCCGCGCCGCCCCGTCCGCGCAGACCCGAGGCCTTCATGATCTCCACGATCTTGTCACGACCCAAGGCGATCAGGTCCTTGGTGCCGTCCCAATGGCCACGCGCCTTGGCGCCCGCAAGCGTCCGGTCGTGCATGCCGTAGATGTTGGTGAAGATCCGGTCTTTGTCCTGCAACATGTGCTCAAGTCCTTGGTCGGTGCGCGGCGGATCCTAGCGGTGATCCGGGTCGCGTTTTCGCTCTTTCCACACCCAATACGTCACGATGAGCGCCCACACCAGTGCCGCAAACGCCGCAAGGTCGATCAGGAACGCGAAACGCGGGGGCCAGCCCATCTGCGCGCCGATGTATTGCGCCGCGATCCACAGCACCATCGTGGCCGCCATTACAATCGCCGCGCGCTTGATCTGGCGTACCCGGCGGTGCTCGGCTTCAGAGATGTCGCGGCGGTCTGGCATGGCGGAGGAGCCTGTGGCGTCTGTCAATTTCGTCGAAGGGATGCGCGATCGCGCCGCGCATCCCGATTGGTAGCACTCGGATCAATGGATCAGTAGACCGAGCCGTCGTCGACCTTGCGAGAAAACTCCGTCTCCCCACCCGAGGCGAGATGCTGCGCCTGATCGACCCAAGCGTCGCGGCTGACCCGACCCTTGAAGCCTTTCAGGTTCTGATCGACCCAACGCACCTCGTCCGGCGTCCAGGCCGCGATCTGGTCGAAGTGGTAGAAGCCGAGAGAGTTGCACAACTGCTCCATCTTCGGCCCGACACCCTTGATCCGCTTGAGGTCATCGGCCGTGCCGTTGCGCGGAGCGTCGAGGCCCGCCGGACGCGTGCCTTCCATATGCTCCGGCGGGGGTGAGGCTGCGATTGTCTGCGCCGCGTCGCTGGCCGCATTGGCTTGCGCCACGGCCTCTTCTTCGGCGGCGGCAGCGGCGTCGGCCTCTGCGCGGGCCAGCGCGGCAGCCTCAGCCGCGCGTGCGGCTTCGCCCTTGGCTTCCTCGGTCTGCTCCGTTGTGGCATCAAAAGCGCGATCGCTCTCGATCTGCGATGCAATGGAGGCTTCCGATTCGGCGGCGGCTGCGTTTTCTGACGCCCGAAGCGCCTCGGCCTCGGCGGCATCGGCCGCGGCCGCGACTTCCTCGACCACAGGGTTCGGCGTCTCCGTCTCCAATTCGGTCGTGTTGCCGACGGAGTCCGACGGGGGCGGACGGTCCATCTTCGGCTCGCTCGCAGGCTCCGGGTCAGCATCCGCACTTACCGGACGCTCGGGCGACGGCGTGGCGGCGGGCGGGACGGCTGCGGCTGCGGGTGTCGCGGTTGTGCGCCCCGTCGTAGCGGATGCCTGCGCCGAGGCGGATTGCTCCCGGCACATCAGCGCCGTCAGCACCGCGCCAACAATGGCGCCGAACAGGATGCCGACCACGAGGCTTCCGAGAAACGACCAGCTACTCAGCACCCACAACACGAGCCACAGGACTACGCCAGTCGCGACGGCAATCCCCCACGACCACTTCAGGCACTCGGCCCCGCTGGTATTATTCATGATCTAAACCCCCAAGTTCTTCGGAAAATTACAGTTTTGCACAGTACTAACGCACAAGGTGCCCGCTGTCTTCCATCGAAACGACATTATGCCGCAGGGGCGGTGGCGGAGGCCGGAAACAGCCCCGCGCCACGGAGGGCCCTTAGTCCTCGGACGCGAAGGTCCGGGCTTGCAAGACCCAGTTGTCGCGCACGATACGGCCCTTGAACGGAATGCGCGCATCGACCCAGGCGATTTCCTCGGGTCCCCAGGCCGCGATCTGCTCGAAGTGGTAGAACCCGAGGTCGTTCAGGACGCCCTCAAGCCTTGGACCAACACCGGAGATCCGTTTCAGGTCGTCTGCCCCGGTCTCGCGCGGGCCGCTCAGCAACTCGGGCTGCTGCTCGACCGCGGCAGAGGTCGCTGTCTGCACAGGTTCAGCGCCCGCTTTCGGTGCCTTGGCGGGCGTGGGCTTCTCTCCGACCGGAGAGACATCGTCCGGCACGTCGATCGGGTCGACTTCCGTGTCAGTGGTCTCCTCGGGCTCGGTTTTCGAAACGGGCTTCGCCGTGGATTTCTCTGCCGCCTGCTCCTTGGTGATCCCGGTGTCGTCCACCGATTTCCCCTTGGCGCGATTGGCGGGCATGGGACGCTCCGGCTCGTCCGGGACACCGTCCCCCGATTGCCGGCCCCAAGGTGCGAGAAGCGGCACTTCGGTGCCGTCGATGCGCTTGATCGTATCGCCGATGTCTTTCGCCAGACGCGCCGAGATGTTCAGCTCATCGCGGCCTTCCGCGTATTCCGTCAAAGACGTCAGCCCGCCCGCGGGCTCCGAGGCGTAGCGGCCGTTCTGCGGCCCCGGCGTCGGCACTTCGCCGCGCGCCATGGCGTCGATCAGGCCGGCGAAGCTCTCGGCCGTCAGGTCCTCGTAATAATCCTTGCCGATCTGGGCCATCGGCGCGTTGGAACAGGCGCCGAGACATTCAACTTCTTCCCAAGAGAACTTGCCGTCGGCGCTCAACTGATGGGCCTTCGGCGCGATCTTCTCGCGCGCCACGGCCACCAGATCCTCAGCGCCACAGATCATGCACGAAAGCGTGCCACAGATCTGGATATGGGCGACAGAGCCCACGGGGGCGAGTTGGAACATGAAGTAGAAGGTCGCCACCTCGAGCGCGCGGATGTAGGCGAGGCCCAACATGTCGGCGACATATTCGATCGCGGGACGGCTCAGCCAGCCCTCCTGCTCCTGCGCACGCCACAGAAGGGGGATGATGGCACTGGCCTCACGCCCCTCGGGGTACTTGGTGATCTGAGCCTCCGCCCATGCCTGGTTGTCAGGCGTGAAAGCAAAGCTGGATGGCTGCTCGGGGTGGAGGCGTCGGAGCATCTGTATCGTCCCTGGCGTTCAACTGTTGCGGAGGGTTTCGCGCAATCCGGCGCGGTTGTCCATGCGCGGGAGGGCCGCAGGGCCAGATGAGCGGCATCAAATCGTGCATCTCCGGCCCGGAAGCCGCGCCATTTGCTGTGCTGTTTAGGATCGGAGAGACGGCGCGATGTCCGCTATCGACACAGAAGTAGGGCGCCTTTCCTGGGTATAAGGCAAGAAAGACGCCCTCGCCCGGGCCGGACCCCTTCTTTCCGCCGGGCTAACGGGGCAGACCGCGCCCGCAAGGGGCACGCCAATCGGCGGAGGGGTTCAGGGAGGCAATGGGGTCGCTCCGCGCGATGACATCGGTCTGCGTATCTGTCCCTCCAGACTGGCCGGAGAGCAGAACCGTCACAACGGAGGGAATCCGTAAGTTACTCGGAGACGTCAGGCGTGATCTCTGCCTCGGGTGCCGCGCCGCCTTCGGACGATTCCTCGACTTGCGCGGCGCCTTCGGCCTCGTCCGTCTCACCGATCTGCTGTCCCATGCACAGGCCCCAGTTCACGAGGGTCAACGTCCCCTCACCGCTCGGGGCGAGGTATCCGTCCCGCATCAGGGGCACGGCCATCTGCGGGAACTGGGCGTTCTCCAGCCCGGCCGAGGCCAGCAGGTCATTCACGTCGTCCTGATGCAAGACACAGCCCTGTGCGGCGATGGCTTCGGCCAGAACAAATCCGGGGTGATCCCCGGGCGTCGCAACCTGCGCCAGCGCAAATGCCGGCATCATCGCAACGAGCGGGGCCATGAGGGGGGTCGCAAATCTCAACACGGGGCAAGGGTCCTTCAACTGGGGGTCTTCCCTGCATACCACGGCACCGCCCACGAAAAAGGGCAGGCAACCCACCGGTCCCCTGCCCCAATCAATCACGAACCTGTCAGCGCCTCAGCGGTCGACTTCGCCGAACACGATATCGAGCGAACCCAGAATGGCAGAAACATCGGCCAACTGGTGACCCTTGCAGAGATAATCCATCGCCTGAAGATGTGCGAAGCCCGGCGCGCGCAGCTTGGCGCGGTACGGCTTGTTGGTGCCATCCGCCACGAGGTAGACGCCGAACTCGCCCTTGGGCGCCTCGACGCTGGCATAGATCTCGCCCTCGGGCACGTGGAAGCCCTCGGTGTAGAGCTTGAAGTGATGGATCAGCGCTTCCATCGAGGTCTTCATGTCGCCCCGCGTCGGAGGTGTCATCTTGCCCCGCGCGATGACCGGACCCGGCTCGTTACGGAGCTTCTCGAGCGCCTGATGGATGATCTTCGTCGATTCGCGCATCTCGGCCATGCGGCAGAGGTAGCGGTCGTAGCAGTCGCCGTTCTTGCCCACGGGGATCTGGAAGTCGAACTCGTCGTAGCATTCATAGGGCTGCGCACGGCGCAGGTCCCAGGCAAAGCCCGACCCACGGACCATCACACCCGAGAAACCCCAGTTCTGGATATCCTCTTCCGTCACCACGCCGATATCGACGTTGCGCTGCTTGAAGATCCGGTTCTCCGACAGGAGCCCGTCGATGTCGTCGAGCATGTTCGGGAATTCGTGCGCCCATGCGTCGATGTCTTCGATCAAGTCGGGCGGCAGGTCCTGATGGACGCCGCCGGGCCGGAAATAGGCCGCGTGCAGGCGGGCCCCCGAGGCCCGCTCGTAGAAGATCATCAGCTTTTCACGCTCCTCGAAGCCCCAGAGCGGCGGCGTCAGCGCGCCCACGTCCAGAGCCTGAGTCGTCACGTTCAAAAGGTGGTTCAGGATCCGCCCGATCTCGCAGTAGAGCACCCGGATCAACTGCGCCCGGCGCGGCACCTCGGTGCCGGTCAGCCGCTCGATCGCGAGGCACCAGGCATGCTCCTGGTTCATCGTGCCGACGTAATCGAGCCGGTCGAAATAGGGCAGGTTCTGCAGGTAGGTCCGGCTCTCCATCAGCTTTTCGGTACCGCGGTGGAGCAGGCCGATATGCGGATCGCAGCGCTCGCAAATCTCGCCGTCGAGCTCCAGAACCAGCCGCAAAACGCCGTGGGCGGCAGGGTGCTGCGGGCCGAAGTTCAGGTTGAAGTTGCGGATCTTCTGCTCGCCGGTCTCGAAGTCAGAGGAGCCGTCGTCGTAGGTGTTCCCACGGATATCGCCGTCCATCATGCCTTCTCCCCCGACTTCTCATCTTCTGCCTTCTCGTCTCCCGGCAGCACGTAGTGCGCACCTTCCCAGGGGGACATGAAATCGAACTGGCGGTATTCCTGAACGAGGCTCACCGGCTCGTAGACCACGCGCTTTAGTTCCTCGTCGTAGCGCACCTCGGTGTAACCCGTGGTGGGGAAATCCTTGCGCAGCGGATGGCCGCGGAAGCCGTAGTCCGTGAGCAGCCGGCGCAGGTCGGCGTGGCCGGTGAACAGGATGCCGAACATGTCGTAAATCTCGCGCTCGTACCAGCCGGCGCCCGGATGCACGGAGGAGATCGAGGCCAGCGTATCTTCTTCCCGGATCGCCACTTTCACCCGGATGCGGTGGTTCTGGTACATGCTCAGGAAGTGGTAGACGACGTCGAAGCGGCGGTCGCGGCTCGGGTAGTCCACGGCCGTGATGTCGATCAGGGTCGAGAAACGGCAGGTGCGCTCGGTCTTCAGGAAGTCGATGAAGTCGACCAGATTGGCGGCGATCACCGTCACGCTCAATTCACCCACGGCGTTGATGTCGGTCGACACCACGTCGTCGGCACGCTTCTCGGTGAGGAATTCGGCCAGTTCTTGCAAAGCTGCGGTCATGTCGCTCCCCTCAGCGTGCGATGGTGCCAGTGCGGCGGATCTTCCGCTGCAACTGCAAAATGCCGTAGAGCAGCGCCTCGGCCGTCGGCGGGCAGCCGGGCACGTAGATGTCCACGGGCACGATCCGGTCGCAGCCGCGCACGACGCTGTAGCTGTAGTGGTAATAGCCACCGCCGTTGGCGCAGGAGCCCATCGAGATCACGTAACGCGGCTCGGGCATCTGGTCGTAGACCTTGCGCAGCGCGGGCGCCATCTTGTTGGTCAGCGTGCCGGCCACGATCATCACGTCGGACTGGCGAGGAGAGGCGCGCGGCGCGATCCCGAAACGCTCGGCATCGTAGCGCGGCATCGAGGTGTGCATCATCTCCACCGCGCAACAGGCCAGACCGAAGGTCATCCAGTGCAGCGATCCGGTACGCGCCCAGTTGATGATGTCCTCGGACGACGTGACGAGGAAACCCTTGTCCTGAAGCTCTGCGTTCAGGGCCTGCGTGGCGACCTCGCGGTCAGCACCGGCATGGTTCGGAGTGGTTGCTACGCCCATCGTGGCTCATCCTATGTTCGTTCGTCCTCGGAGATACGGCTGCAACGCGCCGGGGTCAACGCGGGCGCGCAAATTGGTCGGCGTGACCTTGTCGCACCCCGGCGCGGCCAACGCGTTCGAAACCGTGGCGCCGCCTTAAATGCAAAACGCCCCGGAAAGGGGCGCCGCGTGGGGCTCGATCAGAACCCATGTTCATGCCTGCCTGCGCCGGGATCACTCCCAGTCCAGCGCGCCCTTCTTCCATTCGTAGGCGAAACCGATGGTCAGGACGCCGAGGAAGACCATCATCGACCAGAAACCCACATCGCTCAGCACCGGGAAGGCCGTGGCCCAGGGGAAGAGGAAGGCGATCTCGAGATCGAAGATGATGAAGAGAATCGCGACGAGGTAGAAACGCACGTCGAACTTCATCCGCGCGTCGTCGAAGGCGTTGAAGCCGCACTCGTAGGCGCTGACCTTTTCCGGGTCGGGGTTGCTGACCGCCACGACCACGGCGGCGAGGATCAGCACCAGCGACAGGCCGATGGCCAGCCCGAGGAAAATCAGGATCGGGGCATATTCAGTCAACAGCTCGGACATGGTCGCTCCATGGATGCGGTACGGCCTTGGGTTTACGTCGCCGGGCTTGGGCGGTCAACGGCACACGGTGCGACGAAATGGGAGGCCCCCGCCCCGCTCCAACGCACCACCCTTCAACGCCCTAGCATTCATTTAACAAATGTGTTAAATGTTATGCATGAGTATGCTGCCCGCCATCTTCGCCGCCCTCAGCGATCCGGTCCGACTGGAGATCACCGAGAAGCTCATGCGTGACGGGGAAACCACCGCAGGAGAGATCAGCGCCATGTTCGATATCTCCGGCCCCGCGATCTCGCGCCACCTGTCGGTGCTGCGCAAGGCTGGCCTGATCGACCGCGAGGTTGCGGGCAAGCATCGCATCTATTCGGTCCGGGCCGAGGCGATCCAGAAGGTCTCGGACTGGACCCTGAACCACCGCGCGTTCTGGGAGGCGAGCCTCGACCGGCTGGACGCCGAACTGCGTGCCGACAAGGAAAAGGACGCATAATGACCGATGTCGTCACCCTCGAACGCGTCCTGCCCGCCTCGGCGGCACAGGTCTTCGCGAAGATTACCACCCCGGACCAGATGGTGCGCTGGTGGGGACATGCCGACATGACCGTGCCCAAGCATGACCTGGACTTTTCGCGCCCCGGCCCATGGTACGCCGTGATGGAACAGCCCGACGGGACGCAACTCATGGTGTCCGGCACGGTGACCGAGGTCGACCCGCCGCGCTTCATCGCCTTTACCTGGGGCTGGCACGAGGGCGGTCCCGGCGGCCCTCGCGGCACGGAAACCAACGTCACGATCGAGATCAGCGCCGCAGGCGAGGATCGCGCGACCATGATCTTGCGCCACTTCGATCTGGGAACCGATGACGCCCGCGCCGGACACGCGCGCGGATGGCTCGCGATCTTCGACAAACTGGAGAGAGGGTTGGCCTGACGCCGGCCTGCAACAAGGAGGACGACCAATGCCTGAGTATCTGTTTGCCTATCACGGGGGCGGCATGCCCGAGACGCCGGAAGAAGGCGAGAAGATGATGGAAGCCTGGAACACCTGGTACGGAAACATGGGGGATGCCGTCGTGAACCCCGGCGCGCCCGTTGGCATGTCGAAGACAGTCGCCAAGGGCGGCGTCAGCGATGATGGCGGTGCCAACCCGATGTCCGGCTTTACCGTCGTGCGTGCGGAGTCGATCGAAGCCGCCTGCGACATGGCCAAGGGGTGCCCGATGGTCAGCGATGGCTCCGGATCGGTCGAAGTGGCCGAAGTGATGGAAATGTAGTCAAAAGTGGCGCGGCCCGTAGCCCTTGTGCGCAAGGATCACGGGCCGCCCGGTTCGGATGAATTTACTGCTCCGCGCCTCTAAAGCGCGTCGCGCAATTCGCGGCGCAGGATCTTCCCGCTCGCCGATTTCGGGACACTCTCGACGAAGCGATATTCAACCGGGTGCTTGTAATGGGCGAGGCATCCCTCGCAATGGGCCCGCAGGTCTTCTTCCTTCACCGCGCCCGAGGTGACGACAAAGGCAATCGGTAACTCGCCGGCCTCCGGGTCCACGCGCCCGATCACGGCGGCGTCGGTGACGCCTTCGCAGCCGCATAGCGCCGCCTCGACTTCGGCGGGAGCGACCTGAAAGCCCTTGTACTTGATCAACTCTTTCAGACGATCACGGATGAACATGAAGCCATCCTCGTCGATCTCCGCCAGATCGCCGGTTCGCAGCCAGCCATCGTCAGCCATCGTCTCCTCGGTCGCTGAAGCGTTGTTGAGGTAGCCCTTCATCACCTGCGGCCCGCGCACCCAGAGCTCTCCTTCCAGACCGGCCGGCAAATCCTCCATCGTGTCGGGATCGACGATTCGGCACTCGGTCGAGGGCACCAACTGACCGCTGGAGCCGTGGCGGATCGCGTCGCCGCGGGTCATGTGGCTGACGGGGCTGAGCTCGGTCATGCCGTAGCCCTGCACCGAATTGGCCCCGAAGCGCGTGCCAACGGCGGCCTCGATCTCGGCGCCGAGCGGCGCGGCGCCCGAGAAGACCTCCGTCACGGACGACACGTCGTAGTCGTCCACCATCGGATGTTTCGCGAGGCCGAGCGCCACGGGCGGGACCACGAACAGGCGCGTCACGCGATGCTCCTGGATCAGGCGGAGATACATCTCCAGATCGAAGCGCGGCATGGTGATGATCGCGGCGCGCTGGTTGAGGAACAGGTTCATCATCACCGTCATGCCGTAGATGTGGAAGAACGGCAGGAAGGCGATGGCCTTGTCGGCCTCGGTGATTTTCGCCATGGCGGCGGTCTGGGTCACATTGGCCACGAGGTTGCGATGGGTGAGCATCACCCCCTTCGGTTTGCCGGTCGTCCCGCTGGAATAAGGCAGCACGACCACGTCATTGGCCCAATCTCCGGGCACCTGATCGGGCAGTTCCTCGCCCATGATGTCCGTGATCCCCAAGGCGCCATCTCCGCCACCGTCGAGCACCACGAGATCGAGGCAGTCAGTGCCCACCATGGCCGTACGTGCGGCCTCTTCGAACATCGAAATGGTGATCAGCACCGTCGCGCCCGCGTCAAGCAACTGGTGCTTGATCTCGGGGGCGGTATAGGTCGGGTTGATCGTGGTCACCGTCCCGCCACCCCATGCCACACCGTGAAACAGCGCCGGATACTCGGGGATGTTCGGCGCAAGGATGGCGACGGTGCCGCCCGGCAGCACACCCCGCGCGGTCAACCCGCCCGCGAGTGCCTTGATTTGCGACATCAACGCACCCGCCGTGATTTCCCGTCCCGAGGGACCGTCGATCACCGCGACCGTGTCTTCGCGGCCTAGCAAGCCATCGAAGAGGGTCTGCGTGACGGACTGATCGGGCACGGTCACATCGCCGTAAGGGCTCTGAAAAATTGGCATCATTTCCTCCCTGACCCGGCAGCTCTTGCGGCGCCGGTAGGAGGCTACGATGGGCGATCAGACCGCGTCCTGTCCATAGGGTCGTGCGTCACGATCAGGTGGGCCGTGACATGGCGTGCGCCCTAGCCCTCGGACCACCGAGGTTTGCGCTTGTCGAAGAACGCCTCGATCCCCTCGCGCGCCTCCTGGCTTTCCCACCGGCTGACCAGCGCATCGATGGTCGCCGTGATCGCGCCGTCCGAGACCTGCCCGCCAAGGGTCGCGACCAGCGCCTTGCCCTCGGCCACGGCCCCCGGCGCGGCGGAGAGGTAGGGTTTGACCTCCGCCTCGATCGCCGCGTCCAGCTCCTCCGCCGGGACCACGCGCGCCAACAACCCGAGGTCCACCGCCTCCGCCGCGCTGAAACGACGGCCCGAGAAGAACACCCGCCGCGCCCGCGCCGCGCCCATGCGGGCGACGACGTAGGGCCCAATGGTGGCCGGGATCAGCCCCAGACGCACTTCAGTGAGGCCGAACTTCGCGCCCTCCACGCTGATGGCCACGTCACAGACCGACATCAACCCGATGCCGCCGCCGAAGGATTGCCCCTGGATACGTCCGATCAACGGTTTCGACAGCCGGTCCAGCGCGCCGAGCATCTCGGCCAGCGCCCGCGCCTCGCGCGCCCGTGTTGGCGCATCGGCCGCCATCTGGTCCTGCATCCAGCCGAGGTCGCCACCGGCACAGAAGCTCGGCCCCGTGCCGGTAAGGACGACCACCCGCACCGCCGGGTCACGACCCAACCGCTCGGCGGCTTGGGTCAGCTCGGCAATCATCGCCGCGTTCATCGCGTTGTGCACGTCGGGCCGGTTCAGCCGCAGCACCGCAACACCCCGCTCGTCAACGTTGATGTGTACCGTTTCCATGGTCAGACCCTCCGTACAGATTTAGCGATTTCAGCGGCTTGCGTGAT
This sequence comes from Gymnodinialimonas ceratoperidinii, assembly GCF_019297855.1. NCBI lineage: Bacteria > Pseudomonadati > Pseudomonadota > Alphaproteobacteria > Rhodobacterales > Paracoccaceae > Gymnodinialimonas > Gymnodinialimonas ceratoperidinii. Next base: position 3,066,132 of record NZ_CP079194.1, read on the forward strand.
GACGTTCACGTCGAGACCGGTGTCGCATTCCCGCTCGCGCAGATGCGCGTCGAGCGCCTCGGTCGCGACATTGCCCGCCGCGCCCGGCGCGTAGGGACAGCCGCCGAGGCCGCCGACTGCGGCATCGAAAACCCGCAGGCCGCGCGCCAGCGCCACGTCGACATTCTCCAGCGCGCGCCCGGCGGTGTCGTGGAAATGCCCCGCCAGCCGGTCGGCCGGCATCTCTTCCAGCACCGCCGCCAGCATGGCATCGACCCGCTCCGGCAACCCGCGCCCGAGGGTATCCCCAAGCGAGACCTCGTAGGCCCCCATGTCGCGCAGGGCCGCGACCACCCGCGCCACGTCCCCCGGCGCCACCTCGCCGTCAAACGGACAGTCGGTGACGCAGGAGACATAGCCACGCATCGGCATCCCCTCCGCCTTCGCCGCCGCGGCCACGTCGGCGAACCGTGCGAGGCTCTCATCGATCGTGGCGTTGAGGTTGGCCTTGGAGAAGCCTTCCGACGCGCTGCCGAAGATCGCGATCTCGTCAGCCCGTGCTTTCACCGCACCGTCGAAGCCGCGCATGTTGGGCGTCAGCGCCGCGTAGCTTACGCTCTCCACCCGGTCGATCTGCGCGAGGACATCGGCCCCGTCCGCCATCTGCGGCACCCATTTGGGCGAGACGAAGGAGGCCACCTCGATCCGCCGGAACCCCGCCTGGGACAGCATGTCGATCAGTGCCACCTTGTCCGCGGTGGAGATCAACCGCGCCTCGTTCTGCAACCCGTCTCGCGGGCCGACTTCGAAAATCTCGACTTGTTCAGTCATCGCTCGGCACCTCGTAAAAATCCTTGGCGTAGAAGGCCTGTGGCCCCTCGATCTCCGCCGCTGCCTGAAAGCCCGGCCGCGCCTGCAAGCGCTCCCAGTAGGCGAGCAGCCCCGGCCATTGCTCCATCCGCACGTAGTAGGGCGCGGCGAAGAGGTTGAACCCCATCATCGCATCCGCCGCCGAGAAGCCCGAGGGCAGCAGGTAGTCGCCCGCCACCATCCCGTCGAGCGCGCGCAGGGTGTCCGCCAGCCGCAGCGTGTTCAGCTTGACCACGGTGGGCGAGGGCTTCGCCGGCGGGCGCAGGAACAGGTGGTTGAGGTTCAACTGCTCGATCAGCGAGGCCATGGTCTCGGCGAACCCCATCGCCTCAAGGTAGGCCACCCGGTCCGCATGCCCCGGCGCACGGCCGAACCCATGCTCGGGACGGCTCTCGCAGAGGTATTGCAGGATCGCGGCGCTCTCGAAGATGGTGATCCCGTCGATCTCCAGCGCCGGGATGCGCCCGGCCGGGGAATGGTCCAGCAGTTCCGGCGCACGCATGCCCTTGCTGCCGATCTCGTAGCGGATGATCTCGGGCGTGATCCCCATCTCCTGCAGCAGCCAGAGCACCCGGAACGACCGGCCCCAGGGCACGTGGTGCAGCCGCACGTGATCGGCGCTCACCCCTCCTCCTCCAGTACGATCAGCGCCGCGCCGGCCTCCACCTGCGCGCCTGCCTCGGCCAGCACCTCGGCCACCTTGCCGTCGCGCCCGGCGGTCAGAACATGCTCCATCTTCATTGCCTCCAGAACCGCCAGCCGGTCGCCCGCGGCAACCTCGGCCCCGGCCTTCACGAAAACTGCCTTCACCAGCCCCGGCATCGGCGCCACGACCTGCCCCGCCGATGCGCCCGGCCCCGTGCTCACGTCCAGCGGATCAGGCAGCGTGAAGTGGTAGTTGTTGCCCCAGAAGACCGAAAGCCCGGCGTCATGGCGCACAACCTCGGCCGGCACGGGCGTGCCGTCCACGGCCCATCCGACCGCGCCCCACGTCACCTCATGGGTCGCCGCGTCGGAGACGACCGTCGCCCGGCCTTCCCCCTCGACGGAGACCTTCAGCAGCTCCGGCTCGCCCTCGAACGCCAGCGTGACCGAGTGCTCAAGCGGCGCCCAGAGGCTGAAGCCCTGCACCACATCCGCATCCATTTCCATCGCGCCCACGGCCGCCACGGCGCGGCAGCGCGAACAGGGCACCGGCGCCACCGACAGGGCCTCGACTTCGCGGTCGATCAAGCCGGTGTCCACCTCACCGCGCCCGAAGCCCTCGTGTCGCGCCAACGCCCGCAGGAAGGCCAAATTAGTAACCGAGCCCGCCACCTGCGTATGCGCCAGGGCCTGCTCCAGCTTCGCCAGCGCGATCTCGCGCGTCGCGCCATGGGTGATCAGCTTGGCGATCATCGGATCGTACCAGGGGCTGATCTCGTCACCCTCGCGCACGCCGGTATCGGCCCGCACCCCTGCAGGGAAGGCCAGGTGGGTCAGCGTGCCAGTGGCGGGCAGAAAGCCTTTCGGCACATCCTCGGCATAGAGCCGCGCCTCGAAGGCATGACCCTGGATCGAGAGGTCGTCCTGCGCCTTGGGCAGAGGCTCGCCCGCGGCCACCCGAAGCTGCCACTCCACGAGGTCGACCCCGGTGATCGCCTCCGTCACCGGGTGCTCCACCTGCAGGCGGGTGTTCATCTCCATGAAGTAGAACCGATCGGCGCGCAGCCCGTCGGAAGCATCGACGATGAACTCCACCGTGCCCGCACCCTTGTAGCCGATGGCTTCCGCCGCGCGCACCGCCGCCTGCCCCATCGCGGCGCGCATCTCCTCGGTCATGCCCGGCGCCGGCGCCTCCTCGATCACCTTCTGGTGGCGCCGCTGCAGTGAGCAGTCCCGCTCGAACAGATGGACGGCCTTCTCGCCGTCACCAAAGACCTGCACCTCGATGTGCCGCGGGGTGGAGACGTATTTCTCGATCAGCACCGCGTCGTTGCCGAAGGCCGTCGCGGCCTCGCCCTGCGCGCTGGCCAGCGCATCGGCGAAATCCTCCGCCCGGTCGACACGCCGCATCCCCTTGCCGCCGCCGCCCGCCACGGCCTTGATCAGCACCGGATAGCCGATCTCTCCGGCCCGCGTCGCAAGGTCATCCTGGGCCTCGCCGTGGTAGCCCGGCACCACCGGCACGCCCGCCTCTTCCATCAGCGCCTTGGCCGCGTCCTTCAGCCCCATCGCCCGGATCGCCTCGGCCGAGGGCCCGATGAACACCAGCCCTGCCGCCTCCACGGCCTCCACGAAATCGGGGTTCTCCGAAAGGAACCCGTAGCCCGGATGCACCGCCTCGGCGCCCGTCGCCCGCGCCGCCTCGATGATCGCCTCGCCGCGCAGATAACTCTCCTTGGGGGCCGCGCCGCCGATATGCACCGCCTCGTCGGCCATCTGCACATGGCGCGCGCCCGCGTCCGCGTCGGAATAGACCGCCACCACCCGTACCCCCATGGCGCGGGCCGTGTCGATCACTCGGCAAGCAATCTCGCCCCGGTTCGCAATCAAGATCTTCCTGAACATCCCTCAGCTCCTTCCGAGCATTCAACCATCCGCGCCGCACCTCCGCGGCTCTCGCCAAACCCGACCGGCACCATAGGCATCCGGCCCGGGGACGCCCGCAGCGCTCCCCTTCATCTTGGCCAGTACAACTCAATCCCGGCCTCTCAGCCCGCGCCTCACATCCGGAAGAGGCCGAACTTCGTCTCCTCAATCGGTGAATTCAGCGCCGCCGCCAGCGACAGGCCCAGAACCTCGCGCGATTTTCGCGGGTCGATCACCCCGTCATCCCAGAGCCGCGCGCTGGCATAGAGCGGGTGCGACTGCGCCTCGAACATGTCGATGGTGGGCTGCTTGAAGGCCGCCTCCTCCTCTGCGGACCAGCTCTCGCCCGCCCGTTCGATCGCGTCGCGCTTGACCGTGGCCAGCACCCCGGCCGCCTGCGCCCCTCCCATGACCGAGATCCGCGCATTGGGCCAGGTCCAGAGGAACCGCGGCGAATAGGCCCGCCCCGCCATGCCGTAGTTGCCCGCCCCGAAGGAGCCGCCGACCAGCATCGTCACCTTCGGCACCGAGGTCGTGGCCACCGCCGTCACCATCTTTGCACCATGGCGCGCGATGCCCTCGTTCTCGTATTTCCGCCCGACCATGAAGCCGGTGATGTTCTGCAAAAAGACCAGCGGGATCTTGCGGGCCGAGCACAGCTCCACGAAATGCGCCGCCTTCTGCGCCGCCTCGGAAAACAGCACGCCGTTGTTGGCGATGATACCCACCGGCAGGCCCATGACCTCGGCGAAGCCGCAAACGATGGTCTCCCCGAAACGCGCCTTGAACTCGTCGAAATAGCTGTCGTCCACCACCCGCGCGATGACCTCGCGGATGTCGTAGGGCGTGGTCAACGAGGCCGGCACCACCCCGAGCAGCTCGTCCGGGTCATAGGCCGGCGCCCGGCCGCCGAGGCTCACGCCATAGCTTTCGCTGAACCCCTCGAGCGAGCCCACCGCGCGGCGCGCCAGCGCCAGCGCATGGGCATCGTCCTCCGCAAGGTAGTCCGCCACGCCCGAGAGCCGCGTGTGCACGTCGCCGCCGCCCAGGTCCTCGGCCGAGACGACCTCGCCCGTGGCCGCCTTCACCAGCGGCGGCCCGGCGAGGAAGATCGTGCCCTGCTCCTTCACGATGATCGAGACATCGGCCATCGCCGGCACGTAAGCGCCGCCGGCGGTGCAGGAGCCCATGACCACGGCGATCTGCGCGATCCCCTTGGCGCTCATCCGCGCCTGGTTGTAGAAGATCCGCCCGAAGTGGTCGCGATCCGGAAAAACCTCGTCCTGGTTGGGCAGGTTCGCCCCGCCACTGTCGACGAGGTAGACGCACGGCAAATGACACTCCTCGGCGATCTCCTGGGCGCGCAGGTGCTTCTTGACGGTGATCGGATAATAGGTGCCCCCCTTCACGGTGGCATCGTTGCAGATCACCATCACCTCGCGCCCGTGGATCCGCCCCACGCCCGCGATCACGCCGCCACAGGGCGCGGCCCCGTCGTAGAGCCCGTGCCCCGCCAGCGCGCCCACCTCGAGAAACGGCGAGCCCGGGTCGAGCAGGTTCGCCACCCGCTCGCGCGGCAGCATCTTCCCGCGCGAGACATGCCGATCCCGCGACCGCGCGCCACCGCCCGCCGCCGCCGCTTCGGCCGCCTCCGACACCACGCGCAACGCCTCGAGATGCGCCGCCCGGTTGGCCTTGGCCTGCTCCGAGCCGGCCATGAATTGCGAGTTCAGTTTCACTGCTTCATCCCTTTCCGCCCGTCCTTAGACGGTCCAACCCTCCGCGCCCGCGCTAATCCACGCGCGCCAGATCGCTCATTTCTTCCCAATCCAGAGGCCCCACGGCCCCCATCAACCGCGCCACCTGCCAGGCATGCACCGCCTCTTCGAACTTCAGCGCCGCTTGGAAACTGTCGCACCAGAGGCCACGTCGATAATCCCACCCGGCGCATTCGTCCCCCGCGTCTTGCCCGTGCGCCAAGGCCCAGACCCGCGCGTAAAGCGGCGCAAGGGATCCCGTGAGCTCCTCTGGCGCCGGCAAGACCTCTCGCAGCGCGGCACTTCGCGCCTCCAGCCCTTCCCGCAGCCGCCGCTGGCAGATCAGAGAGTTGCGCGAGACCTCGCAGATGCCCATCGCAAGATACCCGCAGTGCTGCACCCAATGGACGTTGGTCTCACCGAGCCGCCAATCCGCTCCATAGCCCGGCCCTTGCAATGCCGCCTCGAACGCACCCATCGCATCGGGCAGGCAGACTTCGAACCGCGGCGTCTCCGGTGCGCCGTCGCCCCAGGATTGCGCCGCGCTGGCCCCGGCACTCAGCATCAGCGCCGTCGTAACAACCCACAAGCGCCTCACGTCGCATCCTCCCCGAGCACCAGCGCCTCATCGACCGGCACGCCCCGCGCGTCCACCGCCACGAACCAGGCCTCTTCGCCCTCGGCTTCGCAGACCACGATCAGATGCACCCCCTCGATGCCCGACGGCACCCCGTAGCAATCGCTGAGCGCCCGTCCCGTTTCAGCCACGTATTCCGCCGCATGGCGCGCGATGATCTCGCTTTCGCTCGGCGGCGCCATCACGACGCCGAGGTACAGCCCAAAGGCCCCGGCCAGCGCCAGCAGCGCCGCCAACGGAAGGAGCATCCCCCGCGTCACCGTCCGCGCCCCGCCACGGCACGCCTCACGCGCGCCGCGTCAGGCAGGCACAGCGCCAGCCCCTTCATCTTTTCGAAAATACGGAACACGACATGCGCCACGCTCACATCATCCCCATCAACTCGCGACCGACCAACATGCGCCGGATTTCACTGGTCCCGGCGCCGATCTCCATCAGCTTGGCATCGCGGAACATCCGGCTCACCGGGGCGTCGTTCATGAACCCCGCTCCGCCCATCGCCTGCACCGCCTGATGCGCCACCTTCATCCCCTCTTCCGAGGCGTAGAGCACGCAAGCCGCCGCGTCCTGCCGCGTCACCTGCCCCCGGTCACAGGCCCGGGCAACCTCGTAGGCATAGGCCCGCGCCGAGTTCATGCTCGTATACATATCCGCAATCTTGCCCTGCATAAGCTGGAAGTCGCCGATCGGCTGGCCGAACTGCTTGCGCTCCTTCATGTAGGGCATCACCTCGTCAAGGCACCCCGCCATGATCCCGATGTTCACGCCGCTCAGTACCACGCGCTCGTAGTCCAACCCGCTCATCAGCACGCGCACGCCGCGCCCCTCTTCGCCGAGCACGTTCTCGAAGGGCACCTCCACGTCCTCGAAGACCAGTTCCGCCGTGTTGGAGCCGCGCATCCCCATCTTGTCGAAATGCGGGCTGGTGCTGAAACCCACCATCTCCTTCTCGATCAGGAAGGCGGTGATCCCCTTGCTGCCGGCCTCCGGGTCAGTCTTGGCATAGACCACCAGCGTGTCGGCGTCAGGGCCGTTGGTGATCCAGTATTTCGTGCCGTTCAGCACGAAGCGGTCGTTGCGCTTCTCGGCCCGCAGCGACATGGAGACGACGTCGGACCCCGCTCCCGCCTCGGACATCGCCAGCGCACCGATATGCTCGCCGGAAACCAGCCGCGGCAGGTACTTTTCCTTCTGCTCGGGCGATCCGTTCAGTTTGATCTGGTTCACGCAGAGGTTCGAATGCGCCCCGTAGGACAGGCCGATCGAGGCCGAAACCCGGCTGATCTCCTCCACCGCGACCAGATGCGCGAGATAGCCCATCCCCGCGCCGCCGTATTCCTCTTCCACGGTCACACCAAGAAGACCCAGCTCGCCCATCTCGGGCCAGAGTTCGTTGGGAAAAGCGTTGTCAGCATCGGTGGAAGCGGCCAGCGGCTTCACACGCTCCTGCGCCCATCCATGCACCATGTCGCGCAGGGCATTCACGTCTTCGCCCAGATCAAAACTCATCGAGCCCAGAAACATCGCCCGCTCCTCCCATTAATTGAACGCTTGTTCATTTAAACCCTACGCCGTCCCGAGTCAAAGTCAAACCGGCGCGACGGGTCGTCACTGAAAGCACTCGGCGCCCCACCGCACAGACAGGCACGCCTACGCCTCACCGCTCTGCCAGAATTCCGGGACCGGCTTCCAGACAGGCCCGCGCCGCGGCAGGGATCTCGGCGACGATCTCGCCCGCCCCCTGTTCCTGCCGCACAAGGCCGACACCCTGCCCCGCCCAGAGCGACATGGCCGCCACGTCGCCCGTTGTGCCCGGCAGCGGCGTGTAGCTTTGGTAGCGCAGCACCGGCGCGCCTCCCGGTCGCGCGCCCACCGCCTCGCCCTCGCCGGGGCGCGTGCCGGGCGGCCCCGCGCCCGCATCCCGCCACCTCTCCGATGTCGCATTGCGCAGCGTCCGATGCGGCGCATCCGGCCAGCCGCCGTCGTAGAGGTCCCGGTACCATTCCGTGTCCGCCTCCGACGCTGCCAGCACCCGCGCCCGATAGGTTGCGTGGATCGTCGCCTCGCGGCTTGCAAGAAACCGTGTCCCAATCCAGACGCCCGACGCGCCCAGCATCAGTGCCGCCGCCATGCCGCGCCCGTCGGCAATCCCTCCCGCCGCGACGACGGGAATCGAGACCGCATCGACCATCGCCGGCACCAGCGCCAAGGTGCTGACCTGTCCCCAGACGTGCCCGCCGGCCTCCCATCCCTGCGCCACGATGATGTCGGCCCCGGCGTCCTCGGCCGCCAGCCCCTCCGCGACGGTGCCGACGCTCAACATCACCATCAGCCCCGCCGCCTTCGCCCGCGCGATGGCGCCCGGGTCCATCCCCCAGAAGAACGACACCCCATGCACCCCGGCCGCGACACAGGTCTCGAGCGCCGCCTCATAGGGCTGCGACAGGTTCAGGTTCACTGCAAAGGGGCGATCGGTCAGGGCCTTGACCGCCGAGATACCCTCCGCGACCTCCTCCGTCGGCTTCCCCCACAGAGGGATTACCCCGTAACCCCCCGGCATCACAGACCGCTGCCACCAACTCCGGCCCCGCCGCCCCGCCCATGGGCGCCGAGAGGATCGGCACGTCGACCCCAAGCATCTCACATAGCCCTGTCGCCATTCGCTCCCCTCCCGGAAAAAGACCTCCACTAGATCTTCTCCCATCGGGGCCCACAAACACGTCTCAAGTCAACGCTCGCGCCGCGATGCCCACGGGCACCCCGTGTAAACACCCTTCATCTTTTCCCAAATACGGCCCCCGGAGGGTCCGCCCCATCAGCCTGCGCCCGGCCCGAATGATTGGAGCGCGCCCGTACAGCACGGAGCGCATAACCACGTCGCAATCGCCCATGCCCTAGCCAGCAGGGCGATGCTCACAGACGCCAATGCCGTAACACCAACCCCGAGCAACCCCCGCGATGATGGCCATCAACCATTGTCATGTCTGCCCCCCTTGCGCCGCGGGTGCAGGCGCGCGACCGTGCCGGAAACGCGGAGGCTCACATGCTCGATTTCCACATCTACGACGTCTTCACCGACACGCCCTTCACCGGGAACCCGCTCGCCATCGTCGAGGGCGCCGATGACCTGAGCACCGCGCAGATGCAGACCATCGCGCGGCAGTTCAACCTGTCGGAGACGATCTTCATCCAAACCCCGGACGACCCCGCCCACACGGCAAAGGTCCGCATCTTCTTCCCAACCGCCGAGATCCCCTTCGCCGGCCACCCGACCATCGGCTGTGCCCTGCATCTGGCGGAGAGCTCGGCGCAAGTGGTACTGGAGGAAGTCGCAGGCCTCGTGCCCGTCACCATCCTCGACGGCACCGCCGAGTTCACCGCGCCGAAAATTCCTCGTGCGCAGGAGGCAACGCCCGACCCTGCCACCATGGCCGCCGCCCTCGGCCTGCCGCCCGCCGACCTCGCCCCGACCGCGATCGGGCACTTCGAGGGTGGGCCGTCGTTCCTCTATGTCGAACTCGCCACGCTCGACGCGCTGTCGCGCTGCCGCATCTCCGAGCCAGCCTACACTGACGTCATGAGGGCATCAGGCGGCACGGGGGCGATCTATGCCTATCTGCCGACCGGGCCGAACGCGATTCAGGGTCGGATGTTCGACCCGCCCGCCGGGATCACAGAGGATCCCGCGACAGGCTCCGCCACTGCGCTCCTTGCGGGGCAACTCAACGCCGTCGGCGGGCTGCCTGCGACCGGCACAACCGCCTTCGCCCTGCGGCAAGGGGTCGAGATGGGACGCCCTTCGAACCTGCGCCTGACCATCGACACCGCCGAGGGCGAGATCGAGGCCGTGCGTGTCGCGGGTCAGGCGGTCAAGATCGCCAGCGGCCAGATCCGCATCCCCTGAAGCGCGCCGTGGCCCCGTCTGGCGTCGCTTCCTCTCAAACGCTTCGCTTGGGGGCGAGGGTAGGATTCCGTATTTGGAAAAAGGTGAAGGGAGGACGTCGTGTCCAGACGGCGGCGTTCGCGCAGCACGCTTGGCTTGGAAAGGCTTCGCGGTTGATGTCTTGACCCTTCCCCCTGCCACAACGCGTGCCTATACTTATGGAATGATATCCGATCTCCTCAATCGCCTTCTGGCGCCCGCCCCCGAACCGCTTTCCCAAGCTGACGCGCGCCTCGCGCTTGCCGCGCTGCTCGTGCGGGTGGCCCGCTCCGACGGCGACTATGCCGCGGTGGAAATCTCGCGGATCGACGCGCTTCTTGCCGACCGTTATGACCTCTTGCCCGGCCAGGCCAAGACCCTGCGCGCGCAGGCCGAGGTGCTGGAGGCGCAGGCCCCCGATACCGTCCGGTTCACCCGCGCGATCAAGGATGCGGTGGATCACGACGACCGTCTCGACGTGGTCGAGGCGCTGTGGGACATCGTGCTGGCGGATGGCGAGCGGGACGAGGATGAAGACGCGCTGATGCGCCTCGTCGCCCCGATGCTCGGCATCAACGATCGCGACAGCAACCTCGCGCGCCGCCGGGTCGAGGCGTCGCGCTGATCCTCGACACCGGCAAGCCGCACGCGGCAAACCCTACGGAAACCCTCCTCAATGCTCGCCACCTTGCCGATGTATCTGCGCGCCGAGACGCGTGCGGCCCATGACGCTTTCTACGCCCTGATCCGCGACGTCCTGCGCGACACCGGCCAGCCCGCGCCCGACCGGCTGGATCACGTGACACCCCATACCGCCACCTGGACCCGTGCCGATCTGCTTCTCGGACAGATCTGCAACCTGCCTTACCGCGCCCATGTCCACCGGCACACCCATCGCGTCGGCACTTGCGATTACGCCCTGCCCGACACACCACCGGGTCACTACTTCTCGTACTTCGTCACCCGCGCCGACGACCCGCGCGATACGCCCGCGGCCTTTGCCCATGGGCGCCTTGCGGTAAACGAGGCCCATAGCCACTCCGGGTGGGGCGCCGCGTGGAACTATGGTCGCGACCATGGGTTTGCCTTTACCAAGGCGGTCCTGACCGGCGCCCATAGCGCCTCGGCCATCGCCTTGGTCGAGGGTCGCGCCGATATCGCCTGCATTGATGCGATCAGCTGGCAGATGATCCAGCGCTACGATGCTACAGCGCCACGGCTACGGATCATCGCCCGCACCGCTCCGTCGCCGGGGCAGACCCTGATCACCGCGCGCGGTAACGATCCTGCTGCGTTGCGGCGCGCCGTCGATGCGGCTCTCATCGCGCTGCCTGCGCCTCATCGCGAGACGCTGATGCTTCGCGGCGTCGTGACGCTGCCCGACGCGGCTTACCACGACTTGCCGCTGCCTGAGCCCGTACCGATCGACCTGCCGACCGCGCGCAGCGCCTGAATCCGCCGCGTTCCCTTGCGGCACCTGCGCCTTGATTGTTGCATTTCCGGAGCATTTCGGCACAACTCGATCGAAACTCAGGGACGATACCACGTGACAGACGCCACCCCCCCCGTGATCGAGATCAACGGTTTGCACAAAAGCTTCGGCGCGCTCGACGTGCTGAAAGGGGTCGATCTCACCGCGCGGGCGGGCGACGTGGTGTCGCTGATCGGTTCCTCGGGCTCCGGCAAATCAACGCTTCTGCGCTGCGCCAACCTTCTGGAGGACAGCCAGCGCGGCGAGATCATTTTCGAGGGCGACCCGATCCGCTGGAAAGGCGAGGGTCACAACCGCCGCCCTGCCGACGCCGAGCAGGTCCGCCTGATCCGCACCAACCTCTCGATGGTGTTCCAGAGCTTCAACCTCTGGTCCCACATGACCGTCCTGCAGAACGTCATGGAAGCCCCGGTCACAGTTCTGGGCGAGGATCGCGTTGAGGTCGAGGACCGCGCCCGCGCCCTGCTCGACAAGGTCGGTATCGGCGCAAAATGCGAGGCATGGCCATCGGAGCTGTCCGGCGGCCAGCAACAGCGCGCCGCCATCGCCCGCGCGCTCTGCATGGAGCCCCGCGCGCTGCTTTTTGACGAGCCGACCAGCGCGCTCGATCCGGAATTGGAGCAGGAGGTGATCCGCGTCATCCGCGATCTGGCCGAGGAAGGCCGGACGATGATCCTCGTCACCCACGACATGCGCATGGCGCGCGATATCTCCTCCCACGTTATTTTCCTGCATCAGGGCGTGATCGAGGAACAGGGGGCGCCCACCGAGCTTTTCGGCAACAACGCGCAGTCCGAGCGTCTGCGCCAGTTTCTCAGCCACTCCGACGCGGCCTGAAGGATGGGCCGGCGGGCGGGTATCGGATTGCCACTCGAGAGCGGCGGCACCTTGCTTGCCGTAACGCCACTTCGCCCCATGCCCATGGCGGAGGTTGACGAACAGCGCGCGAGACTGTCCCGTAACCCCACGAATACCCGCCTGACCACGCTCCGGACAGGCGCGGGCGTAGACGACCCCATCGCGCTATGCGAGATTGGGTTACCAATTAGCTAACCAACAGGGAGTATCCCGCAATGAAAAAACTGATTCTCGCCACAACGGCACTGACGCTGACCGCAGGCATGGCCATGGCCGACGGCCACTCCGTCGTGCGCATGGGCACCGAAGGCGCCTACCCCCCCTACAACTTCATCAACGACGACGGCGAGGTCGACGGCCTCGAGCGCGCTCTCGGCGATGAACTCTGCGCCCGCGCCGAGCTGACCTGCGAATGGGTCACCAACGAGTGGGACAGCATCATCCCGAACCTGACGTCGGGCAACTACGACACCATCATCGCCGGCATGTCGATCACCGACGAGCGCGATGAGGTCATCGACTTCACCCAAGCCTATATTCCCAACACGCCGACGCTCTTCATGGGCATGGATGAGGATCTGGAACTCGACGGCGCGGTGATCGCGGCTCAGACCAATACCATTCAGTCGGCTTACCTCGCCGAGCTGGAAGGCGTGACCCTGCTGGAATTCGCCACGCCTGACGAATCCGTGGCCGCTGTGCGCAACGGTGAGGCCGACGCGGTCTTCGCCGACAACGACTTCCTCACCCAGATTGCTGACGAAGACAGCGACCTGATGATCATCCTAGAGCCTGTCACCCTCGGCGGCGGAATCGGCATGGGCCTGCGCGAAGGCGACGAGCTGATCGAGGTCTTCGACGCAGCAATCACCTCGATGAAGGAAGACGGCAGCCTGAACGAACTGCTCATCGAGTGGTTCGGTGAGGACGCCCTGACCTGGTAAGACCGGCCCTCTGCGGAGGACCGGAGAAAAACCTGAGGCGCGGTCGATAGCACCGCGCCTCTACCGCAACAGAGACCGAAATTCGCCTGCTTAAGCCCCATATTCGTTCAATAAACCCTCGGAGCCGCGCCGCTCCTCCCCGCCACCCGGCATTGCCACGCCCCTCCCTTCACCTTTTCACAAATACGAAAATCCTCAGGCCCGCCGCACCCACCCATGTTCAGCTTCTGCTCCGATCCTTCGACCCTCGACACCTTCCGCTGGTTCAGCTGCTACCTGACCAACGGCGTGCACATGCTGTTCTACCAATCCTTCCTGACCGTGGGCCTCCTGCTGGCCATCGCCGCGCCCCTCTCGCTTGCCATCGGCTTCGCCGCGGCCACCGCGAGCCGCGCGCACAACCTGCCCGCCCGCGTCGTCGGCAAGACCTACACCGCGATGGTACGCGGCGTGCCGGACATCGTCTTCTTCCTGTTCTTCGTCCTCGTCCTCGATCAGGGGATCGAGTACCTCCGCCACATCATAACCTGCCCCGACTGGGACGAGCCGATCCGCCAGGGTGCCAATTTTCTCGTCTGCGACGCCGCCCGCACGCCGCAGGGCAATGCACCGCAATGGGTGCACGAAGCCTACAACTTCGGCCTTGCCACCTTCACCTACGCCATCGTTTTCGGCGCCTTCTGCGGTAACGTGCTCTACGGCGCGATGAACGCGGTGCCGAAACCGCAACTGGAAACCGCCGCCGCCTACGGCATGTCCCAGCGTCAAGTCTTCTGGCACATCCTCGTGCCGCAAATGTGGATCTACGCACTGCCCGGCCTGTCGAACATCTGGATGATCCTGATCAAGGCCACGCCCCTGCTGTTCCTGCTCGGCATCGAGGACATCGTGTACTGGGCGCGCGAGATCGGCGGCTCGCGAAACTCGCGCTTCGCCTATCCGCATCCCGACTGGCGCTTCTGGTACTTCCTCGGCCTGCTGGTCTTCTACCTCTGCTTCACCCGCGTGTCGGAAATCGTCCTCGCTCGCCTGACCCGCCGCCTCTCGCGCGGCCAAGCCACCGCCGGCGGCGAGGCCCTGCGCAAGGCCGCCGCATGACCCGCCCCGCCGTGCCCTCCGCCCGCCCCGCGAAGACTTTTGCAAAAGTCTTCCCAGAGCCTTGCAAGGCACTGCCCACGCCCTTGCAAGGGCGTGCCAAATCCCTTGCAAGGGATTTCCACCCCGGAGCCTGCCGATGAGCTGCGTTGAAACGATCCAATCCTACGCCCTGCGCTCGATCGGCTATGGCGAGCGCGCCCTGCCCCAGGGCGAGGTGTCGCTGTGCGAACAGATCGTGCTGATCGGCTCGGGCATGATCTGGAACATCTACTTCGGCGTTCTGGCGCTGGCCTTCGGCTTCTTCTTCGCCGTCACGCTGGCCGTGGCCAAGGCCTCACCGCGTGCCGTGCTGCGCAAACCGGCAGAATGGTTCATCTTCCTGTTCCGTGGCTCGCCGCTCTTCATCCAGTTCTTCATGGCCTACGAGGCCTTCGTCATGCTGCCACGCACCGGTGTGGAATTCGAGCTCTTCGGCATCGCCATCGAGGCCGAGACCCGCTGGTTCGCCCGCGCCTGGCTCGGCGCACTGATCGTACTCTTCTGCAACACCTCCGCCTATGCGGCCGAGATCTTCTACGGGGCGCTGCGCTCGGTCCCGAAAGGCGACATGGAAGCCGCCGACGCCTATGGCCTCACCGGCTGGAAGAAATTCCGCCGCATCACCTTCCCGACCACGATGCGCCTGGCCTGGCCCGCCTATACCAATGAGGCGATCTTCCTGTTCCATGCCACCGCACTGGTCTTTTTCAGCTCCTTCCCCGCCATGCAACAACGCGGCGACGCGCTCTATTACGCCTCCTATTTCGCCGACAGGACGTTCAACCCCTTCGTCCCCTACCCGATCGTGGCGGTCTATTTCATCCTCGTGGCGCTCGCCGTCATCGCGCTCTTCGGGGCCATCAACGCGCGGCTGAACCGGCATCTGCCCCGCGACCAGCGGCGCCGCCTGCGCCCGCGCCTGAACCTGATCCGCTGAGCGAGCCGTCAAACGCCGCTTGCGAGGTTCCGGCGCCGCGCGTACTGAAGATGCCGTAGCCTCCTCACCCAAGTGTGTCCCATGACGACCCCCCAGGCCCCGGCCGATTTTCTCCACGACAACCCGCAGATCAAATCCATCCGCATGGTCGCCGCCGACCTCAACGGACAGGCCCGGGGCAAACGGGTGGCACGGCGCTTCGCCACCAAGGCGATCGAGAATGGCACCCGCTTCCCCTATTCCGTCCTCAACCTCGACATCTGGGGCGAGGACATCGACGACAGCCCGCTGGTGTTCGAGGCGGGCGACCCCGACGGCATCCTCTACCCCACCTCCCGCGGCCTCGTCCCGGTGCCCTGGCTCGACACCCCCACGGCGCTCCTGCCGATCTGGATGTTCCACGATGACGGCACCCCCTACCTCGGCGACCCGCGCCACGCGCTGGCCCGCGTGGTGGACCGCTACAAGGCCCGCGGCCTGACCCCCGTGGTCGCCACAGAACTGGAGTTCTACATCATCGACGACCGGGGCCGCGAACTGCGCGTGCCGCCGTCGCCCCGCTCCGGCATCCGCCGCCAGCAGGCCGAGATCCTCGCCCTGCGCCAACTCGATGCCTTCGACACCTTCCTCACCGCGCTCTATGACGCCTGTGACGCGATGGATATTCCCGCCGACACGATGATCTCCGAGGCCGGCCCCGGCCAGTTCGAGATCAACATGGACCACCAGGCCGACGCCATGAAAGCCGCCGACGACGCCTGGCTCTTCAAGGTGCTGACGCGCGGCCTCGCCCGCTCCCACGGCTTCGCGGCGAGCTTCATGGCCAAACCCTATCCCGACTACGCCGGGAACGGGCTGCACACCCACTTCTCCGTACTCGACGCGGACGGAAACAACGTCTTCGACAACGGCGGCCCCGAGGGCTCCGAGACCCTGCACCACGCGATTGCCGGCTGTCTGAACGCCATGCCCGGCTCGATGCTGATCTTCGCCCCCCACGCCACCAGCTACGACCGCTTCGTGCCCGGCGCCCACGCCCCCACCGCCGCCGCCTGGGCCTACGAGAACCGCACCACCGCGCTGCGCATCCCTGCAGGCAGCCCGCAGGCCCGCCGGATCGAGCACCGCGTGGCGGGCGGCGACATCAACCCCTACCTCTTCCTCGCCGCCGTCCTCGGCGCCGCTCTCGACGGGATCGAGCAGGGCCAGCCCCCCGCGCCCGCCATCCAGGGCAGTGCCTACGGCGCCGACCTGCCGCAACTCCCCCTCACCTGGGCCGAGGCGATCGAGGCCTTCGACGCCTCGCCTGAGATCGCCCGCATCTTCGCCCCCGAACTGCGCGACACCTTTCTCGCCACCAAGCGCCAGGAGCTTCATTACATGGCCGAACTGTCGCCAGAGGAACAACAGGAACTCTACCTCGATACCGTCTGACCCGCCCCCCTTCATCTTTTCACAAATACGGCGGGGGGATTGGGGGGCTGGCCCCCCAACTGCTACACTGCCCCAAACGACCACTCCGACCTCCAACCACGCGAGCCTCCCATGCACCTCGGCATCCTCCAGACCGGCCATGTCCCCGACGAAGTCGCGCGAACCGACGGCCCCTACGCCACGCTGTTCCACGACCTGTTCGCCCACCGCGGCTTCACCCAGACGCTCTGGTCCGTGGTCGACGGCGACTTCCCCGACAGCCCGCAGGCGGCCGACGCCTGGCTTGTGACCGGATCGAAACACGGCGCCTACGAGGATCACCCCTGGATCCCGCCGCTGGAGGACTTCATCCGCGCGATCCAGGACGCCGAAATCCCCCTCGTGGGCTCCTGCTTCGGCCACCAGATCATCGCCCAGGCCCTTGGCGGCAAGGTCGAGAAATTCCCCAACGGCTGGTCCGTCGGCCGCACCGAATACCGGATCGGCGACCAGACCTTGAATCTCAACGCCTGGCACCAGGACCAGGTCACCCGCCTTCCCGAAGGCACCACGGTCCATGGCGCCTCGGACTTCTGCGCCCATGCGGTCATCGCCATCGGCCCGCGGATCCTCTCCACGCAGCCGCACCCCGAGTTCGAGAACTCCGTCATCGCCACGCTGATCGACCTCAAGGGCGACGTCGTGGAGCCTGAAAGGGTCGAGGCCGCGCAAGCCGCCCTGGACAAGCCAAACGACAACCGGCTGATCGCCGACTGGATGGCCGACGTGCTGGAAGGCGCAGACGCCACGCAACCCAGGGATTTCTCCAAATGAACCCGATGGATGCGTTTCACGACAAGCTGCCCGATGTCGCGCGTGCCTATCTCGAGGGGCGCACCCTCGATGAGGTCGAATGCATCGTCTCCGACCTCGCGGGCGTGGCGCGCGGCAAGGCCATGCCAGGGGCGAAATTCGCGCGCCAGGCACAGTTCTACCTGCCCAACTCGATCTTCTTCCAGACCATCACCGGCGACTGGGCTGACGACGTGGCGGGCGGCTTCACCGAGCCCGACATGATCCTGACGCCCGATTTCGACACCGCCCTGCCCGCCCCCTGGACGGCGGACTGGACGCTGCAGGTGATCCACGACATCCACGACCAGAACGGCGATCCGGTCAGCTTCGCGCCGCGCAACGTGCTCAAACGCGTGGTCGATCTCTACAAGGCGCGCGGCTGGCAGCCGATCGTGGCCCCCGAGATGGAGTTCTACCTTGTCGCTCCGAACACCGACCCGGCGCGCGAGATCGAGCCGCCGATGGGCCGCTCGGGTCGGCGCGCAGCGGCGCGGCAGGCCTATTCCATGTCCGCCGTCGACGAATACGGTCAGGTCATCGACGACATCTACGACTTCGCCGAGAGCATGGGGCTGGAGATCGACGGCATCCTGCAGGAGGGCGGCGCCGGACAGATCGAGCTAAACCTCCGCCACGGCGACCCGGTGAAGCTCGCCGACGAGATGTTCTACTTCAAGCGGATGATCCGCGAGGCAGCGCTGCGCCACGACATGTACGCCACCTTCATGGCCAAGCCTATCGCCGGAGAGCCCGGCAGCGCGATGCACATCCACCACTCGGTCGTCGATGCCGCGACGGGGCAGAACATCTTCTCCGATGCCCAGGGCGCCGAAACGCCCGCGTTCCTGCATTTCATCGGCGGGATGCAACGCAACATGCCGGCCGTGATCGCGCTGCTGGCGCCCTACGTGAACAGCTACCGCCGCTACGTCCCCGACTTCGCCGCGCCGATCAACCTCGAATGGGGCCGCGACAATCGCACCACGGGGCTGCGTGTCCCCGTATCGGACGCCGCCGCGCGCCGGGTGGAGAACCGCCTGCCGGGGATGGATTGCAACCCTTACCTCGGCATCGCCGCGAGCCTCGCCACCGGCTACCTTGGCCTGATCGAGGGGGAAGGCCCGTCCGAGGAATTCACCGGCGACGCCTATTCCGCCGACAGTGGCGTGCCGCGCGGGCTTGGCGACGCGCTCGGACTTCTGGAAGCGAACCGCGGCGTGCGGCAGGTTCTCGGCGAGGATTTCTGCACCATCTATTCCGCCGTCAAACAGTTGGAATACAACGAATTCCTCCATGTCATCAGCCCTTGGGAGCGGGAGCACCTGCTGATGAATGTCTGAGACGATCCCCGGCAGCCCGGCGTGGTGGATCGAGACCGCGCTGATCGCCGCCAGCGGCGGGGCGCTTGCGTTGCTGCTGTGGGACGGGCCGATATGGCGGGCTCCACCGTCGACGCTCTCGACATCTCAATCCCCTGAACCGGTCGCCGCCGCCGCCGACCCGCGGCCCCGGACACTGGCCGATTTCGTCGACGCCGGATGCCTCACCCAGGATCACCTGCGCGCATTGGTTGAGGGACGGCGGATCAGCATCGCCTGCCCGACGGAGACCACCCCATGAGCGCGCTTTATCGCAACGACCGCCCCGGCCAGCACGCGCCCTCGGTCTATGCCGCGGAGGTCATGGCGCCCGAGCGGCCGCCCCTGACCGGCGAGGTTCGGGCCGACGTCGCGGTCATCGGCGCCGGGTTCACCGGCCTCTGGGCCGCCCTGACACTGGCCCGCGCCGGTCGCTCCGTTGTGGTGCTAGACGCACACCGGGTGGGCTTCGGCGCCTCGGGTCGCAACGGCGGACAGGTCCACTCCGGGTTCAATCTCAGCCAGCGCGCGCTGGAGGAACGGCTTGGGCAAGACCGCGCCCGCGCGCTTTGGGACCTCTCCGAAGCCGCCAAGGTACAGCTCCGCGAGGTCTGCGCCGCCGCTCCCGAAACCCATTACCGTCCCGGCGTGGCCCACGGGGAATACGGCGCACTCGACCTTGCCGAAGCGCGGCTCGAGGCCGATCACATGGCGCGCCACTACGGCACGCAGATCGAGGTCATGGGCCGCGATGCGTTCGCCGAACTGGTCAAGGCTCCGGCCTATGTCGGCGGCACGCTGGACGAGAGCGGCGGCCACCTGCAGCCGCTGGCCTACGCGCTGGCCTTGGCGCGCATGGCCGAAGCCGCTGGCGCCGTGATTTTTGAGCGGACCGAGGTCAGCGACGTGGCGCGCGGGCACCGTGTCCGCCTGCAGACCCCGCGGGGCCGCGTCGACGCGGGCCATGTCATCGTTGCGGGCAACGGCTACCTGCCGAACATCCTGCCCGAGGTGAACCGGCGGGTGATGCCGATCAATTCCTTCATCGCCGCCACCAAGCCCTTGCCCGATCGCTGGCAGGAAGTGCTGAGCCGCGATATCGCAGTGTCCGACAGCAAGTTCGTGGTGAATTACTATCGTTTTGACCACCAGAAGCGCTTCCTCTTCGGCGGGCGCGAGAGCTATTCCATTGGCTTCCCGCGCGACATCCAGACAGCTCTGATAGCTCGGATGGAGCGGCTGTTCCCGCAGCTTCAGGGCGTGCGGATCGACCATGTCTGGGGCGGCTCCCTCGGGATCACGCCCTCGCGCCTGCCACACGTCGCGCGCGTGGCGCCCAACATCCTGTCCGGCGCCGGTTTCTCGGGCCATGGCGTCTCCCTGAGCGGCATGGCAGGCCGGGTCATGGCCGAGGCCGTTCTGGGCCAGGACGCGGGGTTGAGCACCTTCGAAGCTCTGAAAATCCCAACGTTTCCAGGGGGAACCGCGCTGCGAGCGCCGATCCTCACCCTCGCGATGAGCTGGTACGCGTTGCGCGATCGCATCGGCCTCTGAGCAATTTTCCGGCGTTTGACCGCCCCCGCGATGTTGTCGCTTTCCTGTCGCGTCCGGCTGATTGTATAAGCAAATCGAAATCGCACATTCCAAAATGGTGAAACTATGTCTTCGCAGCCCGCTCCGAACGTTTATGACGCCGAACCGATCCCCGAGACCGCCCGCGCCGAGATCGACCGCCTGCTGCAGAGCGGCGACCTGTTCCGCTACACCGCCCCTGAGGATGCGCCCGTCGCCCTGCTGGAGCGCGAGTTCGCGCAGATGATGGGCACGAAATACGCGCTGGCCGTCTCGAGCTGCTCGGCGGCGCTGTTCCTGTCTCTGGAGGCCTTGGGCCTCGGGCGCGACGCCAAGGTGATGATCCCCGCCTTCACCTTCGCCGCCGTCCCCTCGGCCATCGTGCACGCGCGCATGCAGCCGGTGCTCTGCGAGGTGGGCGAGAACTACCGCGTCGACATGACCGACTTCATGACGAAGTTGCCGGGCGTTCAGGCGGTGCTGATCAGCCACATGCGAGGCCACACCTCGGACATGGACGCCATCGCGGCGGCCTGCGATGCCGCCGGCGTGCCGCTGATCGAGGACGCGGCTCATTCCCTCGGCACCGAGTGGCATGGACGCAAGATCGGCACCATCGGCCGGGTCGGCTGCTTCTCGTTCCAGTCCTACAAGATGATCAATGCCGGCGAAGGCGGGATCATGATTACCGATGACGCCGACCTGGTGGCGCGCGCGGTAATTATGTCGGGCGCCTACGAGCACAACTGGTCGAAGCACGGCGACGACGCCGAGCTGGTGGAAGCCTTCGGGCGCTGGCAGAACAAACTGCCGCTCTACAACCTGCGCATGCAGAACCTGAGCGCGGCGGTGATCCGCCCGCAACTCGCGGAGCTGCCGCGCCGGGTACGCGACGGGCGCCGCAACCACGACTACGTGGCCGCGGCCCTGAACGCCTCGGAATGGATGAGCGTCCCCGACCCCCTCGGCCCCGAGGAGCGGGCGCCGGATTCGATCCAGTTCAACCTGCAGGGCTTCGACGGCGACGCGGAAGCGCGCGCCTTCGCCGATGCCGCCGCGGCGCGGGGTGTGAAGGTGCAGATCTTCGGGCTGAGCACGGACAACGCGCGCGCCTTCTGGAACTGGCAGTTCATCCCCGGCGATCTACCGGACCTGCCGCAGACCCGCGCAATGCTGATGCGCGCCTGCGACGCCCGCCTGCCCGCACGACTGCAGAAGGCGGATCTCGATCACATCATTGACGCTCTGCTCTCGGCGGCCGAGGACGTGAAGGACCCAACCCGCGCCTTCGGCACCTGAACGCGCCAAATCTTTTGCAAAAGATTTGCCCACGCCCTTGCAAGGGCGTGTGGCAGAGCCTTGCAAGGCTCTGGAGCAGGGTTTTGCAAAACCCTGCGAGCGGACGGCGCAACATCGCTATTGAGGGCGCCGTGGCAGGGGCGTAGCGTCGGCTCGATCTGACACGGAGGTGCTGCCATGACGACCCATTCCCCTAATTCCTGGGAAGCCCGCGCCGAGGCCCATGCGCTTTACGGTTTCACCGACCTCCCCTCCGTGAGGGAGCGCGGCACGGTCGTGGTGACCCATGGCGAGGGG
Organism: Gymnodinialimonas ceratoperidinii; assembly: GCF_019297855.1. Lineage (NCBI taxonomy): Bacteria > Pseudomonadati > Pseudomonadota > Alphaproteobacteria > Rhodobacterales > Paracoccaceae > Gymnodinialimonas > Gymnodinialimonas ceratoperidinii. The sequence continues at coordinate 3,088,030 of NZ_CP079194.1, forward strand.
CCCTACATTTTCGACACGCAGGGCCGCAAATACCTCGACAGCAACTCCGGCCTCTGGAACATGGTGGCGGGGTTCGACCACCCCGGCCTCGCCGAAGCAGCCAAGGCGCAGTATGACCGCTTTCCGGGCTACCACGCCTTTTTCGGCCGCATGTCGGACCAGACCGTGGCCCTGTCAGAGCGACTGATCGAGGTCAGCCCCTGGGACCGCGGCAAGGTGTTCTACACCAACTCCGGCTCCGAAGCGAATGACACGCTGGTCAAGATGCTCTGGTTCATGGGCCGCGCCGAGGGCACGCCGGCCAAGCGCAAGATCCTGACCCGCGGCAATGCCTACCACGGGGTGACGGCCGTTTCGGCTTCGATGACCGCAAAGCCCTATAACGAGGTTTTCGGCCTGCCGCTCGACGGGTTCATCCACCTCACCTGCCCCCACTACTGGCGCGAGGGCATGGAGGGCGAGAGCGAGGCCGAATTCACCGCCCGTCTCGCGGCCGAGCTGGAGGAGGTCATCAACCGCGAGGGCGCTGACACCATCGCCGGCTTCTTCGCCGAGCCGGTCCTGGGCGCCGGCGGCGTCATTCCGCCCCCCGAGGGCTATTTTCAGGCGATGCAGGCGGTGCTGCGCAAGCATGGCATCCCGCTGATCTCGGACGAGGTCATCTGCGGCTTCGGGCGCACCGGCAATATCTGGGGCTGCGAGACCTACGATTTCGTGCCCGATGCGATCATCTCCTCCAAGGCGCTGACCGCCGGCTATTTCCCCATGGGAGCGGTGATGCTCGGCCCCGAGATGGCGGACCGGTTGCAGGCGGCGATCGATCCGATCGAGGAATTCCCCCACGGCTTCACCGCCAGCGGCCACCCGGTGGGCTGCGCGGTGGCGCTGAAGGCGATCGACGTGGTGCTTGAGGAAGGTCTGCTCGAGGCCGTGCGCGCCGGCGCGGGCCGGATGGAGCAGGGTTTGCGGGCGATCGCGGCCCATCCCAACATCGGCGAGTTGCGCGGGATCGGCTACATGTGGGCGCTGGAGGCCGTGCGCGAGGGCAAGACGCCTTTCGAAGGGGATCTGAGCGTCTCGGAGCGGATCGCCAATACCTGCACCGATCACGGGTTGATCTGCCGGCCCCTGGGGCAATCGGTGGTGCTCTGCCCGCCGTTCACCCTGACGGACGGGCAGATGGACGAGATGTTCGAGAAGCTGGATGCCGCGTTGCGGAAGGTGTTCGCGGAGATCACGTGACGGCGTTCGAGGCGGGGCACGGGAATCCCGTATTTATGAAAAGGTGAAGCGGTAGCGCGGCGAGTTGACCGCGGGCCGCAGCGCGCCTGAGCCGTGGCGGTTACGTCAGGGGGTGTTGAGGACTTCCTGGCAGCGGGTGTGAGCGGCGGTGACGCGGTCCATCTCGTAGAAATGATCCGGATTGGTGGGCTGCGCGACGGCGGCCATGGTGCGTGCCGCGGTGGCGAGGCGGGCTGCTGCGGCGGCGCGTTCGGACGCGTCTGGCGCGGTTTCGCACAGCGCATAATCCGCCATCGCGGATTGGTAGAGGCTCATCTCGTCAGAGCCGCTTTCCATTCCGAAAATTGGTGCGAGAAGACCGCAGGATGCGGTCGAGGACACCGCGAGGGCGAGGCAGAATAAACGGATCAGGGGCATTACATCTTACTGAGTTTGGCTTGCAGTTCAGCGAGTTGGCGCTTGATCGCGTCCAATTCTTCCGAGGGGGATGCATCGTCATCGGGGGCCGCTTTGGAGCCTTGCCCGCCGCTTGCTGCGCCACCGGTCATCGCGTTGAAGAAGGCCTCTTGTTGCGCGCGCATGGCGTCGAAGCCGGGCATGGAGGCCATCGGGTTGATTGCGGCCATGTTGTCCATGATCGTGCTCTGGCCCTCTTTCAGCATCTCGAAACTGGAGGCGAGGAACTCGGGCACCACGGAATGGGCCTGGGTCGTGTAGCTGCGTACCAGATCGGTCAGCACCGAGATCGGCAGAACTGATTCTCCCCGCGATTCGTGGTCGGCCACGATCTGCAGCAGGTACTGGCGGGTCAGGTCATCACCGGATTTGAGGTCCACGATCTTCACCTCGCGGCCGTCACGGATGAAGCCTGCAATGTCTTCCAGCGTGACGTAGTCAGAGGTTTCCGTGTTGTACAGCCGACGGCTGGCGTAGCGCTTGATGAGAAGCGGCTCGGGTGTGTCGGTCATTAACGTTGCCCTCCTCCGATTGTTTTGCGGTGCAGCATTTGTAGCCTACGCTGCCTGTCAGGGAATGCAATCGGTGGTTTTTGCCTGCGGATGAAAGGGTTTGCGCGGTTCTTATAGACGAATGCCGACCAGTCGGCCCCGCGATCAGTGGTTGTGTTAGGCATCATGAAAGTGCAATCCGCGCGCTACGATTGCCGCAAACGCAACCTGAAGCGCGTTACCACCCCTAGATAACTGCATATATCGACACGAAAAAAGGCGGACCAACGCCTGTTGATCCGCCCTTTCAAGGCCTGCGATGCGCGGGGGGAGGACCCTGCATCACAGTATGTGAAAACCTGACGCGCCGGGGAGGACGGCGCGCGGAACCGCTTACTTGGCGGTTGCGGCTTTCTTGGCGGCAGTCGTTACCTCTGCCGTTGCTTTCTTGACCGCGGCGGAGGCTTCTTCGGAAGCTTCCTTGCCGGCTGCCATCATCAGCTCAACCGTTTCCATCTGAACCTTCTTCGCGACTTCGGCGAAGGCGGCCATGTTCTCGGCAACCATTTCGGCCTGAGCGGAGGCGAAGTCGGTCATGGATTTGGTGTAATCGGCGGGCTCGTCCTTGACGGAAGCGACATCACCGATCTTGGCGATGGTGTCTTTGGTCCACTTGGAAGAAATCTCGGTGGATTTCTCGGCGGCTTCGAGGGCCACTTTGGACATTTTCTCGGACACGGCGGCCTGAGATTTGAACGACTCGGAAATGGCGGACATGTCCAGCGGGAAGGATGCCATCATTTCGGTCATGTACTTCGAAAAGTCGGGGGTGGTTGCTGCTTTAGCCATTGGAATTCTCCGGTTTTGCGACCCGTCAGGGCCCGTCTCGAGCCCGTCTGGTGTGTTATCTGATGAAGGCTATATGGATGCTGCACCGCAGAAAGTCAATGGTTTTTCTGCAGCGCAGCATGACGCTAGGTCAGCCGGAAAAATGAAGCAAAATCAGATGGATTTGCCTTCCTTAACGTAATCTCCCGGCGCGGGAGCCAAAATTTCTCTCCCTCCGTCTCCGGGTTTGCGCGCAGAAACCTTGGTACCGGACCGCTTGGTCAGCCACTTCTCCCACCGGGGCCACCACGAGCCTTCGTTGAAGGTCGCCGACGCCAGCCAATCAGCCGCCTCCCCCGAGACGCCGTCGTTGGTGTAGTGGCCGTACTTCTTCTTCGACGGGGGGTTCACGATGCCGGCGATATGGCCGGACTCCGACAGGATGAAGGTCTTGTCCTTCGAGGCCATTTTCGTCACGCCGCGAAAGCTGTCGACCCAGGGGGCGATGTGGTCTGTTTCACAGGCAATCGCACAGATCGGCACCGTCACGTCCTTCAGTGACAGGGTCTCGCCGAGGAGGTCGACCCCCCCCCCCGCGAGGCGATCGCCTTGGCACAGGCCGCGCAGGTACTGCGTCGCCATCTTGCCCGGCAGATTGGTGCCGTCGCCGTTCCAGAACAGCAGATCGAAGGCGGGCGGCGCCTCGCCCATCATGTAGCTGCGCACGGCGGGGCCGTAGATCAGGTCCTTGGAGCGCAGGAAGGAAAAGGTGCGCGACATGAAATAGCTGTCGAGCACGCCGTCCTGCTCGACCTGCCGCTCGATCGCATCGACGAAATCATCCTGCAGGAAGGGCGTGAATTCGCCCTGCACCGAGAAATCGGTGAGCGTGGTGAACAGCGTTGCCGATTTGATCGACTTGTCGCCCCGCTTCTTCATCAGCGCCATCGTTAGGTTCAGCGTCGTCCCGGCGATGCAATAGCCCACCGCGTTGACCTGCTTTTCGCCGGTGATCTCCTTCACCTCTTCGATCGCGGCGAGGTAGCCGTCCTCGATGTAATCCTCCAGCCCGCAATCGGCATAGCTCTCGTCCGGGTTCTTCCAGCTCACCACGAAAAGCGTGTAGCCTTGGTCGACGATCCACTTGATGAGGCTGTTCTTCTCCTTCAGATCCAGCACGTAGAACTTGTTGATCCAGGGCGGGAAGATGATCAGCGGGGTCTTGTGGACCTTTTCGGTCGTCGGGGCGTATTGGATCAGCTCCAGCATCCGGTTGCGGAACACGACGGAGCCTTCGGTGGTGCCGATGTTCTTGCCGACCTCGAAGGCATCGGGATCGGCGAGGGTCGGGAGGAGCTCTCCCCCATGGGTCTCGAAATCCCGAACGAGGTTCTCCAACCCCTGAACGAGGCTTTCGCCCTCGGTCTCCACCGCCTTTTCAAGCGCATCGGGGTTGGTGGCGAAATAATTGGTGGGCGAGAACAGCTCGATCACCTGCGAGGCGAAGAACTCCACCCGTTGCTTGTCGCGGCCTTCCAGCCCTTCGAGCTCCTCGACCGCCTTGCGGATCGCCTCCGAGCCCAAGGCATATTGGTGGCGCACGAAGCTGAAATAGGGATGCGTGCGCCAGAGCGGGTTGGAAAATCGCGGATCGGAGGCGAGTTCGTCCTCCTCGGCAACCGGCAGCTGACCCTGTGCCAGCGCCTCCTGCATCTCCATGTATTGCGACATCGCCTGCCCCCAGTAAGAGGCCTGCCGCTCCAGCAGCTTTCCGGGGTTCGCAATGGCGTCCGACCAATAGGCCGCGCCCGCCTTGAGGTAGAGATCCTGGCTCGGGCCGGAAAGCCCCTGATCGGCCGGCGGGCGCTTGCCCATCGCCGCCACCAATCGCTTGGACAAGGCATCGACCTTGGCGAGGTTCGCGTTCAGCCTCTCCAGCGCTTCCCCACCGTCGGGTGTTGCGCTTTCGGCCCCGCCGTCGTCTTCTGATCGCTGTGACACCTTGTATTCCCCACCCTAATGCTGCATCTGCATAGTAACTGTATTTTTACGGGGCTAGGGTGAGGTGGTCCACGTGACGAAATGATCCGGGGTCACAATGGGCTGACCATGCCGGGTAATGGAGTACTAAATGCGACAGCTACTCACCTACGACCTGATGGAATCGATGCGGGTCACCAGCCAATGGATGGGCGCTTCGGCCCGCGCCATGTGCAGCTATCCGCAGCTTGGCCTGTCCACCAATCCCTTCATCCAGATGACAGCCGCCTGGGGCGAAGTCACCGAGCGCAGCTTCGAGCGGATGGCCGCCAAACCCGATTGGGGCATCTCCTCGATCCCCGGCGAGGACGGCCAGGACCACGTGATCACCATCGAAACGGTGATCGAGCGCCCTTTCGGCGACCTGATCCGGTTCGACGTACAGGGCCGAGAGCCCACGGGCCGCAAGGTTCTGCTGGTAGCGCCGATGTCGGGGCACTACGCGACGTTGCTGCGCAAGACCGTCATCTCCCTGCTGCCCGACGCCGATGTCTACATCACCGATTGGCACAACGCGCGCGACATTCCAGTCAGCGCCGGCAAATTCGACATCGAGGATTATACGCTCTACCTCGTTGATTTCCTGCGCGAAATGGGGCCCGACACCAATGTCATCGCGGTCTGTCAGCCGGCCCCTCTGGCGCTGGCGGCCACGGCTTATCTCGCCGAGGAAGACCCTTCGGCACAGCCCCGGACGCTGACCCTGATCGGCGGCCCGATCGACCCCGACGCGGCCGCCACCGATGTGACGGATTTCGGCCGCCGGGTGACGATGGGCCAGTTGGAAAAATTCGTCGTCCAGCGGGTCGGCTTCAAATACGCGGGCGCGGGCCGGATGGTCTATCCCGGCATCCAGCAGCTTGCGAGCTTCATGGCGATGAATGCCGAAAGCCATGCCAAGGCCTTCACCAACCAGATCGTCGCTGTCTCCAAGGGTGAGGCCAGCGATCACGACAAGCACAATGTCTTCTACGACGAATACCTTGCGGTGATGGACATGACCGCCGAGTTCTACCTCTCGACGGTGGAGCGGATCTTCAAGAACCGCGAGATTGCCAAGAACACCTTCGTTGTGGACGGCAAAGCGGTCGATATCGGCAAGATCACCTCGGTTGCGGTGAAAACGGTTGAGGGCGGGAAGGACGATATCTCGGCTCCCGGCCAATGCGTCGCCGCGCTCGACATGCTCTCCGGATTGCCGGAGGAAAAGAAGGCCAATTACATCGAGCCCGAGGCCGGCCACTACGGTATCTTCGCGGGCAAGTCCTGGCGCAACAACATCCGCCCTCTGGTGCTGGATTTCATCGATGCCAACGCGGGTGACGCCAAGGTCGCGCCGAAGGGTGCCAAGAAGAAGTCCGCCAAGTGAGCGTCACCGACCTGCCATGGTCCTGCCGATGCGGCGCGACCCATGGCAAACTGGAAGTCGGACGCGGATCAGGCACGGCGGCGGTCTGTCATTGCGAAAGCTGCACCCGTGCGCAGCGCCACTTCGGTGTCGACGCCTCACAAGCCGAGGGCGTGGCGGTTTTTCAGACCACGCCTGACCGTTTCACGATCATGGACGGGGCGGAGAACCTTGGCCTTGCGCGGCTCTCTCCAAAGGGGGCGTATCGCTGGTACGCGCGTTGCTGCAACACGCAGTTGGGCGTCTCCTCCACCACGCCGAAATTCGCTTTCTTCAGCGCGGTTCAGACGATCTTTCCCGACCCCGCTCCGCTCGGCAAAGCCCGCACCCACGCCTTTGTGCAGCAACCCGGTGGCAAGGTAAAACACACCCGTCTGATGCCGGCGATCATCGCTCTCCTGACGCGCAGCGTCACGGCGCTGACCTCAGGCAACTGGCGCGACACACCGTTCTTTGACGTCGAGACGGGCCAGCCCATCGCGCCGCCTGAGGTCTTGCCGAAAGGCGCTGGAAGCGCATAGCACTGTCACTATCTCAACTGACTAGCGCGCTTATCCACAGCTTATCCACAGATTATTTGCACTATTCCCGCTTCGACGCGAGGGCGGCGCCTTTAGCCAAAGCATCCAGCTTGGCATAGGCAATCGTCGGATCGACCGCGCCGAAACCCGCGAAGGTGCCGAAGCCGCAGTCGCTCCCCGCGATCACCCGGTCGGCTCCCACGATGTTCGTGAACTTAGCAAGACGCTCCGCCACCAACTCAGGATGCTCGACAAAATTCGTCGTCGTATCGACCACACCGGGGATCAGGATCTTGTCGTCGGGGATCTCGGCCGCACGGTCCCGGAAGACCGTCCATTCATGGGCGTGACGGGGGTTCGATGTCTCAAACAGCAAATGGTTCGCACCGACCTTCATGAAGGTGCTGAAGACGGTGTCCATCGGCACGTCGCAGATGTGGGGACCCTCGTAGTTGCCCCAACAGATATGCACCCGAACCCGTGCCGGATCGATGCCCGCCAGCGCGTGGTTCAGCGCCTCGACATGGGACTCGGCAATCTTCACGAATTCGGCGTCGGACAGGTCGGCAAAAAGCATGTGCCGCGATAGCGCGAGATCCGGACAATCGAGCTGCAGGATCAGCCCCGCGTCGACGATGGTGCGGTATTCCTCGGCCATCGCATCCGCCAGAGCCGCGAGGTAGGCGTCGCGCGTGGGGTAGAAGTCGTTCTGCAGGAACAGGGAAATGACGCCGGGCGAGGCCGCGTTCATGAAACCCTCCTCCGCGCCGTGTTTCTCCATCGCCGCCTTGAGGTTGCCGATGTCTTTCAGCAGCTCCCCCTGCCCTTTCGAGCGTACCTCTCCGGTGCACATGGGCCGCGCGTATTGCGGCGTGCCACCGTCGTCCGCGAGGCGCTTGAGAAAGGTGGGGAACTTCTTCAGATCCGCCGGCGCATTGCGCGGGCTGTCGCCCGAGAAGCCCGTGTAGCGGTCCTTCACGTAGGTGGCGTAGGAGATCTTCGAGGTCTCCCCATCGCTTACGATATCGATGCCAGCCGCGACCTGTTTGGCCACGGTCTCGTCCACCGCCGCCGTCATCGTGGCGTCGAAGGCGCTGGCGTCATAGGACGCCCCGTTCTCCCGCGCGAAGATGAAATCGACGACATCCTGGCTGCGCGGCAGCGATCCAACGTGCGTGGTCTTGAGGGTCATGTCTCTGACTCCTTTAGGAATTTCATGGGCGGACGGCGTAGCGTCAGCCTGTCTGCAGCAGGATCTGCTTCCAGACCGAGGTTTCATCGAACAGCGTATATTCGCGGCGAAGCTTCGGCTCGGCGGTGCCGACCTGACCGAATTCGGCGTGGGTGATGCCAACGATGTAGACCATCGCGCCAGTGGGCTTGCCAAAGCCGCCCCACCCCTCGTGCTTGCCCCAAAGGCTCCAGCGCACGGCGGCGCGCGGCGGCATGAGCGGATCGTCCCGGCCCATCTGGTGCTCAATCTTGAACTCGGCATTCGGGAAGGCGGCGCGGAGCGTCATCCAGAACTTGTCGGCCGCATCGGGTCCGTGCGCCGTGACGTGACCCGGATATTCGAGGTGGCAGCCCCGGTCGTAAACCTCCGGGATCGCCGCCATATCCGCGCCCATGATCCGGGTCAGCAGATCGGCCAGCTTCTGACCCCACGGATTATCGTTGCCGCGCCCCTTGTAGGGCCCGGGCAGGTCCGTCTCAGGCGTCAGCGGTTTGACGCAGGCCTCCGCCCCGCCCTCACGCTCGATCAGATCGGCGGCGTAGTCGCGCGGGGTCCAGCCCAGCTGCTGCACGATGGCCGACTGGTCGCGGATCAGCCATTCATCGTCGATCGCGTTGTCCTTCGCATGGCAATCGGCAAGGATCCGGTACTCCAACCGCGTGCCCGTCGCCGCGCCATAGACGCCGTCCCCGCCATGGGTCGCCTGGCTGATGATCCGGTGCGAGGAGAGCATCCCCTCCTCCGGGGTGCCGGACCAGATCACGTCCTCGCCCAGAAGAACGCGGTCCGGAAACTCGGCCAGCGTCGCCATGGTTGCCGCGATAACCCCTTGGTTTCCAACGACAACCGACGCAGGAGAGCGCACGACGATATTTTCGCCGTAATACTGGTGCAGGGTCGCGATGCCGCGATCCTCCCAGATCTCCTTGGTGATGCCGATAATGTAATCGGGAAAGTCGCGGAACTTGGCGTCGAAGCCCTTCATCTGGTTCATCCTTTTGGAAGCCGGGCCGAGCCGCGGAGGATCAATTCCCCCTCGATCTCCACCCGTGTACCGGGCGCGCGCCCGGTTTCGATTTCATCAAGCAATGTGTCGACCGTCGCATCGACCATCCGGTTCACCGGTTGGCGCAGGGTCGTGAGGTTGTAGGCGGGCCAGGCCGCCATCGGGACATCGTCGTAGCCGATGACCGACACGTCACCGGGCACGTCGAGGCCCATGTCGAAGCGCAACGTATCCATCACGGCGAGCGCCATGTGATCGTTGCCCACGAAGATCGCATCCGGCGGCGTCGCGCTCTCCATCAGGTCGCGGGCGGCCTGCGCGGCCACGTCGCGTTTGAACATACCGTCGGCCTCCGCGTGAAGCGTTGCGCCCCGCGCCTCCAATGCGGCCACGAAGGCATCGCGCCGGTCGAGGCCGGTCGAGGCGCCCAGCCAGCCCGAAATCGTGGCGATGCGCTCGTGGCCCGCGTCGAGCAGCATATCCGCCACCATCGACGCCCCGATGCGATTGGCCGAGGTCACGGCGCTGAGGCCTGAGCCCTCGATGCCGCGGTTGAACAGCAAAACCGGAATGCCTGCCGCGCGGCACCGGTCGGTCAGCTCGCCACTCAGGTTGATCGATGCGGTGATGATACCATCCACCTGATAATCCATCAGATCCTGGATCACCTCGTCCACATCATCATCCGAGTTCCCGGCCATGAAGATCAGGATGTGATAGCCCTTCGCCTGCAGTGCGGCGCTGAGTTTCTCGAGCGCGTCAGGGTAGAACGGGTTGTCGAGGTAAGCCACCACCAACCCGATGATCCGCGAGCGCCCGGTGATCAGCGAGCGCGCCAGAACATTGGGCCGATACCCCAATTCGTCGGCCGCCTGACGGACCCTTTCGGCCATCTTCTTCGAGACGCTGGCACCGGGCGTAAACACCCGGCTCACCGCCGATTGGCTGACACCCGCGCGCTGCGCCACGTCGATGGAGGTGATCTTGCCGTTACCCGGCGCGCGCTCGCTCATCCTGCGGTCCACCCGCCATCGACGAGGATCGAGGTGCCGGTCACCATGGCGCTCGCGTCCGACGCAAGGAACAGGACCGCGCCCATGATGTCCTCCACCTCGGCCACGCGCGGCAGCTTGATCTTGCTCTCGATCCAGGCGCGCTTCTCGGGGTCCGCGAAGGTCGCCGCCGTGAGAGGCGTGCGGATGAATGTCGGGCAGAGCGTGTTGACGCGAATGTTCTTCGGCCCCCATTCGATCGCCATCGCCTTGGTGAAGCCCTCCACCGCGTGTTTCGTCCCGCAATAGACCGCGCGGTCGATGCCGCCCACATGACCCATCTGGCTGGACACCTGGATGATCGAGCCGCCTTCGGTCATCGCCTTGGCCGCTGCCTGCGCCAGGAAATATGCCGCCCGAACGTTGACGTTGTTGACCGCGTCGAAATCTTCCGCGGTGGTTTCCGTCGCCGCCCCGTGCCGCGCCATCCCGGCGGAGTTGCACAGAATGTCGAGCCGCCCGATCCCCGCTACCGCGTCACGCACGGCGTCCAGATCGGTAATGTCGAGCGCCACCCCCTCGGCCGAGAAGCCTGCGTCGCTCATCAGGCTCACCGCTTCCGCCACCGCGTCCTGCCCGCGCGCCGCGATCACCACATGGGCACCGGCCTCCGCCAGGGCCACGGCGCAGCCCAGGCCGATCCCGCGCGACCCCCCGGTGACAAACGCGCGTTTCCCCGCAAGCGAGAAGGATGGAGTTCGAGGCAGGGTCATAGGGCAGCTCCTTCGGACAGAGGTTCGATTTCAGCAACACAGCGCGCATTTCCGGTGAATAAGTCAACGCTCACCGCGCATTTGTGCCAGCAACGCCCGTTCACAACGCAAGCTCCCGCATCCGCGCCAGCACGTCGACCCCAAGTTGATCGTAGATATGCAACAGGTCCACCAGCACCCAGTTCTCCGCGATCTTACCCTCTTCCACGCGCCAGAAATCAAGGCTCCGCATCGTGATCTCCTGCCCCGCGCCCGCCACGCCAAGCCAACTCCCGCCCGAGAGGGTGGCAGCCATACCCGGCCAGGCGGTGAAGCCCACGTAATCACCCTCGGCAAAGAGATGCCCGGCACCCACGTCCGAGCGCCGATCCGGCATGGCACCCAGAAACGGCGCTTGATGATGCTTGCGAAACCCGTCGATCCCCCGCGCCGTGCCGATACCGGACGGCCCGTACCACGAACACCCCTCGTGCCAGAAGCGCGCCATCACCTCGCGCGGCGTGCCTGCCGGATCATTGCCGAGCCCCGCGAGCATGTCGTCGACCACCGCCTGCGCCCGCGCGCCGTCGCCCGAGACCCGCAACCCGTCCTGCGTCGCCGGCCCCGGCACCTGCCACTCGCGCCCAAGCGCCGGCGACAGCGGCCAGACGCCCGCCTGCAACATCAGTTCCGGCAGATCCCAAAGCGATTGCACCTCCACCACACGCCCGTCTTCGACCCGCAGAAAATCATGAAACCGCATCGCCGCCATGCGCCGCGTCGGCGGAATGTCCAGAAATGGCGCCTCGAAGGCCCCGCACCAATATCCGCAGTGCCCGACCCAAATCTGCCCGTGGCCATCGACACCCGCAATCTCGATCGTCACCCGCCGTTCCAGATCGGGGAACGCCTTGCCCAGATCATCGAGCACCCGGTGATAGCCCGCCACATCCAGCGTCTCGAACGGATGCGCCAGATGTACAGCGCATTGCGCGTCACCAAGGCGTCCGTCCCGCCGAAATCCGGCCACCGCCGCCTTCGCTGCCTGCATCAGATCGCTCACACCCGCTCCTTCATCTTGGCCGATACAACTCTGGGGGTCAGGGGGCAAAGCCCCCAAAACCGCCCCACGCCGCGCCGCGCTCACCGACGCGGCGCCACATTTTCCAACGCGCGTCCTACTCGGCGGCGTCGCGGTAGGGCGCACCCTCACCGTAGGGCACGTTCACCCCGCCATAGCGCCGCACACGGATGTTGCATTGCTCGGCGTGGCCCACGAAACCTTCCAACATGCACAGCCGCGAGCCGTATTCGCCCACCAGCGTTGCCGCCTCGTCGCTGACAACCTTCTGATAGGAGTGGGTTTTCAGGAACTTGCCGACCCAAAGCCCGCCCGTGTAACGCCCCGCCTTCTTCGTCGGCAGCGTATGGTTCGTCCCGATCACCTTGTCGCCATTGGCCACGTTGGTCCGCGGCCCAAGGAACAGCGCGCCATAGCTCGTCATGTTCTCCAGGAACCAATCGTCCCGGTCGGTCATCACCTGGATATGCTCCGAGGCGATCTCCTCCGACACGGCCAGCATCTCGTCATAGCTGTCGCAAAGGATTACCTCACCGTATTCGTCCCAACTCACCCGCGCCGTCTCCGCCGTGGGCAGGATCTTGAGCAGCCGGTCGATCTCCGACAGCGTCTCCTCCGCCAGCTTGCGCGAGTTGGTGATCAGAACGGCGGGCGAGTTGTAGCCATGCTCCGCCTGACCCAGAAGATCCGTCGCACACAGCTCCGCATCCACCGTCTCGTCAGCGATGACGCAGGTCTCCGTCGGCCCGGCGAAAAGGTCGATGCCGACGCGCCCGAACAACTGCCGCTTGGCCTCGGCCACGAAGGCATTGCCCGGCCCCACCAGCATGTCGACAGGCTTGACGCTCTCGGTCCCGAGCGCCATGGCGCCCACCGCCTGCACGCCGCCGAGGCAGAGGATCTCGTCCGCGCCCCCCTCGTGCATCGCCGCCACGATGGCCGGATGCGGCGCGCCCTTCATCGGCGGCGCCGAGGCCACGACGCGCTTCACCCCGGCCACTTTCGCCGTCAGCACCGACATATGCGCCGAGGCCACCATGGGAAACTTGCCACCCGGCACGTAGCAGCCGACCGAATTCACCGGAATGTTCTTGTGACCCAGGATCACCCCCGGCATCGTTTCCACCTCGACGTCGGTCATCGAGGCCCGCTGCGCCTCGGCAAACCGGCGGATCTGCTTCTGCGCGAAACGAATATCCTCCATCTCGCGGGTCGAGACCTTCTGCATCGCCGCCTCGATCTCGGACGCACTCAGCCGAAACGCCTCCGGTGAATACCCATCGAATTTCTCGGACAATTCGCGCACCGCCGCATCACCGCGGGTCTCGATATCGGCAAGGATATTTTCCACGGTGGCGCGCACCTTGGCATCATCCTCCGCCCGTTCATCCGCCGGCTTGCCCCGCTTCAGATACTCAGCCATGACCTCTTCCTCCGTGTCTGTCGCCCCAGAGGATACAAGCGCCGCCCGCCGCTTCAAGTGAAATCTGCATACGATTGCAAATCAGCGCAAAGCAGGTCCCCTTCCTCGTTCCAGAAATATCCTCGGGGGATCACAAGGGGGCAGACAGCCCCCTTCACGGCCCACAAGGGCCGTCCGGCAGCCAGCCAGCATGAACCTTAATAAAGAACCTCGCGAAGCCAATCCGTCACATCGCGCACAACACGCTCGGTCAGCGCCGGGCTCAGGATATCGCCCGCAATGACATGATGGAACGGATCGCCACCTTCCTCAGGCACGGCCACCGGCATCAGGGTCGCGTCACCGCCCCATTGCGCCGAAAATTCCCGCACCGCAGAGGCCGAGATCACCCGGTCGGTATCGGCAAACATGAACAGAGCCGGCACCGTCACGTCGCTGAAATCTCGCGCCCGGATTTCCCGCAGCAAGGTGCCGAGCGTCACCGTCGCTTCGGTCGGATAGGCCGTGGTCCAATATCGCCCATGGCCGTCGTTGATCGGCTCGAACGACCGCTCGGCTCCGGCGACCCACGGCGCCCAGACACGGGCCAGCGGCCATTCCACCAGCACGCCCGCCGGGTTGGCGAGCGCATAATTGGGCGAGATCAGGACCATCGCCGCCACGTCCTCCGCCATCTCCGGATCGCTCGCCGCCCAGGAGGCCAGGGTGCCACCGGTCGACGTCCCCATGACCACCACCCTCTCGCCGATCCCGCGCGCGAGCCGCAGCATCGCTTCGGTCTCGTCCAGCCAATCACCCGCACGCGGCTCCGCCATCGCGGCCCCGTCACGCCCATGCCCCGGCAGGCGCGCGAGGATCAGGTTCGCGCCAAGCGCCTCCGCTACCCGGTCAGGCACCGGCCGGATCTCCTGCGACGTGGCCGAGAACCCGTGCAGGTAGAGCACCACGACATCGCTCGCCGCCCCTGCCTCTCCGGCCCAAAGGATCTGCGCCTCAGCGCCTTCCGTAATGTCGTCAAACCGCGCCTCGCGCGCGGCCAGCCAACCCGCCGGATCATCCAGATCAACCCGCGCCACCTCGCCGCGCTCCACGCGTTCCACCGGCCCGAGATAGACGAAGGTCGCCGCGATGATCGCCAGCAGCGCGATGACCCGCAACAGGCCCCAAAGCGCCCTACCCACGGATCAACACCTCTTCCACGGCGCGCGTGATCGTACCCAGACAATCGGGATCCGAGAACCGATGGTCGGCCCCTTTCACCAGCTCCAGCCGGATATCCGCACCCTCGACATGGTCCAGCAGCCCCAGCGCCACGTCCATCGTCACATCCTTGTCGGCCGTGCCCTGCAGCATCCGCACCGGCACGTCGATCTTCAGCGGCGCATCCAGCACCAGATGGTCCCGCCCATCCTCGATCAGGCGCTTGGTGATCACCATCGGCTCGCCATATTCGGAGGGCAGAGAGACCTGCCCCTCCTCCATCAGCTCCTTGCGCCGCGCCTCGTCCCAGGCCTTCCAATAGCCGTTCTCGGTGAAATCAGGCGCCGCCGCGATGGTCACCAGCCCCGCCATGCGGTCCGGCCGATGCTTGGCCATCAACAGGCTGATCCAGCCGCCCATGCTGGAGCCGACGATCACCTGCGGCCCCTCGGTCAGCGCGTCGATCGCCGCCATGGCATCCTCGGCCCAATCGCCGATGCAGCCATCGGTGAACGCGCCCGAGCTCGCCCCGTGGCCGGAATAATCGAAGCGCAGGAACTCGCGCCCCGAGCGCCGCGCCCAGGCCTCCAGGTGCATCGCCTTGGACCCTGTCATGTCCGAACGCAAACCGCCCAGAAACACCACGCCCGTGCGCCGCCCCGAGAACTTGTTATACGCCAAACGCCGCCCCGAGGCGGTCTCCAGATACTGCATCTCGGCCAAGGATTATCCCTCCAGTTCGGGCGCTGATCAATCGGCGCAGAACTTGCCCCGCCCGGCCCGGAACCGCAATCCCGCAAGCACCCGATGCGCGGAGCCTCGCCAAACCCGCGCGCGCCGGTCCTCACGGCACGTCCCGCTCCCCTTCATCTTGGCCAATACAACTCAATCCCACGCCCGCCGCCCGCGCGCCCGTTGACAATTCCGCGCCCCGGCGCGACAACCCGCCAAACCATACCCGCAACCGGGCGTTTCGTAGGCGCCAAACTGACGAGGAGCCCCAGATGGCCCAGATCTCCCTCACCTTCCCCGATGGCAATTCCCGACAGGTGGACGCCTGCATCACCCCGGCCGAGGTCGCGGCCGGTATCTCCAATTCCCTCGCCAAGAAGGCGATCTCCGCCACCGTCAACGGCGCGCACCACGATCTGCAATGGCCGATCGAGGAAGACGCCAGCATCGCCATCCACACGCTCAAGGACGACGAACAGGCGCTGGAGCTGATCCGCCACGACTGCGCCCACATCATGGCCCGCGCGGTGCAGGAGCTGTTCCCCGACGTGAAAGTCACCATCGGCCCGGTCCGCGACAACGGCTGGTTCTACGACTTCGACCGTGAGGAGCCCTTCACCCCCGAAGATCTCGGCGCCATCGAAGCGAAGATGAAGGAAATCATCAACGCCCGCGATACCGTGCGCACCGAAGTCTGGGACCGGGACCGCGTCCGCGCCCACTACGAATCCACCAACGAGCCCTACAAAATCGAACTGCTCGACCGGATCCCCGGCGACGAGCCGATCCGCATGTATTGGCACGGCGAATGGATGGACCTCTGCCGCGGCCCGCACCTACAACACACCGGTCAGGTGCCCGCCGATGCCTTCAAGCTGATGTCCGTCGCCGCCGCCTACTGGCTCGGTGACAACACCCGCCCGATGCTGCAGCGCATCTACGGCGTGGCCTTCAAGAACCGCGACGACCTGAAGAAGTACCTGAACTTCCTCGAGGAGGCCGCCAAGCGCGACCACCGTCGCCTCGGCCGCGAGATGGACCTCTTCCACATGCAGGAGGAAGCCCCGGGACAGGTCTTCTGGCACCCCAACGGATGGACCGTCTACACCGAGCTGCAGGATTACATGCGCCGCAAGCAGCGCGCCGGCGGCTACGTCGAGGTCAACACTCCGCAGCTGGTCAACCGCCAGCTCTGGGAGGCCTCGGGCCACTGGGACAAGTACCAGGAGAACATGTTCATCGTCGAAGTCGACGAGGATCACGCCCGCGAAAAGGCGGTCAATGCGCTCAAGCCGATGAACTGCCCCTGTCATGTGCAGATCTTCAACCAGGGCCTGAAATCCTACCGCGACCTGCCGCTGCGGATGGCGGAATTCGGCTCCTGCGCGCGCTACGAGCCCTCGGGCGCGCTGCACGGTATCATGCGCGTGCGCGGCTTCACCCAGGACGATGGCCATATCTTCTGCCGCGAGGACCAGATCGAGGCGGAAACCGCCGTCTACATCGATTACCTCACCTCCGTGTACAAGGACTTGGGCTTCGAAAGCTTCCGGGTGAAATTCTCCGACCGCCCCGAGCAGCGCGCGGGCAGCGACGAGATCTGGGACAAGGCCGAGGAGGCGCTGCTGCGCGCCACCCGCGCCGCCGGGATCGAGCCCGAGATGAACCCCGGCGAGGGTGCCTTCTACGGCCCGAAACTGGAGTTCGTGCTCACCGATGCCATCGGCCGCGATTGGCAGTGCGGCACCCACCAGGTCGACTTCGTCCTGCCCGAACGGCTCGACGCGACCTACGTGGCCGAGGACGGCGCCAAGCACCGCCCCGTCATGCTGCACCGCGCCTGCCTCGGCAGCTTCGAGCGTTTCATCGGCATCCTGATCGAGGAGCATTCGGGCAAGCTGCCGTTCTGGCTGGCCCCGCGACAGGTGGTCGTGGCCTCCATCGTGTCCGATGCCGACGACTTTGTGCAGGAAGCGGTCGAGACCCTGCGCGCCGCCGGTGTCCGGGCCGAGGCGGACATCCGCAACGAGAAGATCAACTTCAAGGTTCGCGAGCATTCCGTGGGCAAGGTGCCGGTGATCCTCGCCATCGGTCGCCAGGAGGTCGAGAACCGCACCGTCACCCTGCGGCGTCTGGGCGAGAAGCAGACCCAGGTTGTGCCGCTGGCGGAAGTGGTCGAAAGCCTCTCGGCCGAGGCCATTGCCCCGGACCTGCGCTGAGCGATTGCATTAACGGTCGGGGCGAGCCTTATCGCCCCGACCCCCTGCCCGCGTGGCTCTTCAGACCGCGCCCTGTCGCCCATGAATTGAGCGCCCCTGCCTTAATTGGACGTAACCTCGTGACGTTACGTTAAGGTGTTTTTAACCCATTATCTTGACTTCGCCGCATTTCAGCCCGCATCCGGGCACAGGCGAGATTTATACAGACCGTGACGCCGGAGAACCGGTGCACCGTAGGTATCGAGTATGCAGCTAACACACGAAAAAATGTTCCCGGTGGAGCAGGCCGTCAGCGATGTGAGCCCGCACGATCAGGCGGTTCACCTCCCCGATCTGCCGCGCCAATCCCTGTCGGCAGACACCATCGTCCAGACCGAGGACGGGCTGCTGCCCCTGGCCTCCGTCCGGGTCGGCCAACGCCTCCGCACCCGGCTTGGCACGTTGGAGCCGGTCACCCGGATCACACGGTACCACTTCACGCTGTCGCAGTTGCATGACCAGCCCGAAGCCGCACCGATCCGTTTCGACGAGGATGCCCTTCCGGACCTGCAACAAGATTGCGCCGTGTTGATGTCCGCCGACTGCCCGATCACCCGGGCCACGAGCGGAGGTCACGCGGAGACCTATCCGGCCAGCGCCTTCTGTGACGGCGGCGCGATCCGCCGCGTCCTGCCCGAGGGCGGGATCGACTTCATCCGCGTCCACCTCGACAGCCCCCATCAGATCAGCGCAGGCGGCATTTGGGTGGAGCTGGACAAGGACGCGAGGCCCGTCTCATCCAAGGTCGCCGTGCCACATATGACCGGCGACCGCCGCGTTTTCCGTCCGATCCACGGGTAGCGCCCGGAGTACCCGAGCAACGCCTCAGAAGTGCGCCTTCTCCTCGTCCGGGCGGCCCGCTGCAATCGCCAGCATGCCGCCGAGGCCACACATGGCAATGGGGAACATCGTGAAGACGCCGAACCCGAAGGCGTAAAGCATCCCCGCCGCCGACATCAGCATCAGCCCGCCGCCCCAGAGGGCGCGCGCCTTGGCCATCGCCCCTCCGGCAATCGCCAGAAGCGGCGAGAGGAAGGCCATCGTCCGGTAAAGCTGCGGGTTATCAACCTGGTAGGCGAGGTCCGGAATCTCTCCGAACCAATCGATGAAGACCGTGTAGCCGTAGACGAAGAAGCCCACGATCATGGCGAGGGTGCCGCCGATGAGGCCGAGGACAAGGGCCGCGTTACGCATTTGGGTCTCTCCGAATGTTGTTGTCGTCCAATTTCAGATGGGGACGCCGCGCGCCCGCCACGAGGGTGAAACCACGCGCGCCTTTCCCCTTCAGACCCCGTAGCGCGCCTGTACGTCCCGGCTCCAGCCAAGGGTCAGCGCGCTGTCCTTCTCGATCACCGGGCGCTTCATCACCGTGGGATGGGCCGCGATCAAGGCCACGGGGTCCATCGACCGCTCCGCCTCCGACAACCCGCGCCAGGTTGTCGAGCGCTTGTTGACCAGTGCCTCGCCGAACGCATCGTGAAATGCGGCGATCTGCGCCTCGGAAAGCGGCGTCGCCCGGATATCGACCAATTCCGCCCCAAGCGCCTTGACCGCCGCCCGGCAGCTATCGCAGGCCTTCACCCCATATACGCGCATATCGTCACCTCTTTCGCCTGATCCTTGCCCCGTCATAAGCAAACTCACGCCACTGCGCCACAGCCACAAAACGGTCACTTGAGTTGCGGCAATTTCCCCGCATCATTTCTCCATGCGCTGCACGCACCGCGCATCACACCGCCGCAACGTCTGTGGGCGGGACTATGAAGAAAGACACGGAATATGCCTAGCGGTACTGTTAAGTGGTTCAATGCCACAAAAGGATTTGGATTTATCGCGCCCGAGGATGGCGGCAATGATGTATTCGTCCACATCTCCGCCGTTGAACGCGCGGGTTGGACAGATTTGCCTGATAATACCAAACTGAATTACGAATTGCGCGAGGGCCGCGACGGCCGCGAAAGCGCAGTGGAATTGGTGAAGCTCTGAACAGTTAGAGGTCCGAGAGCGACACGGCCCCGTGGCGGAACACCTCTGCCACGGGGCTTTTTTGCACCAAGCCGCGCGCCGCCGGGCCGCGGTACGGCGATCAGAGCTGAGTGGATTGGCAGTTTATTTCCGCCACTGAGACGAGCCCTTGCCGTCGAAGAGCCTCCGCCAGCCAATTCGCCGTGCCGGGGGGCGGCCCGGCGACGCGCGGCGGCCTATCGGCCTTGTCTCCGCGCGAGATTACCTCCGAGGATAAGCGTCGTGAAAAAAGGCGAACCGCGTCCCGAAAATTAATACCGCGCCGAATTCATACGCGGATGAAATTTCCGAGAATGCGATAACGTCCGTTAATAATTTACGCGATAATTACATCAGACCATACGGCCAAAGAATTATCCTTGGCCACTCTCGCAAAAACACATTCAGCGCTCGCCTCTCACTCAAACGCCGCCATCAGCTCCCGCCATTCGCCCTTGCTCATGCCGGAGCTTTCCTGTGTCACATCTTCGCCCGCCAATTTGCGTTTCAGGACCTCGACGCCCTTGGCGCTCAGGTTGACGCCGCCCATGCGGTAATCCTCGAAAGCGCTGTAGGCGGCGGGGACCCAGTCCTTGACCATCTCGCAGATCGCATCGGCATAGACGCGGATCTCGTATTGGGCGTGGCTGTCGGCGCGCAGGCGGAGGAAGTGGAACAGGTTGTGCAGGTCCACCTTCCAGTACCACTGGGTGTAAACGTTGGCCGGCAGGTTCATCCGCGCCAGCTCGCGGGCGAGGCCTTGCTGGCCGTCCTGGCTCAACATCTCCTCGTAGTGGTCATAGGCCCGGCCCGCGTCGTCCTTGAGCAGGCGCAGCACGCGCTCAGCCTCGGCGCCTTGCAGGGTCTCGCCCCGGCCCTGGTTGTTCACGGTCGATTGCGCGGCCAGTTGCTCGGGCTGCGGGATGTAGAACTCCCGGTCGAGGATCGAGTAGCGGGCGGAATATTCGTTCACGTTGGCCGTGCGGTGGCGGATCCACTGGCGGGCGACGAAGACCGGCAGCTTCACGTGCAGCTTGAGCTCGCACATCTCGAACGGGGTCGAGTGCCAATGCCGCATCAGGTAGCGGATCAGCCCCTCGTCGTTGGAGACATGCTTGGTCCCCGCCCCGTAGGAGACCCGCGCGGCCTGCACGATGGCGCTGTCGTCGCCCATGTAATCGATGACCCGCACGAAGCCGTGGTCAAGCACCTCGCGCGCCTCGTAGAGGTGCTTTTCCATCCCCGGCGCGACGGCGCGCAGCGTAGCCTGTGGGTTCGCGCGAGAGGCTTGGATATCCTCCAGTTGTTCAGGGGTCAGCGTCATGACATTGGTCCTTGTGGAGGAATCGGGAGCGAGGGACTTGAGGGCACATATTGCCCCAAGCGACGCTCCACTCGCAAGATGATGATGAGGTACGATGGCAGGCGGCGGCGTGGCGAAACTGGAACGGTTGACAGCGGGATGGCCGCTTGCCGCCGTGTTTCTGGCGAAACTCCTGTTTGCCGCGCTGTTTGGCGTGATGATCCTCTCCGCCCTGATCGTCACGCGGCTGGTCTGGCAGGATGATTGGGCCGTCGCGCGCTACGACGCCTTGGTAATTTTCGCGCTGGTCACGCAGATCGTCTTCATCTGGCGCGGGCTCGAGACCTGGGAAGAGGCCCGCGTGATCCTCATCTTCCACGTCACCGGCACGCTGATGGAGATCTTCAAACTCGCCCAGGGCTCATGGGATTACCCCGACCAAGGCCTGTTGGAGATCGGCGGCGTGCCGCTTTTCTCGGGCTTCATGTATGCCAGCGTCGGCAGTTTCATCGCACGTGCGATCCGGCTCTTCCATATCCGCTTCGCCCCCTACCCGCCGTTCTGGGCGACCTACCTGCTGGCGGTGGCGATCTACGTCAATTTCTACACCCACCATTATACCTACGACATCCGATGGCTGCTCTTCGCCGCCACGCTCCTCCTGTTCTGGCGCACGCGGATCTGGCTCTACATCCGCGAACGCCCCCTCTCCCTCCGACTGCCCCTCGGCGCGTTTCTCTCGGCCTGGCTGCTCTGGATCGCCGAGAACGTGGGCACCTTCACCCAAACGTGGAGCTACGCGGTGCAGGGCGATACCGGTCTGGTGGACCTCGGTAAATTCGGCTCGTGGTACCTGCTGATTTTCGTGGCCTTCGTGACCGTGACATTGGTGGTCCGGGATGCGATGCATCCCCGTGGCATCCGTCCGCCCGCGCGCGAGACCGCGTAACCTCGGGCTGGTTTTACCGAGCCACGACGTTAGATTGATAACCAACACGGGGCCCCGAAAGGGTCCGCAACGAGGAGAGTATGACATGGCAATTCGCTACCTGCACACGATGGTACGGGTGAAGGATCTGGACGCATCCATGGCGTTTTACAAGCTTCTGGGCCTCGAAGAGACCCGGCGCATCGAGAACGAAGACGGGCGCTTCTCGCTGATCTTCATGTCGCCTCCGGGGCAGGAGAACGCCGCGGTGGAGCTGACCTACAACTGGGATGGCGACGACGGCCTGCCGTCCGACAGCCGCCACTTCGGCCACCTCGCCTACCGCGTCGATGATATCTACGGCATGTGCCAGCATCTGATGGACAACGGCGTGACCATCAACCGCCCGCCGCGCGACGGCCACATGGCTTTCGTCCGCTCGCCCGACAACGTCTCCATCGAGCTGTTGCAGGAGGGAGAGGCGCTGGCCCCGGCCGAGCCTTGGGCGTCCATGGAAAACACGGGGCATTGGTAGGTCGCTCGCCCCTTGGCACGGCGGCGCTTGTCGCCGGCCTATTCGCCGCAATCCCGGTTGCGGCTCAGGAGCAATGTCGTCTGGCCCTGCAACTGGGGCTGGACGTCTCCGCCTCGGTCGACCCGGCGGAATATCGGCTTCAGGTCGAAGGTCTGGCCGCTGCGCTGATCGATCCGATTGTCTCCGACGCCTTCTTCAGCGGCCCCGGCCCGGTGGCCCTCTCGGTCTTCGAATGGTCCGGGCGCTTCCAGCAGGACATCGTCATCGACTGGACGCTGGTCACCCGCGAGGCCGACCTCATCTCCATCGCCGACCGCATCGCCAACGCAGAACGCGGCACGCAGGATTACCCCACCGCTTTGGGCTACGCCCTTGGGTTCGCCGCCACGCGGTTTCGCGAAGCCCCCGATTGCCTGTTCCAGACCCTCGACATCTCGGGCGATGGACAGAACAACGACGGTTTTCCGCCCGGCTCAGCCTATGAGCACTTCGAGTTCGAGGGGGTCACCGTCAACGGGCTCGCCATTGGCGGCGCATCGCGGCTGATCGAGGATTATTACGCCGCCGAAGTCATCCACGGTCCCGGCGCCTTCGTGGAATATGCGCTCAACCACGACCATTTCGCCGAGGCGATGCAGCGCAAGCTGGAGCGGGAGTTGCGGGCGATGATCTTCGGGGACAGCACGCCGCCCACCCCCGCGCGCCACGGGCCGACCTAGACCGGCAGCATCGCCGCGCCGACGCGGCGACCCTCGGCCAGCAGCACGTTATAGGTGCGGCAGGCGGCGCTCGATGCCATGACCTCCAGCCCCAGTCCCGCGGCTTCCACCGCGCGGCGCAGGGCGGCGGGGGGATGCGCGATCTCGGCCCCGGTGCCCAGAAGCAGCACGTCGACCTCGCCCGCGGCGGCGACAAGCGTGCTCGCATCCTCGAACCCGCCCCAGGACGCCGGCCCTGAAGGCAACAGCAACACCGCGCCGTCGAATTTCTCGCCGCCGACCCGGAAGAAGCCGGGGCCATAGCCATCCACGGGACGGCTGTCGTCGAATTCAACTTCGTTCATACGCATGGTCTTATCCCCAAACAGGCAAGCCTATGACGCCTGCCACACCGATGAGAAGGAAGGCAACCGCCCGGTAAAGCGCCGCCGCCTCCGGCCGAAACAACTGGACGCCGATCAGCCCGCCGAGCGCGTAGGGCCCCAGAAGGATCAGCCCCAATAGCAGCGCCTGCACGTCGACAAGCCCTTGCACCCACATCATCGGCATCATGAATAGCGAGTTCAGCGTCAGGAAACAGGCGAGGTTGCCCCGCGTGACCGAGACAGGCTGATCCGTGCCAAGGTTGAACAACACCACGGGCGGCCCGTTCAACCCGGTGGAGCCGCCGGTGATCCCCGCCAACGCGCCCACGCCCAGATGCAGGGACTGGCCGCCGCGCAGGGGCACCTTCCAGCCCGACACCAGCATCGCGAGGGTGAAGAGCGTCACGAGACAGACAGCGGTGCGGATCGTCACCTCGGGCAGGATTCGCAGCAAATAGATCCCCACCGGCATGAAGACGATCGACATCCCCGTGACGATCAGCGTCTGGCGCCGGTCGGCCACCTTCCAGGCGCCGGGAAAGACGGTGAAGACGGAGCCGACTGCCGACAGCGAGAAGGCCGCGATGGCCAGTGGCGGCGACAGGAAGATCGTCGCCAGCGGCATGAAGATCAGCGCCGAGCCGAAGCCCGCGAAGCCGTAAACCAGCGCCGACAGCAGCGCCACCGCGATGACCCACTCCAGCCCCGGCGTTTGCAGGGCCAGGGTCAGCGCCTCAGGCATCGACGTTGGCGAATTGCGTTCCCGATGCGCCGCCACCATCGGTGGGCTTGGACCAGTCGCGTTTCACGCCGATCATCAGGACCACGTTCTTGGCCACGTAGATCGACGAATAGGTGCCGACGACCACACCCCATGCGATGGCAAAGACGAAGCCCCGGATCACGTCACCGCCGAGCGCGATCAACGCGATCAACGCCACCAGCGTGGTGCCCGAGGTCATCAAGGTCCGGCTCAGCGTCTCGTTCGCCGAGAGGTTCATGACGTCGCGCAGGGGCATCTGCTTGAACTTGATCAGGTTCTCGCGCAGGCGGTCGAAGATCACCACCGTGTCGTTGATCGAGTAGCCCACGATGGTCAGCAACGCCGCGATGGTGGCAAGGTCGAAGCGGATCTGGAACAGGCTGAAGACGCCGATGGTCAGGATCACGTCATGGACCAGCGCCGCCACGGCGCCGACCGAGAACTGCCATTCGAACCGCAACCAGATATAGACGAGGATCGCCCCGAGGGACGCCAACACCGCGATGATCGCGGTCTGGATCAACTCACCCGAGACCTTGGGCCCGACCGACTCGACGGAGGGGAAGGTCATCTCCGGGTCCACGGCCTCCTGCAACGCGCTCTGGATCGCAAGGATGGTCTCGGGCGTCACCGCCTCGTCCCCTTCCTGCGCCTGAATGCGGACCGTGACCACGTGCTGGTCGTCGGCAAAACTGGGGTCAAAGACCTCCGAGATCACCACATCGCCCAACTCCAGCGGCTCCAGCGCGGCGCGGTAGTCGCCCACGTCGACCTGCACCGTCGAATCCGTGCGGATCGTGGTGCCGCCGAGGAAGTCGATGCCGAAGTTCAGGCCGACCATGGCCCAGATCACCAGCGAGGCGATGACCGCCACGATCGACGCGCCGAAGGTCAGGCGGGCGTGCTTGAAGAAATCGAACTTGGTTTCTTGCGGGACCAGACGAAGACGCATCTCTTATACCTCGATTTTTTTCGGGCGCTTGCGCTCGAACCAGAAGACCAGCAACAGGCGCGTCACGTAGATCGCGGTGAAGACCGAGGTCACGATCCCGATCCCCAGCGTGACCGAGAAGCCGCGCACCGGGCCTGAGCCCAGCACGAAGAGGATCGTCGCGATGATGAAGGTCGTGATGTTGGCGTCGATGATCGCCGACAGGGCCCGCTCGTAGCCCAATTCGATGGCCCGCGCCGGCCCCTTGGCTGTCTTGAGTTCCTCTCGGATGCGTTCGAACACCAGCACGTTGGCGTCCACCGCCATACCGATGGTCAGCACGATCCCGGCGATGCCCGGCAGGGTCAGCGTCGCGCCGATCAGCGAGAGCACCCCGAAGATCAGGCCGACGTTGAGGATCAGCGCGATCGAGGCGAAGACGCCGAACAGGCCGTAGCTCGCCACCATGAAGATCAGCACCGCGGCGAAAGCGATCACGGCTGCCGTCTCGCCGGCCTTGACGCTGTCCGCGCCCAGTTCCGGCCCGATGGTGCGTTCTTCAAGGAAGGTCATTTCCGCCGGCAGCGCGCCCGCGCGCAGCAGGATCGCCAGCTCGGTCGAGCTCTCGACGTTGAAGTTGCCGCTGATCTGCCCCGCCCCGCCGGTGATGGCCGAGCGGATGACTGGCGCGCTGATCACCTCTTCGTCGAGCACGATTGCAAAGGGCGCGCCCACGTTGGCGGCCGTATATTCCCCGAACGCCCGCGCGCCCGTGGGGTTGAACCGGAAGGTCACGATGGCCTCACCGGTCTGCTGATCGAAGCCCGGCTGGCTGTCGACGAGGTCATCGCCCGTGACCACAGGCGTCTCCTCAAGGATGTAATACCCGCCGCCCTCATCGACCGACGGCAGGATCATCTGCCGCGAGTCCGTGTCTTCATCGGGGCTGCTGGCGCGGCCCACGACCGGGTGGAAGGTCAGCCGCGCGGTGGTGCCGATCAGCTCTTTCAATTCCTGCGCCGAACCGATGCCCGGCACCTGGATCAGGATGCGATCCGATCCCTGACGCTGGATCGTCGGCTCCCGCGTGCCCGCCTCATCAACCCGGCGGCGCACGATCTCGATGCTCTGCTGCAAGGTCCGGTCATTCGTCGCCGCCTGCTCGGATTCGCTGAGCTGCACGGTGATCACGTCACCCGCGCCGCTCACATCCAGCGTGCTCTCGCCGAAACCACCGGTCAGGCTCACGACCGGCTGCCCCAGCTCGCGCACTGCCGCCACTGCCGCGGCCATGCCCTCCGGCTGGCTGATCCGCACCTGCAAGAGCCCGTCCTCGGCGTCGATCCGGCGGATGGTGCCCACGGTGTCACGCTCGTCGCGCAACGCGTCGCGCACTTCCGGCCAGAGGCTGTCCATGCGCTGCGTGTAGACGTCTTCTACCTGCACTTCCGCCAGCAGATGCGCCCCGCCCCGCAGATCGAGCCCGAGGTTCACCAGCGTCGCCGGCAGGAACGACGGCCAGGCCGCCACATCCGCTTCCTGCTCCGGCGTCTGGGTTCCCGTCCTCTCGATCTCCGCCACGGCATCATTGTGCCGCTCGACGGTGCCGTAGAAGAAGTTGGGCATCGCAAAGCTGAGGCCCACAAGAACCGTCAGAATGATCAGCAGCCGGTTCCAGAGAGGGATCTGCAGCATGGGGGCGTCCTTACGTTCTCGAGACCGGGGAGATCAGTCGTTGGCGGGTTCGGTCTTCGAGCGGACCTGCGCAATCGTCGGCCGCAGCACGCGAATCTTCACGTCCTTGGCAACCTCGACCTCGACCTCGGTGTCGTCCTTGACCTTGGTGATCTTGCCGATCAACCCGCCCTGGGTGACGACCTCATCCCCGCGCCGCAGCGCCGCGACCATCGCCTGATGGTCCTTCACCTTCTTTTGCTGAGGGCGGATGAGGAAGAAATACATGATCACGAGGATCAGGATCAGCGGAACAACCTGACTGAAGGCTTCCATGGGCTTGCGTCCTTATCATGAAGAGGCCGCGCGCGGCCCGAAGTTGGCAGTCCGGCCACCCACGCGACCCAGACCTCGAAATTTGCGGCACCCTAAGGGCGCGGTGCAGCGAGTGCAATGCGTGCCTGCCAGCCAGATGGGAGCAGGCTGCGCGGGGTGCAAGGGGGATGGGGGGAGGTTGATGCGGGTTGCGGCGATTGGGGCGGAGGGGGCGGTGGTGGTGGTGGTGATTAGCGGCGCTTCGCGGCCCAAAGCTCCCGTTCGTCATGTGGCGGAGTGCTGCGGTGCAGCTTTGCCGGGCTGGCCTCTCGTCAAACTCGCAGCAATTCCGACGCATTACGGTACGCCGCATGGGTCTAGGTGATTTCTGCCGCGGCAGTTTCAATGGCCGCGTCCAGCCAACCTGTCGCGAACGGTAAACGGTTGAGAAAACGCCATCGGAACCAAACACCGCTTAAGGGGTTTAGTACTAAATTAAGCAGAGAGGACATTCCCATGTCAGACACCCGGACCGCACCTTCGATTGTTTCAGAGGTTGAACTCGATAGAGGGGGCAGGACGGCATGGGGGGCCATCATTGCAGGCTCCGTCGTCGGGTTGGCAGTGTTCTTCATGCTCGCTCTTTTGGGAATGGGCATTGGTCTGACAGCAATCGAAGTGGATTCCAGTAATCCGTTTGGGGTTGTCCCGACAGCTTCGCCCATCTGGTTGTTCATTAGTCAGTTCGTCGCATTAGGCGTCGGTGGCTACGTTGCAGGTCGCTTGGCGGGCGTTCTTCACGTGGCGGGTTCGATCCTGCACGGCGCTGCTGTTTGGGGTGTTGCAACCCTCGCGGCGGCGTGGCTGGCGGTCAGCGCGGGAGCCGGGCTCTTCAATATGGCGGGTGCAGCGCTGAACACGGCTGGTTCTGCAATTTCCACAACGGCATCTGGCGTAGGCGACGCCGCGAGCGCGGTTATTCCTGACGATGTCAACCTCCCTGACTTGGCTGTCAGCCAAATCGGCATGGAAGACCTGCCCGATCCGGTCGCCGCGCGGTTGCGTGAAAACGGTATTACGCCTGCGAACTTTCAGGAAGAAGCCAGAGAGGCTTTCCGTGCAGTCATCAGTCGCGCCGAACAAGCCCGTGCGCGCCGTGCAGTGCTCGGGACGGCGACGAGCATCCTGCAGTCCCCAACGGATGCTGGACAAGAAATTTCGGAATTGGCCGACACGCTCGTCGGGGGTGAGAACGCTGTTTTGAATGAAGAAGATCGTGCAGAGGCGCTGCGTGTTTTGGAGCGCCGCACGGGCCTATCTCGTCAAGAAGCGACGGCGTATGTCGATATGGTCGAAGCTGAATTGGACGACCTGCGGGCCGATGCCGAGGAAGCTATTGCTGAAGCTCAGGCTGCATTTGAAGAAGCTCAAGCGCAAGCTTTGGACGCCGCCGATGCAGCAGTCGATGCAGCAGCTACAGCCGCTTTGCTTGCAGCGCTTGCATCCTTGTTGGGTCTGGCCGCTGCGGCAGGTGGTGCAATCGCGGGCCGACCGACTGACTTAACCTGATTAGGTCTGATGGTGAGATTAAGCTATCGCCCGCGCGTCAAGCGCGGGCGATACTGTCTCTCACTCTGTCACTCAATGACCGGGTTCCTAAAGTTCAGTACCTAATACGGGTCATGGCAAGCGTGCCTCAGCATGTATCGACAAGCCCCCCTCACTCAGCCACCCCCGCAATCATCCCGACGATATGCGTCTGGCGCATGGGCATGGCGCGGTACATGATCTCGACGCCGCTGGTCGCGATGCCGTCGCCACTCGCGCCCTCGAACCGGCCTGTGCCCGCCACGATGGTCCAGTTGTTCGACAAACCGGAGTCGTCGACCGACCAGCGCAGGGTGAAGGTGTCGGCCTGCTCCCCGATGATGCAGATCCCTTCGACCGTGTTCACCCCTCGGCCCGCGAATCCGGCGCCGATGCAACGCGCCACGCCGCCGTCCAGCGGGCCCTCGACCACCTCGTAGAACCCCCGGTTGTCCTGCCTGAAATAGACCCCGTCGTGGAGCGGGAACACCTCCTGGTTGAGCGGGTAGACGACATTCAGATCGATGCGCTCCTGCGCGATGGCCGCGCCGGGGGCGAGCAGCCCGGCGGCGATGGCCCATATGAAACCTCTGTGCATGTGCCTCTCCCGAGCTTTTATTCGTCCAAATGACCGCCTTGAGACGACCCCGCCCCCCGGCGGAGCCCTTTCCCTGCCTTGGCCGATCACCCGCTGGCGAAGGTGCTGCCGCGCTCGACGCTCGACATTTTCATCGGCAGTTCCTCGGCCGCTTCCGTGCGGATCTCGTCGATGCGGGCTTGGGCAGCCTCGCCCGCTGCCTGATCCGCGTATTTGGTGACGACGATGAACGTCCGGTCGCCCGTGCGGACCATGTTCACGCTCTCGGCGCCCAGCCCCTTGACCAGCGGCACGTATTTGTCGCGCGCCAGCGCCTCCATTTCATCGGTCCAGTCAGTCGTTTCCCAATGTGATACGGAATAAAAAGACATTTGCAGATCCTCCCAGATCGTAAGCCCCATTGCGGGGCTCAGAGTGGACAGTCTCGCACGAAACCCAAGTTGACCCTAGGTAAACTTTCCGCCGCCCCACCGGCGCGCGCCCTACAACCCCCAGCCTACCAACCTCCCCCCTTCCCCCCCGCGGCTCTTTCCGGCATACCGCGCGCATCAATTGAAGGAGGCTCCCCATGCATGACATCCGCGCGATCCGCGAGAACCCTGCCGCATTCGACGCCGCCCTGGCGCTTCGGGGATTGTCTCCTGTCTCCTCCGATATTCTCGCCATCGACGCCGCGCGCCGCGAGGCGATCACCCAGGCCGAGACGGCGCAGGCCGAGCGCAACGCCGCCTCCAAGGACGTCGGCCGTGCGAAGGCCTCGGGCGATGAGGCCGAGTTCGAGCGTCTGCGCGCGCTGGTCGCCGCCAAGAAGGACGAGATCGCCCGCCTTGACGAAGAGGCCAAGGCCAAGGACGCCGAGCTGACCGCGCTTCTGGAAACCCTGCCCAACCTGCCCCATCCCGACGTGCCCCCCGGCGCGGACGAGGAGGACAACGTCGAGCAGCACCGCCGCGGCACCCCGCGCAGCTTCGACTTCACCCCGAAGGAGCACTTCGAGATCAAGGGCGTCGCCGCCAACATGGATTTCGAGACCGCCGCCAAGCTCTCGGGCGCGCGTTTCGTGACGCTCAAGGGCGCCGTGGCCCGCGTGCACCGGGCGCTGGCGCAGTTCATGCTCGACACTCACACCGAGGAAAACGGCCTGCAGGAGGTCAACGCCCCCGTGCTGGTGCGCGACGAGACCATGTATGGCACCGGCCAGCTGCCCAAGTTCGCCGAGGACAGCTACCAGACGACCAACGGCTGGTGGCTGATCCCCACCTCCGAGGTCACGCTGACCTCGCTGGACGCGGGCAACACCATCGACGAGGCCACCCTGCCCCGTCGCTACACCGCCCACTCGCTCTGCTTCCGGTCCGAGGCCGGCAGCGCGGGCCGTGACACTGCCGGGATGCTGCGCCAGCACCAGTTCGAGAAGGTCGAGATGGTCTCCATCACCCATCCCGACAACTCCGACGACGAGCAGATGCGCATGCTCGCCTGCGCCGAGGGCATCCTCGACAAGCTGGAAATCCCCTACCGCACCGTGCTGCTCTGCGCCGGTGACATGGGCTTCGGCGCCACCCGGACCTTCGACATCGAGGCGTGGTTGCCGGGGCAGGACACCTACCGCGAGATCTCTTCGGTCTCCACCTGCGGCGCGTTTCAGGCCCGCCGGATGAACGCGCGCTTCAAGCCCAGCGCTGGCGGCAAGCCCGAGTTCGTCCATTCGCTCAACGGCTCCGGCCTTGCCGTCGGGCGCTGCCTGATCGCGGTGCTGGAGAACGGCCAGAACGAGGATGGCTCCGTCGACCTGCCCGCCGCGCTGCACCCCTGGCTTGGGGGCAAGACCCGGATCGGCGCCGACGGCACGCTGACTTAATCTGCGCCTCCGGGGAACCGCGGTCCCGTGCCGCGCGTTCCCCGGCCATGGCCAGCACTTCTTCCGACCCGTCCCACTCCACCGCCCGCGCCTTGGCGATCGCTGTCTTTGTGGCGGCCATCGCGTTCGCCGTGGTGCCCTTCTTCGCCAACCCCTTCTCGGGCTTCGAGCCGGGACGCTTCCCCGAGCCCGTCGACAACCCGCCCATCCAGCCTGCCGGATGGGCCTTCTCGATCTGGGGCGTGATCTACCTCTGGCTGATCGCGGGCACGGGTTTCGGCCTGCTGAAGCGCGCCGACGCGCCGGCATGGGAACCGCACCGGCCCTGGGCGCTGGTTTCTCTCGTCGTTGGCGCGGCTTGGATTCCCATCGCCAATGCCTCGCCGGTCTGGGCCACGATCCTGATCCTCGTGATGCTGGTCACCGCCGTGATGGCGATGGTGAAACTGCCGCGCACCGATGTGGCCTGGGGCCGCTGGCCCTTCGGCCTCTACGCGGGCTGGCTCACCGCGGCCTCCTTCGTCAGCCTCGCCACGCTGGCGGCGGGCTATGGCGTGATGACCGCCGCGCTCGCCAGCTGGATCGCCCTGCCCGCCGCGCTGATCGTGGCCGCCTTCGTGACCCTGCGCCACGGCACGCCAACCTACCCGGCTGCCGCCGCTTGGGGCGCGTTCGGCATCGCCGTCGTGAATTGGCCCACCCTCTATGCCATGACCGCCGCCGCAGGCGCGCTCCTGCTGCTGGTGCTCGCCGTCCGCGCCCTCGCCCGGCGCTAGCCCCGCGCCACCGAGGCGCCGCACCGCTTGCCGCATCGGCAGGCACAAGATACACCCGCAGACATGCGCATTCTCATCACCAATGACGACGGCATCAACGCCCCCGGCCTTGAAGTCCTCCACGCCATCGCCACCGATCTTGCCGGCCCCGAAGGGGAGGTCTGGACCGTCGCGCCCGCCTTCGAGCAATCGGGCGTCGGCCACTGCATCTCCTACACCCATCCCACGATGATCTCGGAGTTCGGCCCGCGCCGTTTTGCCGCCGAAGGCAGCCCCGCCGACTGCGTGCTTGCGGCGTTGCATGACGTGCTGATGGACACGCCCCCCGACCTCGTCCTGTCGGGCGTCAACAAGGGCAACAACTCGGCCGAGAACACGCTTTATTCCGGCACCATCGGCGCGGCGATCGAGGCCGCGATCCAGGGCGTACCGGCCATCGCCCTGTCTCAATACTACGGCCCCGGCAACATCGGCCTCGACAACCAGTTCGAGGCCGCCGCCCACCACGGCGCCGAGGTGATCCGCAAGATCCTCGCCATGCCCGGTGCCTTTGAGAGCGTCCCCTACAAGCTCTTCTACAACGTGAATTTCCCGCCCCTGCCAGCCGCCGAGGTGCGCGGCATCCGCGCCGTGGGCCAGGGCTTCCGCGAGAACACCTCGGGCATGGGCATGCGCGCCGACATCGCGCCCAACGGCCGCAAATTCCTCTGGATCACCGGCGCGCCGCAAAACGTGCCCTCGGGCGCCGATACCGACGCCACCGCCAACCTCGACGGCTTCATCTCGGTCACGCCGATGCGCGCCGACCTCACCGCCTATGACCGCCTCAGCACCCTGAAAGCGGCCATCGAATGACCGAGGGTTCACGCGAAGACGCCGGCTTTGATGCGGAACGCAAGATGCAGTTCCTCTACCAGCTGCGGCAGAAAGGCGTGATGGACAAACGCGTGCTCACCGCCATGGAGCGCGTCGACCGCGGCGCCTTCGTCCGCGGCCATTTCGCCTCCCGCGCCTACGAGGACATGCCCCTGCCCATCGGCTCGGGCCAGACGATCAGCCAGCCCTCCGTGGTCGGCCTGATGACCCAGGCCCTCAACGTACAGCCGCGCGACACGGTGCTGGAGGTCGGCACCGGCTCCGGCTACCAGGCCGCGATCCTCAGCCACCTCGCACGCCGCGTCTACACCATCGACCGCCACCGCAACCTCACCCGCGAGGCCGAAGTGGTCTTCACCAAGCTCGGCATGGCCAACATCACCGTGCTGACGCGCGACGGCTCCTTCGGGATGCCCGACCAAGCACCCTTCGACCGCATCCTCGTCACCGCCGCCGCGGAAGACCCGCCCGGCCCCCTGATGCAGCAACTCAAGGTGGGCGGCGTGATGGTCGTGCCCGTCGGCCAGTCCGACACGGTCCAGAGCCTGATCAAGGTCTCCCGACTCGAGAAAGGCTACGACTACGAAGAACTGATGCCGGTCCGCTTCGTGCCCCTCGTCGAAGGCACCGCCCGCGAGTAACGCGTCAAACGCCCCCCCGCATCACCCCCCACACCAAGCGCCCCGGCCCGAGGCCACCCACCGCCGCTCCCCCTTCATCTTGGCCAATACAACTCAATCCCCCGCTCTCCCTGCGCGCATCCCGCCAAGGCTGGCCCTTCCGAAACCGGGCAAAGATGTGTAACATATGCCGCAAGAGAGCCGCGGGCTCCGTACATTTGAGGAAGGTTCGAGCGCCATGCGCCTGATCACACAGTATTTTCCCGCGCGAAGGCTGACCCTTCTGGCGCCCGTTCTTCTTGCTGCCTGTGTCGGCGCGCCCGCCGAATGGGATTTCGATCTCCGCCCCAACGCGCCGCGCGGCACGGTGACCACGGCGGAACGCCCCGACCCGGACAGCCGCGGCCTGATCTCCTACGACAGCTACCAGGTCGCCATAGCGCGCCGGGGTGACACGGTGGCCAGCATCGCCGCGCGCATCGGTCTGTCGGCCTCCGAGCTGGCCTCCTACAACGGTCGCTCCCAGGACGACACGCTGCGCGAGGGCGAGGTTCTGGCCCTGCCGCGCCGCGTCGACGGTGGCGCGACCTCCGGCACCGACATCGCCTCCATCGCGGGCGCGGCCATCGAAGCGGCAGAGCCCGGCGTTGGCACACCTCGCACGCCGCAACTCCCCGACGGGCAGGAGCCTGTGCGCCACCGCATCTCGCGCGGCGAGACGGCCTATTCCGTGGCCCGCCTCTACGGCGTCTCGGTGCGCAGCCTCGCGGAATGGAACGGCCTCGGCCCGGACCTCGCGGTGCGGGAAGGTCAGTACCTGCTGATCCCCATCGTGATCGAGACCGCTCAGATCGCCGATGACAGCCGCCCCGGCGACAGCATCGCGCCCCTGCCCCCCTCGGCCGCCACGCCGCTGCCCGGCACCATCGAAACAGCCGCCCTGCCGGCGCTCGAAGGCACGGGCACCGGGGCCACGCCACCGGCCACGCCCGCCCCCGCCACACCGGCGCCTGCGCCCGCCCCCGCGCAATCCTCGGCACCGCTCATCCGGCCGGTCTCGGGCGCCATCGTGCGGGGCTACGGCTCCGGCAACGAAGGCATCGACATCTCGGCCTCCGCCGGCACGGCCGTGCGCGCCGCGGCAGACGGCACCGTGGCCGCGATCACCCAGGACACCGACCAGGTGCCGATCCTCGTGATCCGCCACGCCAATGGCCTCCTGACCGTCTACGCCAATATCCAGGACATCACCGTGTCGCGCGGCGACAGCATCAGCCAAGGCCAGACCGTCGCCCAGATCGCCAGCGGTGATCCCAGCTTCCTCCACTTCGAGGTCCGGCGCGGCTTCGAGGCGGTCGATCCGGCGGATTACCTGCCCTAAGTCATATCGGTGCCATTCCGCGGCATCGGGAAACCCGCTCTCTGAGATAATTCGAGACGCGGCCTCGTCGCCACTGCTGACCAAGCAAAAAGGCCGCGCTCCACAGGCGCGGCCTTTCTTTCTCGCCCCGATCTGCCCACACGCCGCCTAGCACTATCCCGCGTCGGTCATTCCGAAAAGCGACGGGTCGATCCGGTCCACCACCCGCACATCGTCGGGGAACCGGCGGCCGCGCGCCTCGGCGCCGACGTAGCCGATGCAAGGCACACCGGCGCGCACGGCAGCCTCGGCGCTTTCGGGAGTGTCCTCGATCGCCACCGCTTCCTCCGGCGTCAGCCCCAGATCACCCAGCGCAATCTGATAGATCTCGGGGTCCGGCTTGCCCTCCTCAACCATGGTGCGGTTGCCGATGAAGTCGAAGACGCCGCGATCCAGCGCCTCGCCCAAGCCGGAGAACAGCAACTCGATGGTCTCCTTGCCGGTGCTGGTCACGAAGCCGAGCGCCACGCCCGCTTCCTGCGCGGCGGCGATGACCTCGGCCACGCCGGCGCGCAGCGTCAGCCCCTCGGCCTCGGCGCGCGCCCGGAAATGCGCCACCTTGGCCGCGTGGACCGCCTCGGCGTCGACCTCTTCCTCGCGCGCGGCGGCATAATCCGCGATGCGCTGGACGCCGCCGGGGGTCCGCAGCAGTTCTGCATATTCCTCGCGCCCCCATTCCCAATCGAGCCCGGCGTCCTCGAACGCGCCGTTGAAGCTGCGCCGCTGCATGTCCGAGGTTTCGACCAGCGCGCCGATGGCACCGAACAAAATGGCTTTCGGAGTGTCGTTCATGGCAAAGGCTCCAATGAAAGGAATAAAGGCACTTCCCGACACTTGGCGTGATTCCGGCGCAGTTCCAGCCCTAATTTCCCGCCCGCCTCCACCCTGCCCCGCATGACCGCCACCGAGGCCCCTATGCCCCGCGCAAACCGATCCATCCGCGCGGTCAGCGCATGGACCCCGGCCGGCCCCGCGCTTTTCCCGGCCCGGCGCCCCTTCCGCCCTTGCACCCACGGTCGGCCCGTCTATAACGCCGACAGTTTGCCCGCAGGCCAGCGGGCGCAGACATATCGCCAGCGGGCGCAGCCACATCGTCGGGGGACACCATGCCTAAAAGATCTGATATCAACTCGATCATGATCATCGGTGCGGGACCCATCGTCATCGGACAGGCCTGCGAGTTCGACTACTCCGGCGCCCAGGCCTGCAAGGCCCTGCGCGAGGAAGGCTACCGGGTCATCCTGGTCAACTCGAACCCCGCCACGATCATGACCGATCCCGAGCTGGCCGATGCCACCTACATCGAGCCGATCACCCCCGAAGTCGTCGCCAAGATCATCGAGAAAGAGCGCCCCGACGCGCTGCTGCCCACGATGGGCGGGCAGACCGGCCTGAATACCTCGCTGGCGCTGGAAGAGATGGGCGTGCTGGAGAAATTCGGCGTCGAGATGATCGGCGCCAAGCGCCCCGCCATCGAAATGGCCGAGGACCGCAAGCTGTTCCGCGAGGCGATGGACCGCATCGGGCTGGAGAACCCCAAGGCCACGATCATCACCGCGCCCAAGGGGGCGGACGGCAAGTTCGACATCAACGCCGGCGTGCAGGAAGCCATCGACGCCATCGAATACGTGGGTCTGCCTGCGATCATCCGCCCCGCCTTCACCCTTGGCGGCACCGGCGGCGGCGTGGCCTACAACCGCGAGCAATACGAATTCTTCTGCCGCTCGGGCATGGAAGCCTCGCCCATGGCACAGATCCTTGTGGACGAGTCGCTGCTCGGCTGGAAGGAATTCGAGATGGAGGTGGTCCGCGACAAGGCCGACAACGCCATCATCGTCTGCGCCATCGAAAACGTCGACCCGATGGGCGTGCACACGGGCGACTCGATCACCGTGGCCCCGGCCCTGACGCTCACCGACAAGGAATACCAGGTCATGCGCAACGGCTCCATCGCCGTGCTGCGCGAGATCGGGGTGGAGACGGGCGGCTCCAACGTGCAATGGGCGATGAACCCCGAAGACGGCCGCATGGTCGTCATCGAAATGAACCCCCGCGTCTCGCGCTCCTCGGCGCTGGCCTCCAAGGCCACGGGCTTCCCGATCGCCAAGATCGCCGCGAAGCTGGCCGTGGGCTATACGCTGGACGAGCTGGACAACGACATCACCAAGGTCACGCCCGCCTCCTTCGAGCCGACCATCGACTACGTTGTCACCAAGATCCCGCGTTTCGCCTTCGAGAAATTCCCCGGCTCCGAGCCTTTCCTCACCACCGCGATGAAATCCGTAGGCGAGGCCATGGCCATCGGCCGCACCTTCCACGAGTCGATGCAGAAGGCGCTGGCCTCGATGGAAACCGGCCTCACCGGCTTTGACGAGATCGAGATCCCCGGCGCGGGCGAAGACCCCGCCGCGATCACCAAGGCGCTCAGCCAGCAGACCCCGGACCGCATCCGGGTGATCGCGCAGGCCATGCGCCACGGTCTCTCGGACGACACCATCCAGGCGGTCACGAAGTTCGACCCGTGGTTCCTCGCCCGCATCCGCGAGATCATCGAGGAAGAGGCCCGCATCCGCGAAAACGGCCTGCCCGCCGACGAAAAGGGCCTGCGCCGCGTCAAGATGATGGGCTTCACCGACGCACGCCTGTCCAAACTGACCGGACTGCCCGAGGCCGACGTCCGCGCCGCGCGCGCTGCCGCCGGCGTCCACGCCCAGTTCAAGCGCATCGACACCTGCGCCGCCGAGTTCGAGGCGCAGACGCCCTACATGTACTCCACCTACGAGACCCCGGTGATGGGCGAGCCCGAATGCGAGGCGCGCCCCTCGGACGCCAAGAAAGTCGTGATCCTCGGCGGTGGCCCGAACCGGATCGGCCAGGGCATCGAGTTCGATTACTGCTGCTGCCACGCCTGTTTCGCGCTGTCGGACGCGGGCTACGAGACCATTATGGTCAACTGCAACCCCGAGACGGTCTCGACCGACTACGACACCTCGGACCGCCTCTATTTCGAGCCGCTGACGCTGGAGCACACGCTGGAGATCCTGCGCGTCGAGCAGCAGAACGGCACCCTGCACGGGGTCATCGTCCAGTTCGGCGGCCAGACGCCCCTCAAGCTTGCCAATGCGCTGGAAGAGGCCGGCATCCCGATCCTCGGCACCACGCCCGACGCCATCGATCTGGCGGAAGATCGCGAGCGTTTCCAGCAGCTTGTGCAGAAACTTGGCCTGAAGCAGCCCGAGAATGCCATCGCCACGACCGACGAGGAAGCCAAGGCCGCGGCCGAGGCGCTCGGCTATCCGCTGGTGATCCGCCCCTCCTACGTTCTGGGCGGGCGCGCGATGGAGATCGTCCGCGATACCGCGCAGCTCAACCGTTACATCCGCGACGCCGTGGTTGTCTCCGGCGACAGCCCCGTGCTGCTCGACAGCTACCTCGACGGCGCCACCGAAGTGGACGTCGATGCGCTTTGCGACGGCGAAAACGTCCATGTCGCGGGCATCATGCAGCACATCGAAGAGGCAGGCGTCCACTCCGGCGACAGCGCCTGCTCGCTGCCGCCCCACACCCTGTCGGACGACGTGCAGAACCGCATCATCGCCCAGACCGAGGCGCTAGCGAAGGCGCTCAACGTGGTCGGCCTGATGAACATCCAGTTCGCGGTGAAGCCCGATGCCGACGGCAACGACGTCATCTACCTGATCGAAGTGAACCCCCGCGCCTCGCGCACCGTGCCTTTCGTCGCCAAGGCCACCGACAGCGCCATCGCTTCGATCGCCGCGCGGCTCATGGCGGGCGAGAAGCTGGCCGATTTTCCCAAGGCCAAGCCGCACGTGCCGGTCGACGAGGACACCCCGATCATTCCGGGCGATCCGATGTCGCTCTCGGATTTCCGCACCCCGTGGTTCTCGGTCAAGGAGGCCGTCCTGCCCTTCGCCCGCTTCCCCGGCGTCGACACCCTTCTGGGGCCGGAAATGCGCTCCACCGGCGAGGTCATGGGATGGGACCGCTCCTTCCCCCGCGCCTTCCTGAAGGCACAGCTCGGCGCCGGCGTGAACCTGCCCGAAAGCGGCTCCGTCTTCCTCTCGATCAAGGAGGCCGACAAGACCGCCGACCTCGTGGACACCGCGCGGATGCTGAAGGATCTGGGCTTCCACATCCTCGCCACCTCGGGTACCGCCGCCTTCCTCGCCGAGCACGACATCGAGAGCGACGTGGTGAACAAGCAATACGAGGGCGGCCGCACGATCATCGACATCCTCAAGGACGGCGACGTGGCGCTGGTGATGAACACCACCGAAGGCGCCCAAGCCGTCGAGGACTCCCGCTCCATGCGCGCCGTCACCCTGATGGACAAGATCCCGTATTTCACCACGCTGGCCGGTGCCCACGCGGCGGCCCAGGCGATGGTCTCGGCCCGCGAAGGCGAGACGGTGGTGCGGGCGTTGCAGGGGTGAATTGACGAACCCGCGACGCGGGCGAAAGGTCCGGTGGACCTTTCGGTCAATTCACGGGCGGAGCCCCGGTGATTGAAAAGGCGATAATAATGTTCTTCGCATTTCTCGCACGCGTAGCCGCTGTCATCATGTTGATCGCAAGCTTATATGGAATTTTGAGCGGGATCGCATTCATCATCGGTCAAGATACTGAAGTACAGTATCTCAATGGCGTCCCCTTCGCAGAAACTCCGCAATTCATGAAGGACAGTTACCGCCTGATGTTCTGGTCACTTGTTCTGGGAACGCTTTCCGAAATTGCGATTGCACTGCGTAGGCGCTCCCAAGCAGAACACACGTAGGCTAACAGCCCCCTTCGCCCCAATCGCCGCTCCAGAAACGCCACGGCCCGCACTGCGTCCGCACCTTTGTCGCACTCGGCGAAATCCTCCGTCGCGCATTTTAGCGATCGCGAAATCCGGATTACAAACGGTTCATCCAAGAGCCGAATATGATGTAACCCGACGCAACAATTCATACTCAAGACGGGCGTGCGCCAGCCCGCCGGGGAGGCGCTGCAACCTCCCATCTCGGCACTTTATTCTTGCCAAACCCGTCCTCCCTCTCAACTCGGCACGACACCCGCAGAAGCGCCACCCCGGTGGGGCGGGCTGGCGCTCGCCCGGCGGCCTGCGGCCTCGTTCCGGGCGGGTCCGCATGTCCATAGACCGGGCTCCAGCCCAACGCCCCCTCACCCCTCCCCCCGCGCCCGCGCCATGTCTCCCCATTGCGGCTTCCGGCTTCCTTCGTGCATCGGGTCGCGGAACATGTCGAGGGTCTCGTCGCCCTGCAACAGCCCCATCAGCTTGGCGTGCATGAAGGACCTCAGCACCGCGTTGATCCTCGGCTGATATCCCGGCCCCATCGACTTGAACCATTTCACCACGTCCGTATCCAGCCGCACGGTCACGCGGGTCGTCTCGGAGCTGCGCTTCGTCGACAGGTCATGCCACGCCGGCGGCACGCGGCCGTGCAGGGCGATGGCGTTGTGCATGTCGTATTCGAACCGACGCATGGCATCGACCATGTAGAAGTGGTGGTAGCGCTCGGACTTGGTGAGGGTCTTGTCGGTGAATTTCGGCGGCATCTGCTGGTCCTTGGGGTCTCGATCCCGGCCAGATTCCCACAAATCCGTTAAAATTTGATGGATGCGATGGGGGTGTACAGGGTGTGTACGGCCCAGTGTACGGATGTCACTGGAGGTTTTCCCGTCCCCAAATCACGATTATTCCCCGCCGAGAAAACTTGCCCCAAGCCGCGCTCGGCCCGTAGTTTGTCTCCATATATTTCCAACTGGAGGTGAGCTATGCGCCACCTGACCCTTGCGGCCCTCTTGATTTCGGCTCCCTTCTCCCCCGCCCTCGCGCAGGATCCCGCGCTGAACTCGACCTTCGGCATCCTGAACCTGCAGGCGGGTTTTTCCAACGATCCCAACTCGGTCTATTTGCTCGCCGGCGGGCATATGCAGCGCTCGTTCACCGATGCCGCAAGTGGCGACGTCTGCCGCGGGTATTTTGCCGAAGCGCCTGATTTCCGCGTCGTCTATGACGCGACGAATGGCGATGATTTCTCAATCACTGCAGAGAGTTATGACGATCCGGTCTTGCTCGTGAACGGCCCCGACGGTCGCTGGTATTGCAACGACGACACCTTCGGTCTCGACAGTGCGGTGACCTTTGAAGCGCCACAGAGCGGCACCTACGACATCTGGGTCGGCACCTATGGCGACACCCAGGGCGAATACCCCGGCGCGCAATTGGGCTTCACCGCGTTGGCGCCTTTCGAGCCGCAGATCCGGCGCTCGTTCTTTGGCGAGGACGACCGCGTGGTCCTCGATCCGACACAGGCGCCATGGAACATGATCGGGCTGGTCGAGATGCAATCGGGCAGCTGCACCGGCACCCTGATCGGCCCGGACGTGGTGCTGACCGGCGGCCATTGCCTCGTGAACCTCGGCGAACAGGACAACCCGCCCCTGACCTTCCGCGCAGGCTACCAGAACGGCTCGGCCGTCGCGACTTCGCGGGTGACCGGATACCACGTGCCGCAGATGTGGCGCGTGGCCGAGCAGGAGGGCATGGACTTCGGATTTTTCTTTCTGGAACAGCCCCTTGGCGAGCAACTGGGGTGGATGGAGATCGGCACGTTGAGCCAGGCTGAGCTCTCGGCCTTCGCCAATGGAAACGGGCCCGAGATCCTGCAGGCCGGCTACAGTGCCGACCAACCCGAGGTGCTGACCGGAAACCTGAGCTGCCCCTTCGTGCAGCTTGGTCCTCAGAATACCTTGCAGCACGAATGTGATACAGTGCAGGGCGACAGCGGGTCCCCCCTCTTCGTGGAGGACGGCGACGGCTACCGGATCATCGGCGTGGAATCCCACACCAATTTCCAGCCGGAGCAGGACTTCGACATGAACGTGGCGATGTATGTCGGCAATATCGTGCGCGAGTTTCAGGCGCTCAGCGGCACGCAGACAGGAACCGCGGCGATGCCCGCGCCGGTGGTCAAGTAACGCGTTCGGGCGGCGGCGGGTGTAGTCGCCGGCCCTTTGGCCCCGATGGGCCGCTCATCGATTGGAAAAGACCATGCAGACCCTTGCCTTGCCTGCCCTCGCCGCCGCCCTCCTTCTGGCGGCCCTCCCCGTTCAGGCTCAGGATCCCGCGCTGCCGCCCACCTTTGGTGAGGTCAGCTTGGTGTCGAATTTCCAGCCCGATCCCCATCGCACGACATTGGCCGCCGGGGGCACGATCCGGGGTGAATATACCGATGCCAACACTGGCAATCGCTGCGCGGGCTACTTCGCCGATGCGCCCGACCTTCGCTTGCAATTTACCACCGCCGACTTCGGCTTTCCGCTGTCGGTCTACGTGGAGGCGCGGGCCGACACCGTCATGTTGATCAACGCACCGGACGGGTCGTGGCATTGCAATGACGACACGGTCGACCTCAACCCCGCGCTCCACTTCGAGACGCCGCTGGAGGGCCAATACGACATCTGGGTCGGCACCTACGAGGACGTCGCGCCGAACTACCCCACGGCGGATGTTTTCATCACCGAACTGGGCATGCCCGAGCGGAATTTCGACCGGGCCTTTTTCGGCAATGATGACCGCGTGGTCATCGATGCTGCAACGGCGCCGTGGAACATGATCGGCTTCGTGGACCTGTCCGCGGCGAGCTGCACCGGCACGTTGATCGGCCCGGCCACGGTCCTGACCTCGGCCCATTGCATCATTCAGGATGGCGAGGTCGACACGCCGCCCGTGGAGTTCCTCGCCGGGTTCCAGAACGGCGCCCATGTGGCGCGGTCGGGGGTGACGGGCTTCTATGCCGCGGAGGGGTACATCAACGGCGAACAGGAGGGCACGGACTATGCGTTCATCTACCTCGAGGAGCCGTTGGGCGAGCAGTTGGGCTGGATGGATATCGCGCCGCTGACCGCGGATCAGATCGCGGAGATGATGCAGGGGCGCGGACCCGCGATCATGCAGGCGGGCTACAGCTACGATCAGCAGGGCGTGCTGACCGGCAACCTGTCCTGTCCTTTGATCGAGGTCGCGCCGGAAAATGTGCTGGAACATGAATGCGATACGCTGCAGGGCGACAGTGGCTCACCGCTCTTCATCGAAAATGGTAATCGGTTCCAGATCATCGGGGTGGAGAGCCGTACCGACGACCAGCCGGAAGAACCCTTCGATCGCAACGTGGCGATGTATGTGGATTACATTCTCGCCGATCTGGCGCGGTTGGAGGCGGGTGGCGACGTCATGACGCCGATGCCGGATACGCCTGAGGCGAAATAGTTCGTGCCTTATTTGTTAGGCGTAGCGGTGCGCTGAGGGCGTGAACTGGGGGGCCAGCCCCCAGACCCCCCGCCGTATTTTTGAAAAGATGAATAGGGGGCGCGTGGCCGGTTGTTGGCTGACCCGCCAGACGTCGGATGCGGCGGGCGGGTCGGTGTTTGTCGGGGTGAATCAGACGCCCGGGTTTACCGGCTTGTGGGCGGCGTAGATTTCGGCGACGCGCACCACGGCGGCCTCGGGCGTCATCTCCTCGCTTTCGCCGGTGCGGCGGCTGGTGAGTTCCACCACGCCGTTCTTCAGCCCGCGGGGGCCCACGGTGATGCGCCATGGCAGGCCGATCAGGTCCATGGTGGCGAACTTGCCGCCGGCGCGCTCATTGCGGTCGTCGTAGAGCGGCTCCAGACCCTCGGCCTCCAGCGCCTTTTCCAGCGCTTCGCAGGCCGCGTCGGCCTCGGCATCGCCCTGCTTGAGGTTCACGATCCCGCAGTGGAAGGGCGTCACGCCCTCGGGCCAGATGATGCCCTTGTCGTCGTGGGAGGCCTCGATGATCGCGCCAAGAAGGCGGCTGACGCCGATCCCGTGGGAGCCCATGTGCAGCGGCACGCGCTCGCCCTCGTCGTTCTGGACGTAGGCACCCATCTTCTCGGAATACTCGGTGCCGAAGTAGAAG
Source organism: Gymnodinialimonas ceratoperidinii (assembly GCF_019297855.1). NCBI lineage: Bacteria > Pseudomonadati > Pseudomonadota > Alphaproteobacteria > Rhodobacterales > Paracoccaceae > Gymnodinialimonas > Gymnodinialimonas ceratoperidinii. Next base: position 3,131,935 of record NZ_CP079194.1, read on the forward strand.
ATCTGCCCGACCTCGATGCCGCGCGCGGAGCGTTGGCGATCCTCGGGGACCTCGGCGAAGGCGGCCTCGTCGTGGGTCTCGTCGGTGCGGGCGTAGCGCGAGGTGAACTCGGTCAGCACCTCGGCGCATTGCTCGACGCTGTCGTAGTCGATCTCGCGGTCGCCGAACTTCAGCTCGGTGATCTCGGCATCGTAGAAGACTTCCGACTCGCCGGTCTCGGCCAGCACGAGGAATTCGTGGGTGTAGTCGCCGCCGATGGGACCGCTGTCGGCGCGCATCGGGATCGCCTGCAGGCCCATGCGCTCGTAGGTGCGCAGGTAGCTTACCAGGTGGCGGTTGTAGGCGTGCAGCGCGGCCTCCTTCGAGAGGTCGAAGTTGTAGCCGTCCTTCATCAGGAACTCGCGCCCGCGCATGACGCCGAAGCGCGGCCGCACCTCGTCACGGAACTTCCACTGGATGTGGTAGAGCGTCAGCGGCAGCGACTTGTAGGAGGTGACATAGGTGCCGACGATGTCGGTGATCATCTCTTCGTTGGTGGGACCGTAGAGCATGTCGCGGTCGTGGCGGTCCTTCAGGCGCAGCATCTCGGGGCCGTAGGCATCAAAACGGCCGGATTTCTGCCAGAGATCGGCCGATTGCAGGGTCGGCATCAGCATCGGGATGTGGCCGGCGCGGATCTGCTCTTCATGGACGATCCGTTCGATGTTCTTGAGAACCTTGTAGCCGAGCGGCAGCCAGGAATAGATGCCGGCGCTGACCTGCTTGATCATGCCTGCCCGCAGCATCAGGCGGTGGCTGACGATCTGCGCCTCGGCGGGCGTTTCTTTGAGGACGGGCAGGAAGTAGCGGCTGAGGCGCATGGAACGAGACCTTGGGAAATGGGCGTTCCTCGCGGTCTACGACAAAGGGAAAAGTCTCACAAGGCGGCGATGGCCTGGGGCGCGGCAAGCGGGGCGCTTGAGGCCTGCGCGGCGACCGAGCGGACGCCCAGAAACAGGGCCAGCGCCGCGCCGAGGATGAGGGCGATGAGCGTGATGGACAAGAGGTTCATGATAGACATCTGGGCAGCTCCTTCTCTCCGATGATCTCACGATACCGGCATCGGCGGCGTCAGATAAGGCAGGCAAACCCTACCTTCCCGCGTCGCGCGTCCCAAAAAAAAACGACCCCCGAAGGGGCCGCAAGGGTCAGTGAACAAGGGAAGGTCGGTGCAGCGGGACAAGGGACAACGCCCGCCGCACCGATGGGACAGGCCTTAGAGCACGCCGGCAGAGACAGGGGCAGCAACCATGACCGCGAACATTACGAAGATCAGCAGTACAGCTGAGCAGGCAATCACGTTCAACGCAGTCATGGCAATCTCTCCGATAGGCGCTTTTCAGCACTGAGGCAGGTCTAGGACGTTTGACCTCCGCAAGGCATTGCGGAAATCCCTACCTGGAGAGTGAACGTGCTCCGTTAACGATTGGTTCCACGCCCATTGCATTTGCCAGCGATTCAAATCGCGACTTCGCCACTTCGCCGAAAAGATCGCGGCCCTCCTCCGAGGTCAGCGTCAAGATCAACTCACGTTTCTTGGGGCGCAGCTTCAGCTTGCCATGGTCGATGGGATTGGCGGTGGCGAACATCGCGCCGAAGCGCATGGCGCGGCCGAGGATCTCTGCTTCCTGCACCCGGTCGTCGGACAGAAGGCTCAGCAAATCGGCGTTGAAGCCGGTGCCCGCGCGGTTGGATTTGTAACGGTGCAGCAGGGCGAGACCGAGGTAGATGCGCTCCCCATGGGTCAGGCCGCCGAGATTGGCACGGGTGGCGTTGTCGAAGCAGACCTCGGCGCGGTAATCGGGATGCGCGCGCCAGCTGACGTCGTGCAGCAGGCAGGCGGCGCGGACCAGTCGTTTCTTGTGCGGCCGGGCGCCGGAGAAGAGCGGCTCGACAAAGCGGTAGAGCGCGCGGCCAAAGCCCGGATGGCGGGCCGAGGACGCCTCGGCGTGGCGGGCGGCCTCGATCAGCGGATCACGGTGGCGCAGGGCGTCGGACATCTGATCGTAGAGAAGCCCCTCGCGGATCCCGTAGCTGGAGATCGCGACCTCCTTCGGCTTGATCTGCCGGACCAGCTCCTTCAGCACCAGCGACGCCATCGGCACCAGCCGCATCCGTTCGGATGACGTACCGGTTTCCGAACGGATCGCGTCGAGGTCGACCTCGTGGATGTGGGTGATCGTGTTCATGATCGCCTTGGGCGTCATCCGGTATTCATGCAGCACCCGCAGGGGGTAGTCGCGCCGCGCCATGTCAATGCGGGCAATCGCCCGCCAGGAGCCGCCGACCAGAAACAGGCGCTTGGGGCTTTCGGGAAACTCGGCCACCAATTCGGCGACCTTTTCCTTGATATGCTTCCGCACGGCTTTCTTGCCGCCCTTCAGCCCCATCAGCTTCAGCGGCGCGAGATCGGAGGTGCGCCGGGTGCCGACGCCGCCTCCGCCCAGAAGAACGGCCAGTTCCATGGACGAGCCGCCGATGTCGCAGATCAGCCCCTCGGCTCCGGGCCAGCCGAGCAACACGCCCTGAGCCGACAAGCGCGCCTCTTCCGCGCCGTCGAGCACGCGGATTTCGAGCCCTGTGTGAGACAGAACCTCGGCCCGGAAGTCCGGCCCGTCCTCTGCGTCGCGCACGGCGGCGGTGGCCACGGTGAGCATCGGGGTCACGTCCATCTCGCGCGCGAGCACCGCGAACCGTTTGAGAGCGCTGAGCGCACGGACCCGGCCTTCGGGGTTCAGCCTGCCCGTCTCGGCAAAGCCTGCCCCCAAGCCGCAGAGGATCTTCTCGTTGAAATAATAGGCCGGCGAGCGGGCCGCGCCATCGAAGACCACGAAGCGCACCGAGTTGGAGCCGATGTCGATGACCCCCACGCGGGCCAGCGACCGGGCTTCCGGACCGTCGAACAGGGGCAGGCCAAAGGGGCCGAAATCGGGATCTGTGTCACCCATCCGGGCCTCCAGGGACTATCGGGATAATTCTGACACGCGTGCGGGCAAGCGGTCAATCTTCGCTGTGGGTCAACTCGGGCACATCCTTCGCGCCGGCACTTCCGCGGCCGGAGAGCGAAGGGTTTTCCATGAAAAAGCGGTGGCAGTTGAACGGGTTGTCGATCTCGCTGAGGTCCGGGCGTCTATAGGTGCCGTCGGACTGCAACACCCAACTTTGCGCCACGTCCGCGAGGTTGGCGGCCATGATCTGGCCGACGATCTGCGCCTTTACCGTGGGGTTCTTGCATTCGACCAAGGTCTCGACCCGGCGATTCAGGTTGCGGCCCATCCAGTCGGCGGAGCTGATGAACACCCGCGCTTTTTTCGCCGGCAGCCCGTGGCCGTTGCCAAAGCAGACGATCCGGGAATGCTCAAGGAACCGCCCGACGATGGATTTGACGCGAATGTTCTCGCTCAGCCCCTTGATGCCCGGGCGCAGGCCGCAGATGCCGCGGATCACGAGGTCGATCCTGACGCCAGCCTGGCTTGCGTCGTAGAGCGCGTCGATCACGTCGGGCTCGATTACCGAGTTCATCTTCGCCCAGATCATCGCAGGCTTTCCGGCGCGCGCGTATTCGGCCTCGGCCTTGATCGCGTCGATCAGCGTCCGCTTCATCATCAAGGGCGAGATGGCGAGGTTTTCCAGAACCTCCGGCTCGGCATAGCCGCCGATATAATTGAACACCTTCGTCGCGTCGCGCCCGAGGGCTGCGTCGTTGGTGAAGAGGCTGAGGTCGGTGTAGAAACGCGCCGTGATCGGGTGATAGTTGCCGGTGCCGAAATGCGTGTAGGTAACCAGCCGGTCGCCCTCGCGGCGGACCACGGCACTGATCTTGGCGTGGGTCTTGTAATTGATGAAACCGTAGACGACATGCGCGCCCGAGCGTTCGAGCTTGCGAGACTGGCGGATGTTGGCGGCCTCGTCGAAACGGGCCTTCAACTCCACCAGCGCGGTGACGGATTTGCCGTTCTCGGCCGCCTCGCACAGCGCCTCGACGATCGGGCTTTCGTTCGAGGTCCGGTAGAGCGTCTGCTTGATTGCCACCACATTGGGATCGCGCGCGGCCTGGGCGAGGAAGCGGATCACCATGTCGAAGGTCTCGTAGGGGTGATGCAGCAGCATGTCCTTCTGGTTGATCGCCGCGAACATGTCGCCGTCGTGGTCCTGCACCCGCTCGGGGACACGCGGATTGAAGCTGCGCCAGAGAAGGTCGGATCGGTCGTCGCGGACCAGTTCCTTGAGCGACACGAGGCCGATCATTCCCTTGACCTCGACCACCTCGTCGCCGGTGACATGCAGTTCCTCGATGATCTCTCGCGCCAGTTTTTCCGGGGCGCCGTCGCTGATCTGCAAGCGCACGACTTCCCCGCGGCGGCGGCGCTTCAGCGCGGTCTCGAACTCGCGCACGAGGTCTTCGGCCTCTTCCTCGACCTCCAGATCGCTGTCGCGCAGCACGCGGAACATGCAGGAGCCGTTCAGCTTGTAGCCCGGAAAGAGCACCCCGATGTTGAGCAGCAGCAACTCCTCCATCGGCAACATGCGGATCGCGCCGTCGTCAGCGGGGAGCGTCACGAAACGGTCGATCTGGCCGGGGATCGGGAGCAGCGCTTGCAATACGCGGCCGTCCCTCTCGCGCTTGAGCTGCAAGGCCAGCGCGATGCCTTCGTTCGGAATGAAGGGAAACGGATGCGCGGGGTCGATGGCCAGCGGTGACAGGACCGGGAACACCTGCGCGAGGAAGATTTCGGACAGATGCGCGCTGTCGGCATCGGTCAGGTCTTCGCGGCTGACGACGGTGATATCCGCCTTTTCCAGCTCGGCGCGGAGGTCGACCCATGCTTCCTGCTGCTTGCGCATCAGCTTGCGCGCATCGGCGTTGATGAGCCGCAGTTGCTCGGCGGGGGTCAGGCCATCATGGGCGGGGCGCTGATTGCCCTCTTGCGCCAACTCGCGCAGGCCCGCGACGCGTACGGTGTAGAATTCGTCGAGGTTACCGGCAGAGATCGAGACGAAGCGCACCCGTTCCAGCAACGGCACGCGGGGGTTCACCGCCTCTTCCAGCACCCGCCAGTTGAACGCCAGCCAGCTCATTTCGCGGTTGAAAAACCGGGCTGGACCTTCGGCGTCCGGCACCTCGACGGGGTTGGGACAGGGGGCGTTGAGGAAGTCGGCAAAGCTCATGGGCGCGACCTATCGGCAAAGTGTGACATCACGATGACCCATCGGCACTCGGGTCCGCAAGGTGGGCCTCTTCCAGCGCGCGGCGGGCATGGGCCATGGAGGGTTTGCGCTTCTCGCTGAGGGCAAGCGCATCGACGCGCGCGATGAAGGCATCGGCGGCGGCGAAGGATCGCTCCAACCGGGGGGCGGCATAGCTGAGGATATTGGGCGAGAGCGGCAGCTTACGGTCAAACGCGCGCTTCATCATCACCGCCATCAAGAGCGCGTCATCCGGCGCCGCCAGCGTGGCAAGGCCGGCCTGCGCGAGGCGGCTGGCAAGATCTGGCAGGTTGATCCCCCACCGCGCCGGAGCCTTGCGCGCGGTCAGCAGGAGCGGCGCGCTGCGATGCGCCAGCGCATTGTGCAGATGGAACAGGGCCTCCTCTGCCGCCGCGTCACCGCCGATGGTGTCGGCATCCTCGACGACAAGGGCAGAAGCTTCGGTCAGGGTCTCGAGCGTGTCGGCAACCGTCGTGGCCGCCACGATCTGCGCCTGCGCCGCTGTGGCCCAGACATGGGCGAGATGGGTCTTGCCCGAGGCGGCCGGGCCGCAGAGCACCAGCTTCGCCATGGGCCAATCCCGCCACGCGTCGATCTGGGCGACGGCACCGGCATTGGCCGAGGACACGAAGAAATCGTCCCGCCCCATCGCCGGTCGGAGGGGCAGATCAAGGGTAAGCTGCTGTGGCATCAGAGATCGTCGTCGACGCTTCGGCGCGCGACGGTGCCGCGATAGAGGGGGCCTTCGCGGTACCGATCCACCGCGTAGCGCACCAGAACGCCGATCACTGCCGCGACGGGCACCGCGACCAGCATGCCCACGAAACCGAAGACCGTCCCGAAAGCCGATAGGGCAAAAATCAGCCAGACCGGATGCAGGCCGACGGAGGAGCCGACGAGCTTGGGGGTGAGGATGTTCCCCTCGACCGCCTGACCGAACATGAAGATCGCCACGACCCCGACGATCCACCACCACTCGCCCCAGAACTGGAACAGCGCGAGGCCGATGGCGAGAACTCCGCCCACCAGTGCGCCGACGTAAGGAATGAAAGTGAGCAGCCCGGCGATGAGGCCGACGATGAGGCCGAAGTTCAGCCCCACGGCCATCAGGGCGACCGCGTAGAAGGTCCCGAGGATGAGGCAGACGGTTCCCTGCCCGCGCACGAAGCTGGCCAGCGTCCGGTCGATGCGACGCGCCAGCATGCGGATCGTCGGCGCGTGATCACGTGGCAAAAGCTCATCGATGCGCGCGATCATCCGGTCCCAATCGAGCAGGAGGTAGAAAGCCACGACCGGCACGACGACGATGAAGACCAGCACGTTGACGACGCTCGCGGCGGATGAAAGCACGGTCTGCACCAGCTCTCCGCCCCGGGATTCGATGGTTTCTCCGATGCTGGCCAGCGAGGTCTGGACCGGGGAGCCTTCGTCGAAGGCCTCGGGGAAGCGCTCGGTCAGGAAGGTGCGCAGGTTGTCGAAGATGCCGGGAGCCGCCTCGATCAGCCCGGTGAGCTGATCGATCAGAAGCGGCACGATGGCCAGCGTCATGGTGGCGACGATCAGGATCAGGAAAATGAAGATGATCGTCGTCGCAAGGGCCCGCGAGAACCCCATGCGCTCCAACCGGTCCGCCACGGGATCGAGGAAATAGGCGATGGCCCCGCCGACGAGAAAGGGCATGATCACCGCCCCCAACGCCCAGAGAAGCAGGAGGAAAACCACCGCTGCGAGGGACCAGTAGAGCACTTGTTGCCGGGCGGACAGAGCCATGGGAGAGCCTTTCACTAACGCAACCTAGATGCGACAGGCGCCTCGTTTGCGCAAGGGCGGATGGGGGTTGAGGCCCCGAGGCTGTGCGTCTGAAGCGTTGGCGTGATGGTGGAGCAGTGGTGGGGGGGCCAGCCCCCCTTGCCGCCTTTCCCTCGCGGGAAAGCCGTCCCCCCCGGAGTTGTAGGGGCCAAGATGAAGGAGCTTTCAGAGCGCGCGCGTGATCGCGGCGGCGGTGGCTCGCGGATGGGTGATCGGCGCCATATGTCCGGCGTCCGGCAGGATGTCGACGCGGGCGCCGGGGACATCGCGGGCGAGGCGGGAGGTCACTTCGGACATGACAGGCGGTGACATGGCGCCCCGGAGCAGCAGGGTCGGGACGGCGATCTGCGAAAGGCGGGGCAGGATGCGCGCGGTGTCAAGGCTCAGCGCCGCGTCGCAGGCTTCGGGGATCCAGATGCGATCGGTGATGTAGGCCTGTAGCGCGGCGGGCATGGCATCGAAGCTCTCGGAGCCCCAGAGGTCGAGGAAGATGCGGGCGGCGGCGGGTGTGTCGCCTTTGGCAAGGGCCGCGGGCACGCCTGCGATCTGCGCATCATGGGCCCTGCGACCGGGACCGTTGGCGGCACAAAAGAGCACCGGCTCGATCATGGTGAGGCTTTTGACCTGCGCGGGATGCTCAAGCGCCAGACGCAGCGCGAGCGTGGCACCAAAGGAGTGACCGATCAAATGCGTGGGCCGGTCGGGGAGGTGCTTCGCGGCTTCCTCGGTCGCCTGATCGTGGAAATCGCGGGCGGGATCGTGGCGTGGCCCCTTGCCGTGGGACAGGAGATCGGGGGCGATCATCGTGAAGCGGTCTCGCAGATGCCGCGCGACACCGGCCCAAGCGCCACCTTGGGCCAGCGTGCAGTGGAGCAGGAGCGCCGTCTCGGGCCCCCCGCCCCATCGGTGGAGGCTCACGAAAGGCTGGCGAGGTAGTGGTCCAGATCGTCGATCCGGTCCTGACCCCAGAAATGCTCGGTTCCGTCGACGATATAGAAGGGCGCGCCGAAGGCGCCTGCGGCGACGGCATCGTCAAGATTGCGGACATATTCCTCGGCGCCGGCGAGCATGCCGCGATTGACCAGATCGCCGTCGAAGCCCGCCTCTTCCAGCGCCGCGCGGATTACGTCGTCTTCGGCGATGTTGCGTTCCTCGGCCCAACAGGCGCGCGTGAGAGCGAAGACCAGCGCGCCCATGTCTCCGCCGCCCTCCTTCTGGGCCGCGATCAGCGCGTAGGAAGACGGCGCTGGGTTGGCAGGCCAGAACATCGGCTTCACGTTGATCGGCAGACCGGCCTTGGCTGCCTGACGGCGGATCTCCTGCAATCGGTAGTTCTGGCGGCTCTCGTGCCGTTCCCCCGGTGGCGTCCCGCCGGTCCGTGCGAAGAGGCCCATGATATCGACGGGCTTGTAGGTGATCGTCGCGCCATGCTTCGCGGCCACGGCCTCCATCCGGGTGCCGGCGATGTAGGTGTTGGGTGAGATCGTGGCAAAATAGTAATCGATATGTGCCATGGGGCCCCTTCCGTCGCAGTGCGCCCATTTGGGCTTTCCCGAACCGTGGGCTGAGTGATAGGGGGTGTCAACTGCTCAGGGGATGGCCGCGTGGGGACGGGCCGGTGCCCCGCATCTCGGGAACCGAAGACCATGGCCGCACTAGACCCTAAACTCATTTCTGGAAACGCAAACAAGAACTTGTCCGAGGCGATCGCGCGGCGCATGTCGATGCACAGGGGCCTGCAGATCGGCCTCGTCGATGCCCGGGTCGAGCGTTTCAACGACGGTGAGATTTTCGTCGAGGTCTATGAGAACGTCCGCGGCGAGGACATGTTCATCATCCAGCCGACTTCCAAGCCGGCGAATGACAACCTCATGGAACTGCTCGTGATGGCCGACGCGCTGCGCCGGTCTTCGGCCGCCCGCATCACCGCCGTCATTCCCTACTTCGGTTATGCCCGCCAGGACCGCCGCACGAAGGCGCGCACGCCGATCACGGCAAAGCTGGTGGCCAACATGATTGCCTCGGGCGGGATCGAGCGGGTGCTGACGATGGACCTGCACGCGGCGCAGATCCAGGGTTTCTTCGACGTCCCCGTGGACAACCTCTACGCCTCACCGATCTTCGCGCTGGACATCCTGCACCAGTTCGGCGGCGACATGGAGGACGTGATGGTCGTCTCGCCGGACGTGGGCGGCGTGGCCCGCGCGCGGGAACTGGCTACCCGGATCGGCGCGCCGCTCTCGATCGTGGACAAGCGCCGCGAGAAGGCGGGCGAGGTCTCTGGCATGACGGTGATCGGTGACGTCACCGGCAAGAAATGCATCATCGTCGATGACATCTGCGACACGGCCGGCACGCTCTGCAAGGCGGCAGAGGTCTTGATGGAGGCCGGCGCGGTAGAGGTGCATTCCTACATCACCCACGGCGTCATGTCCGGCCCGGCGGTGGAGCGGGTGACGAACTCGGTGATGAAGTCTCTGGTGATCACGGACACCATCGAGGCGACGGAAGCGGTGCAGAAATGCCCCAACATCCGCGTGGTCCCGACAGCGCCGATGTTCGCGCAATCGATCCTGAATGTGTGGCATGGGACGTCCGTCTCGTCGCTCTTTGACACGGCATCGCTGGTGCCGATCTACGAGAGCCTCTATCCGAACGGTATGTGGGGGCGGTGAGCGGCGCTCCCCGCTTTTGAGGAACAACGCCGGAGAGGGCTTCTCCGGCGTTTTTCGTTCGTGAAGGGTGGTCGTTCGTGAAGGGAATTCGTGCCTTCTCAGCTCACCCCACATCCCATGCGTCGTCGTCGGCGATCTCGCCGATGGCCATCCAGTCGGCGCGGATGCGGGCGACGCGGCTGTCTCCCCAGGTGCGGAAGACGAGGGCGCAGCCTGTTTCGGTGATCTTCTCGACCCTAAGGTCGGCGCGTTGGTTGGTGTCGCCACCGGTATCCCACATGGAGATGGATACATGGACCATGGGTGGGTGCAGGTAGGGCTCGGCGAATTCGACCATGGTCACCGCTTCCCGGGGGCCGTCACCGGCCCACATCGGGCCGTTGTTGGCAAAGTCCGAGAACATGACGCTTGAGCCTTGGTCGACGGCGATAAGGTTGTTTCTGAAGCGTTTCATAGAGCCTGTTCGAGTTTCCGACCTACAACTTCGCAAATATTGGAGGCATTGCCGACAAAAATCCGCCCTGCCCCGGCATATTTCGACAGCAGATACAAAAACGCCCCCGGCGCGAGACCGAGGGCGTGTTAGAAGATGTCGTGCCGGCTTAGCGGCCGATGATGCTGTCCAGCGTGGTGGTCAGATCCATGTGGTGCTTGTTGGCTGCGTCAGCCGCATCACCGGACGCCGCAGCGACGCGCGCTTCAGAGGCCGAGATCAGCTCTTCCACCAAGGGGGCTTCGACTTCCTCGATCGGCAGGGCCATTTCGGCGAGGATCGTGGCGGACGGGCCCGCGATATCAGCGAAACCGCCGGTGACGAAGTAGGATTTCTCCCCCTCCGGACCAGACACTTTCAGCACGCCGGGGCGCAGCGTCGTGATCAGCGGCGCATGGTCGGGCATCGCCGTCAGGTCACCGTCGGCACCGGGGATCTGCACTTCACTGACCTCGAAAGAAGCCAGGCGCCGTTCGGGCGAGACGAGATCGAATTGCATGGTTGCCATGTCGGCCTCCAGTCATAGGGCGATTGGCGGGGTCGTTCCCGCCCCCGCATGCCGCCTCTGGGCGACCGCGGGAGGCGGGAGCTAACCGCCGTTGGATCAGGCAGCGTCGGCTGCCATCTTTTCAGCTTTGGCGATCACGTCGTCGATACCGCCAACCATGTAGAACGCACCTTCGGGCAGGTGATCGTATTCACCGGCAACCACCGCCTTGAAGGACGAGATGGTGTCTTCCAGCTGCACCTGGATGCCGTCGGAACCGGTGAAGACTTTCGCCACGTCGAAGGGCTGCGAAAGGAAACGCTGGATCTTGCGGGCACGGGCCACGACCAGTTTGTCCTCTTCCGACAGTTCGTCCATGCCCAGAATGGCGATGATGTCCTGCAGCGACTTGTAGCGCTGAAGGATACCCTGAACGTCACGGGCAACCTGGTAGTGCTCTTCCCCGACGATGGTCGGATCCATCAGGCGCGAGGAGCTGTCGAGCGGGTCCACGGCGGGGTAGATGCCGAGCTCGGAGATCGCACGCGACAGAACCGTGGTGGCGTCGAGGTGGGCGAAGGTCGTTGCAGGCGCGGGGTCGGTAAGGTCGTCCGCGGGAACGTAGACGGCCTGGATCGAGGTGATCGACCCGCGCTTGGTGGAGGTAATACGCTCCTGCATGGTGCCCATGTCGGTGGCCAGCGTCGGCTGGTAGCCCACGGCCGAAGGAATACGACCCAGAAGGGCGGAAACCTCGGAACCGGCCTGCGTGAAGCGGAAGATGTTGTCGATGAAGAACAACACGTCTGCGCCGGTGGCATCGCGGAACTGCTCGGCGATGGTCAGGCCGGACAGGGCGATCCGCATGCGCGCACCGGGAGGCTCGTTCATCTGGCCGTAAACCAGAGCGATTTTCGACTCCTCGAGGTTATCGGGAACGATAACGCCGGATTCGATCATCTCGTGGTAGAGGTCGTTGCCCTCACGGGTCCGCTCACCCACACCGGCGAACACGGACACACCGGAGTGCACCTTCGCGATGTTGTTGATCAGTTCCATGATGAGAACCGTCTTGCCCACGCCGGCACCGCCGAAGAGGCCAATCTTACCACCCTTGGAGTAAGGCGCGAGAAGGTCGACCACCTTGATGCCGGTCACGAGGACTTCGGCCTCGGTGGACTGGTCGGCGAACTCGGGCGCGTCCTGGTGGATGCCGCGACGCTCTTCGGTGGCCACGGGGCCGCCTTCGTCCACGGGCTCACCCACGACGTTGAGGATCCGGCCGAGGGTCGCGTTGCCGACGGGCACGCTGATCGGGCCGTCGGTGTCGGTCACTTCCTGACCGCGCACGAGACCTTCGGTCGAGTCCATCGCGATGGTCCGGACGGTGTTTTCGCCCAGGTGCTGAGCAACCTCGAGAACCAGACGCTTGCCGTCGTTCTGGGTTTCGAGAGCGTTGAGGATCTCCGGCAGGTGATCGTTGAACTGCACGTCAACGACAGCGCCGATGACCTGCGTGATTTTACCGACTGCATTAGCCATGTGTCGTGTCTCCGTCGTTAAAGCGCTTCAGCGCCCGAGATAATTTCGATCAGCTCGCTGGTGATCACGGCCTGACGCGAGCGGTTGTACTCGATCGTCAACCGGTCGATCATTTCACCGGCGTTACGGGTTGCGTTATCCATTGCGGACATCCGCGCCCCTTGCTCAGACGCGCCATTTTCCAGCAGCGCGGTAAAGATCTGTGTGGCGATGCCGCGCGGAAGAAGATCTTCCAGAACGGCCTCTTCCGAAGGCTCGTAATCGTAGAGCGTCGCAGGTTCCGCATCGTCACCACCCTCGAAGACGGCGGGGATGATCTGGGTTGCCGTCGGCACCTGAGAGATCACCGACTCGAAGCGGTTGTAGAAGATCGTCGCGACGTCGAACTCACCGGCCTCGAAGCGTTCCAGCACATCCGACGCGATGTCGGCGGCATCGGCGTAACCAACGCGTTTGACACCGGACAGATCGACATGGCCGATCATCTTGTCAGCGTAGTCCCGCTTGATCTGCTCCCGGCCCTTCTTGCCGACAGTCAGGATCTTGACCGTCTTGCCTTCGGACAACAGCTTGGCCGCATGGCTGCGGGCCTTGCGCACGATGGTGGAGTTGAAGCCCCCGCAGAGGCCCCGCTCCGCCGTCATGACGATCAGCAGGTGGACGTCGTCCTTGCCGGTGCCCGCCAGAAGACGCGGCGCGCCTTCCGCATTGCCGACAGCCGATGCGAGGCCGCTCATCACGGCCTCCATCTTGTCCGCATAGGGACGCGCCATCTCCGCCGACTCCTGCGCCCGGCGCAGTTTCGCGGCGGCGACCATTTGCATCGCCTTGGTGATCTTGCGGGTCGATTTGACCGACGCGATCCGGTTTTTTAGGTCCTTGAGATTGGGCATGCCAAATCTCCCTTACGCGAAATCGGCGGCGAATTCTTCGATAGCTGCCTTCAGTTTGTCGGCTGCATCGCCCTTGATCTTCGGATCCTCGTTGGTGATCCAGTCCAGCACGTCAGACTTGTTGGCGTGCATGTGGGCCAGAAGACCCTCTTCAAAGCGCGCCACGTCGTCGACGGGGAGCTTGTCGAGGAAGCCGTTGGTGCCGGCGAAGATCATGGTGACGATCTCGGCGTTGGTCAGCGGCGAATACTGGGGCTGCTTCATCATCTCGGTCAGACGCGCACCACGGGCCAGCAACTGCTGCGTGGAGGCATCGAGGTCGGAACCGAACTGAGCGAAGGCCGCCATCTCGCGGTACTGGGCGAGCGACAGTTTCACCGGACCGGCGACCGAGGACATCGCCTTGGTCTGGGCCGAGGAGCCAACCCGCGAAACCGACAGACCGGTGTTCACGGCAGGACGGATGCCCTGGAAGAACAGTTCCGTCTCGAGGAAGATCTGGCCGTCGGTGATCGAGATCACGTTGGTCGGAATAAACGCCGAAACGTCGCCGCCCTGGGTTTCGATGACCGGCAGAGCCGTCAGCGAGCCGCCGCCGTTGTCCTCGTTCAGCTTGGCCGAACGCTCCAGCAGGCGGGAGTGCAGGTAGAAAACGTCGCCGGGATAGGCTTCACGGCCGGGCGGACGACGCAGCAGCAGCGACATCTGACGGTAGGACACGGCCTGCTTGGAGAGGTCATCGTAGACGATCAGCGCGTGACGGCCGTTGTCGCGGAAGTACTCGGCCATGGCGGTCGCGGCGTAGGGTGCCAAGAACTGCATCGGCGCGGGGTCGGAAGCGGTGGCGGCGACGACAGTCGTGTATTCGATCGCGCCGGTCTCTTCGAGCTTCTTCACCAGCTGCGCCACGGTGGAGCGCTTCTGACCCACGGCCACGTAGATGCAATAGAGCTTCTTGCTCTCGTCATCGCCGGCGGCGTCGTTGTAGGACTTCTGGTTCAGGATCGTGTCGAGCGCCACGGCAGTCTTGCCGGTCTGACGGTCGCCAATGATCAGCTCGCGCTGGCCACGGCCGACGGGGATCATCGCGTCGATGGCCTTGAGGCCGGTCGCCATCGGCTCGTGCACCGATTTGCGCGGGATGATGCCCGGCGCCTTCACGTCGGCGACGCGACGCTCGGAGGCGTTGATCGGGCCCTTGCCGTCCATCGGGTTGCCGAGGCCGTCAACGACGCGGCCCAGAAGCTCATCACCGGCGGGAACGTCCACGATGGAGTTCGTGCGCTTGACGGTGTCGCCTTCCTTAATGTCACGGTCGGAGCCGAAGATAACAACACCCACGTTGTCGGCTTCGAGGTTCAGGGCCATGCCCTGAATGCCGCCGGGGAATTCGACCATCTCACCGGCCTGAACGTTGTCGAGGCCGTAGACGCGGGCGATACCGTCGCCCACAGACAGAACCCGACCAACCTCTGCGACCTGGGCGTCCTGCCCGAAAGTCTTGATCTGGTCTTTGAGGATCTGAGAAATCTCAGCTGCTTGGATAGCCATTATCCGACCTCTTTCATCGTATTCTGGAGTGCGTTCAGCTTGGAGCGGACCGACGTGTCGATCATCTTCGAGCCAATTTTTACAACAAGACCGCCAATGATGCTCTCATCAACGGTCGCTTTCACATTCACGGTCTTGCCGACCTGCGCCTTGAGCGACTTGGTCAACTTGTCCAGTTGTGTCTTGGTCAGCGCCTTGGCCGACGTCACCTCGGCAGTCACTTCACCCTTGTGATCCGCAATGCGCGTGCGCAGCTCGGCCAGAAGCGACGGCAGAACGAACAGACGGCGCTTCTGGGCCATCAGGCGCAGCGTGTTGCCGGTCATGTCCTGCAGGTTCATCGCGTCGGCCACGCCGCCGATCGCGGCGGCGGTCTCGTCGCGGCCATAAAGCGGCGAGTGGATCAGGTCACGCAGGTCAGCGCTCTGCGAGAGAGCCGCGTCAAGCGCGTCGACATCCCCCTCCAGCGCGGACAGCGCGTTGGCCTCGGAGGCCAGCTCAAACATCGCGGTCGCATAGCGCGCGGCGATGCCGGTCGAGATCGAAGCAGGTTCGCTCACATCAACCCTTTCATATGCACGTCCAGTGATCGGGAAGCGTGGAAATGCTTCTCGCTATGACGTGTCAAGGCGGCCCAATCCGCCCGTTCCCCGGTAAATCGAGCGTGATGTAGCAGAGGGTTTAATTTGCTGCAACCGTCCTGAATTGCCGCCGATTTGACAGTATATTCAGCAAAATTAGATGGTTAGGTGCTCTTTTCTGCGGTGCGGCGGTTTGCCCGCGTAAAATGCTGCGCCTGATTTGGCGATTCTTAACCTCCGGCGGGTAGCCTGCTCTCGGATTCTGCACAGAAAACCGCTTGAGGCACGTGATCCGCGCGCGGGGGCGTAGCAGCGGGATCGGATCAGTCCGGCGCCCCCATCGCCCACCTGCGCGCAGAGGCGGCGAGCCGCGCGCCGTAGAGCCGGGCGGTCTCCAGATCTCCGGTATCGAGAATGTCGGCCTCGCCGATGACCTGCGTCGCCATCAAGCCGATCCACGATCCGTCCCGATTGATGCCGGGCCGATCTGGGTAGACCGGCGCGCCGATCTCCGACTGCCCGACCCAGATCATCCCCATCTGCGCGGCGAAGGTGCTGAGCCGTTGCAGCGCCACGCCCTTGTCGCCCGAGCCATGGCAGGCGACCGTGAAGCCTCCCGCAAGCTTGTCGCGCCAAGCCCCGGTCTCCCACCTCGGGTCCGAGGCCTGCTCGAGGAACAGGTCGAACCGGGCCGCGGTGGACCCCATGTAGGTCGGCGCGCCCAACACGATGGCGGTGGCGGCATCAAGGGCGGTCCAATCCTCGGCCGTCATCGCGGTGACGTCGATCAAATGCGCGCCGCCCGCCCCTTCCGCGATGGCACGGGCCAGCAGCGCCGTGTGCCCGGCCCCGCTGAAGTACGCGATGGCGATCATCCGATGGTCTTCCCGTAGCCTCGGCCCGAGACGCCCACCGGTTGCGAACTGCCCTCGAGCACCGACAGGGGGCGGCGTACCCGCTCCGCCAACCCCGGCTTGCGACGCGCGGGGATGCGCTTGGTCACTTCGATCAGGATCACGCCCCCGGCCCGGTTCCGGCTGAGGGTCGTGCCAAGGCTCTCCAGCATATCCGCCGAACGCAGCCAGAACCGTTTTGGCGAGGGAAGCGCGAAGAGCGCGGCGGCGTGGCGTTGCGGGATGAAATCGAAGGCTTCCAACTGCGCCTCCAGCTGGCCAAGGGAATAGGGCCGTCCGAACCCGAAGGGCGTCCCGTCGCGCCGCGCCCAAAGGCCCATCCGGTTCGGCACCACGAAGATCGCCCGGCCCTCGGGCGCGAGCACCCGCTGGCATTCTTCCAAGACGCTTGCCGGGTGCTCGGAGGTCTCCAATCCGTGCAGGCACACCAGCTTGTCCGCCTGACCCGTTTGCACCGGCCACAACCCTTCGCGGCAGAGCACCGAGACGTTATCCTGCCCGGCCGGCCACGGCATCACGCCCTGCTGCGCGGGCATCACGCCGATCACCCGCTGCGCCTCTGCCAGATAGGGGCGCAGGAGCGGCACCGCGAAGCCATAGCCCACCACGGTTTCGCCCTTGGCCGAGGGCCACATGCCCAACATCCTTTCGCGCACCGCCTTCTGCGCGATCCGCCCCAAACGCGTGCGGTAGTAGAATTGCCGCAAGTCGATGACATCCAGATGCAAAGCGCTCACTCCCGGGGAAAACCCGTTTGCATACCTCCCGCCCACGTCGCAGGCTCACGCTCCAGACATTAACCTTTGAGGGCGCGAAGACCATGGCCGATCCGCAGATCATCACCATCCCTTGCCTGGAAGACAACTATGCCTTCCTCCTGCATGATCCCGAAACCGGCGCCACCGCCTGCGTGGACGTGCCCGAAGCCGCGCCGATTCTCGCCGAGCTGGAGGCGCGCGGCTGGAGCCTTTCCGACATTCTCATCACCCACCACCACTGGGACCATATCGATGGCGTGCCCGATCTGGTGAAGGCCACTGGCGCGAAGGTCTGGGGGGCGAAGGCAGACGCCCATCGCCTGCCTCCGTTGGATCATGGGCTGGTCGAGGGGGACGAGATTGCGGTCGGCGCGCTGCGCGGCGAGGTCATCGATGTGTCAGGCCATTCCATCGGCCATATCGCGTTTCACGTGCCTGACGCGCAAGCCGTCTTCACCGCCGACAGCCTGATGGCGCTTGGCTGCGGCCGCCTGTTCGAAGGCACGCCTGCCCAGATGTACGAAAGCTTGCAGAAACTGGCCGCCCTGCCCGCCGAGACGATCGTCTACTCGGGGCACGAATATACGGCCACCAACGCACGGTTCGCGTTAACTATTGAACCGGAAAATCCAGACCTTATCTCTCGGGTAGAGCGGATCACCGCTGCTCGTGCGGCGGGTGAGCCAACCGTCCCATCTGCCCTGTCCGAGGAACTCGCGACCAACCCGTTCCTTCGGGCCGATCACCCCGCCATCGCGGCCAATCTCAACCTGACAGGCGCGGACCCTGTCGAGGTTTTCACCAAGATCCGCGCACAAAAAGATGCGTTCTAGACAGAATGCCTGAAAACTGAGCCAGCCCAAACCTTTAATGAGAATTTTGTGACAATTTTCGAAGGTGCGGTCTGCCAAACACGGGCTGTTGATGCGAATTTGCTTGAAACCTGCCCGAGGAAAGCAAAATTTAACTTTATGAGGCCACGATCGAGTGATGGGGTAACGCCCCCGCCTCGATGCAGACGAAAGGAGCACAGATAGTGCCGTCTTTTTCGAACACACTGGAACAGGCCATCCACGCCGCACTGGCAAACGCCAATGCGCGCCGTCACGAACTGGCGACCCTGGAACACCTGCTTCTCGCGTTGATTGACGAACCCGATGCACAAAAGGTCATGAAGGCCTGCTCGGTCGACATCGAGGTGCTGCGCGACACCCTAACAAAGTTCATCGACGATGATCTCTCCACGCTGGAGACCGACGTCGAAGGTTCCGAAGCCGTCCCGACGGCAGCGTTCCAGCGCGTGATCCAGCGCGCGGCAATCCATGTGCAGTCCTCGGGCCGCACGGAAGTGACCGGGGCCAATGTCCTAGTCGCCATCTTTGCCGAGCGCGAGTCGAACGCGGCCTACTTCCTGCAGGAGCAGGACATGACGCGGTACGACGCCGTGAATTTCATCGCCCACGGGGTCGCGAAGGACCCGAGCTACGGTGAAGCGCGGCCCGTGACCGGTGCCGAGGATGAGGGGATCGATTCCCCCAACGTGCAGGAAGAGCCGAGCGGCGAGGAAAAGGAATCCGCGCTGTCGAAGTACTGCGTCGACCTCAACGCCAAGGCGAGCAAAGGCGATGTCGATCCGCTGATCGGCCGCGCCTCCGAGGTGGAGCGTTGCATTCAGGTGCTCTGCCGCCGCCGCAAGAACAACCCGCTTCTGGTGGGCGATCCGGGCGTCGGCAAGACGGCCATCGCCGAAGGTCTGGCGAAGAAAATCGTCGAGGGCGAAACGCCCGAGGTGCTCAAGAACGCCACGATCTTCTCGCTCGACATGGGCGCGCTTCTGGCCGGCACCCGGTACCGTGGCGATTTCGAGGAACGGCTGAAGGCCGTGGTGAAGGAGCTTGAAGACCACCCTGATGCGGTGCTCTTCATCGACGAGATCCACACCGTCATCGGTGCGGGCGCGACCTCTGGCGGCGCGATGGATGCCTCCAACCTCCTGAAGCCCGCACTTCAGGGCGGTGGCCTGCGCTGCATGGGCTCGACCACTTACAAGGAATTCCGCCAGCACTTCGAGAAGGACCGCGCCCTGTCGCGGCGCTTCCAGAAGATCGACGTGGAAGAGCCTTCGGTCGATGACGCGGTGAAAATCCTCAAGGGCCTCAAGCCCTACTTCGAGGATCACCACGGGGTGAAATACACCGCCGATGCGATCAAGACCTCGGTCGAGCTGGCCTCGCGCTACATCAACGACCGCAAGCTGCCGGACTCCGCCATCGACGTGATCGACGAGGCGGGCGCGGCGCAGCATCTGGTCGTGGAAAGCAAGCGCCGCAAGACCATCGGCACCAAGGAAGTGGAAGACGTGGTCGCCAAGATCGCCCGCATTCCGCCGAAGAACGTGTCGAAGGATGACGCCATCGTTCTGAAAGACCTGGAAGTATCGCTCAAGCGGGTGGTCTTCGGTCAGGACAAGGCGATCGAGGCGCTGTCGTCGTCCATCAAGCTGGCCCGTGCTGGCCTGCGCGAACCCGAGAAGCCGATCGGCAACTACCTCTTTGCGGGCCCCACCGGCGTCGGCAAGACCGAGGTGGCCAAGCAGTTGGCCGACACACTCGGTGTGGAGCTGATCCGTTTCGACATGTCCGAGTACATGGAGAAACACGCGGTCTCGCGCTTGATCGGTGCGCCTCCAGGCTATGTCGGCTTCGATCAGGGCGGTCTGCTGACCGATGGGATCGATCAGCATCCCCATTGCGTGCTGCTGCTCGACGAGATCGAGAAGGCGCATCCGGACGTGTTCAACATCCTGCTGCAGATCATGGATCACGGCACGCTGACGGACCACAACGGACGCTCCGTCGACTTCCGCAACGTGGTGCTGATCATGACCTCCAACGCGGGCGCTGCCGAACAGGCGAAGGCGGCCATCGGCTTCAACCGTGACCGCCGCGAGGGCGAGGATACGGCCGCGATCGAACGCACGTTCACGCCGGAATTCCGCAACCGTCTGGATGCGGTGATCTCCTTCGGTGCCTTGCCGAAAGAGGTGATCCTGCAAGTGGTCGAGAAGTTCGTGCTGCAACTTGAAGCGCAGCTGATGGACCGCAACGTGACGATCGAGCTGACAAAACCGGCGGCCGAATGGCTGGCGAATGAAGGCTACGACGACCGCATGGGCGCGCGTCCCCTGGGCCGCGTGATCCAGGAGCACATTAAGAAGCCGCTGGCGGAGGAGCTGCTCTTCGGCAAGCTCGCCAAGGGCGGCAACGTGAAGGTCGGCGTCAAGGACGGTGCGATTGATCTGCGCATCGAGGAATCCGGAAGCCCCCGACTGTCGTCGAAAAAGAGGCCACCGCTTCTGACCGCCGACTGATCGCGTCGCAATGATATCTATGGAAAGGGCCGGAGTTCTTCTCCGGCCCTTTTTCGTGCCACTCCCCGACGCGCCCTGTGACGACCCTTGAAGATCGCGCGCTGAACCGCTTCGATGGAGTTCATCCACCATTGGACCTCTCATGCGCGCGCTGATCCCCCTCCTCGCTTTGACCCTTCCCGCCTCGGCACAGGACCGATTGGCGCTCGCCTTCCCGGTCGAGTGCACCCTGGGTGAGACCTGCATGATCCAGCAACTCATGGATCACGATCCGGGCCCCGGCGTGCAAGACTTCCTCTGCGGCCCGATGAGCTATGACGGACACCAAGGCACCGACATCCGCCTGCCCGACCACGAGGCCTTAGCGGAGGGCGTTGCCATTCTCGCGGCCGCGGATGGCACGGTGCGCGGCACGCGCAATTCGGTGCCGGACACCGGTTCCGGCGGATACCCCGAGGGTCAGGAGTGCGGCAATGGCGTGGTGATCGATCACGCCGACGGCTGGCAAACGCAGTACTGTCACTTGGCCCAAGGCTCGGTTTCAGTCAGCACCGGTGACAGCATCAGCACCGGTGAGCGGATTGGCGAGATGGGCTTCTCCGGCAACACCGTGTTCCCGCATTTGCACCTGACCGTCCGCCATAACGGGGTGGTGATCGACCCATTTGCCCCCTTCGCAGGCGACACCTGCGGAGGAACCACCACGCCGCTCTGGTCTCACGACGTGCCCTTGGCGCAGGGTGGCATCCTCAGCATCGGCTTCGCCGCGGGTGTACCGGATTACGACGCTGTCCAAGCAGGAACGGCTGACGCACCTGCCCTCTCGCGCCTGTCGGACGCGATTGTAATCTGGGATTTCTTCCACGGCGCGCGTGCCGGCGACATCGTGATCGCGGAAATCTTGTCGCCCGATGGCTCGACGCTCCACTCGCAAGAAATCACGTTAGAACGCACGCAGGCGCAGGTCTTCCGTGCGTCAGGACTGCGCCGAACGGCGCCCCTCATGCTCGGTACATACACCGGACGCATCTCTTTGAGGCGCGACGGCATCTTGCTTGATACGGAAACGACAACGGTCCCGGTCGATTAACGCTCGGTCAGCTTCAATTCGATCCGCCGGTTGGAAGCCTGCCCCGCTGGCGTGTCGTTCGGCGCGATGGGGCGATGCTCTCCGAACCCGGTCGCCGCAAGGCGCCGAGGCGGGATGCCCAATTCTTCGCTCATGTAAAGCACGACGGCCAATGCGCGGGCCTGGCTGAGCTCCCAGTTGTTGGCGTAGGTCGCGCCTTCGCGTAGTTGCTGATCGTCGGTGTGACCGTCCACGCGGATGATCCAGTCGATCGCTTCGGGGATGTCCTCGGCGATCTCCAGCAGCAGAGCGGCCACGTTCTCGATCTGTAACAGGCCTTCCGGGGCGAGATCAGCGGAGCCGACCTCGAACAGGACCTCGGAGGAGAAGACGAAACGGTCACCCTCGATCCGGACACCCTCGCGGCCCTCCAGCAATTCGCGCAGGCGGCCGAAAAATTCCGAGCGGTAGCGCTCCAATTCCTGCGCTTCCGCGGCGAGCCGTGCAACCTCGGCGGCTTCCAGCTCCGCGCGGGCGCGTTCTTCCGCCGCCAATTGCGCCAAGGCGGTATTCAAGCGGGAGCCGAGCGCCTGGATCTGCACTTGGGCTTCTTCGTCGCGGGTCTCGGACAAGGTCAGCAGGGATTGCAGGGAGCCCAATTGCGCGCGCAATGCCGCAACCTGTTCGTTGAGCAGAGCGACCTGACGCGCGCTTTGCTCGGACTGCGCCTCGGCGTTTTCAAGTTCGACATTGGCCTGCGCCAGCAGGGCTTCACGCCGCTCGGCGTCTGACAGGGCCTCGGCCAGCGCGGTCTCCGTCGATTGCCGCGCCGCGAGGGCGGCGGCCAATTGCGTCTCCAACTCCGAGAGGTTGCCCGCCACCTCAGTCGCCTCCGCCGCTTCCGCTTCTGCAGCCGCGATGCGGGCTTCCAGCTCTGCGACGCGGGCGGCCGCGCTTGCCTCGGCGCTTTCAAGGCGCGACAGGACCAGCGCCAATTCGCGTTCCAGATCAGTGAGTTCGCCGGATTGCGTCGAGAGCGCGGCTTCCGCCCGTTCCAACTCCAACTGCGCAGCCGAGAGGGCATCGGCCAAGGAAGCGGCTTCGCCCTGCCCGTCTTGCGCCCGCGCCAGCGCCCCTGCCAGCCGCGTTGCAAGGTCATCGCGCGCGGCGTCGGCGGCGGCGAGCAAGGTCAGCGTCTCCTCGGCGCGCTGACGTTGCTCTTCCAGCGCAAGGGACATCGCGGTGAGTTCGGCGTCGGCATCTTCCAAGCGACGGCGCAGGGCTTCGGCGGCGGCGGCCTCGGCCAGACGGCCCGCCTCCTCCTCGGAAAGTGCTTGGGTCGTGGTCTCCAACTCTGCGCGCAAGGCGGCGGCGGCGGCGGCCTCGGCCAATCGCGCGGCCTCTTCTTCTGACAGGGCGGCTTCGGCCTCACCAAGGCGGGCGCGCAGGGCTTCGGCCGTCGCCAATTCGGCCAGCCTGGCGGCTTCTTCCTCGGTCAACTCCTGTTCCAGATCAGCCAGTCGCAAGCGCAGGGCTTCGGCGGCGGCGGCTTCCGCGAGTCGCGCCGCCTCTGCCTCGGTCAGGTCTTCTTCGACCCCCTGAAGCCGGGACAGAAGTTCCTCTGCCCGCTCATCTCCACTGGCCAAAGCGTCGAGCGCGTTGGTGAGCGATCGATCCTGCTCCAGAAGCGTGCCCGCCAGCTGAGCGTTGCGGGTTTCAGCGCCCGCCAAGGCGGTGAGGGCGCGGGTCAGTTCCGACTGGCGCTCCTCCAGATCCGCGGTTGTGCTGTCGAGCGCCGCGAGTGCTTCAGCGAGGGAGGTTTCGCGCGCCGCGCCCTCCGTCTCGAGATCGGCGATCAACGCCTCCAGTGCCTCCCGACGTGCCGCGGCGAGACGGGCCGCTTCGGCGGCTTCGTCGATCTCCGTTCGCGCCGTGGCCAGCGCGAGGTTCAGCGCCTCGGCCTCGGACATGGCGTCGGCCAATTCCGCCTCGGTTGCCGCCTGCCCGGCTGCAAGTTCCGAGTTCTGCGCCAGAAGGCCCGCAACCTGCTCTTCAAAAGCGACGATCCGGGCGGATTGCTCGGCACTTTCCGCGGTCAGGGCGGCAATCAGGCTCTCTTGCGCGGCGGCTTCCGCTTCAGCCCTCGAAAGGGAATTGGAGAGGGTCGCGACACGCGATTCCAACTGCCCGGCGCGCGCCTCTTCCAGCCCGAGCGCCTGCGCCAGTTGGTTCACCTGCGCGGTGAGGGAGTTGAGCTCGTCGTCCTGCGTGCTGATCTCTTCCGACAGCACGTATTGCATCACCATGAAGATGGTCAGCACGAAGATCATCACCATCAGCAGCGCGGTGATCGCGTCGACGAAGCCGGGCCAGATCGCCCCGGACATCCCTTGCTTACTGCTGCGATGGAAGGCCATGGCCTATCTGTCCGCGTTCCGGCGCGCGCGCGCCTCGGCCGGGGCGCGGGCTGCCTGGGTGAGCGCTTGCAAAGCCTCGGTCAGCTGCGCCATGTCGCCGCGAAGTCCCATGACCTCTGCATCGCGGTTGGCGCCGATCTCTTCGGCCATCTTGTAGAGTTGCACGTCGATGGAGCGCAGGCGATTGCGGCTTTCGTCGTCCAGCCCCTGCTCGGCCGCGATCCCGTCGAGCGCCGCCGCCAGACGGTCCTGCGCCGTGGCGAGCCGTTCGGTGGCCGAGACCTGCCCGGGCCCGAGCCGCTCCGTGAGCCCTTCGATTGCTTGGGCGAGGGTCAGAACGCGCTGCTCGGTCGCGGCGCGGCGGGTTTCGGACTGGGCGAAGAGGGATTGCAGCGTATCCATCTGGTCGACCATGTGGTCGAGCACCGTGGCGATGGCGGCCTTGTCGATCGCTCCATCGCCGTCACCGGAGAAAGAGACGCGGGTGATCGAGGCCAGCCATTCCTCCAATTCGCGGTAGAAGCGGTTCTGGCCGTGACCGGCGTAAAGCTCCAGCAGGCCAACGACGAGCGATCCGGCAAGACCCAGAAGCGAGGATGCGAAGGCCGTGCCCATGCCGCCCAACTGGTCGTCGAGGCCGTCCATCAGGCGACCGAATACGGCGAGCCCTTCCTCCCCCTCGGTCGGCTGCAGGGAACGGATGGTCTCCACCACCGCTGGAACGGTGGTGGCGAGGCCAAAGAAGGTCCCCAGAAGGCCCAGGAAAATCAGAAGGTTGGCGATGTAGCGGGTGATGTCGCCGCTTTCCTCCATCCGCGCGCCGACACTGTCGAGGATCGACTTCGCCGTCGCTGGCGTGACCTGAGAGCGCGATCCGCGCAGCCGCGCGACGCCGGAAATGGCGGCCAGCAGGCGCGGCGGCTGTTCATCGACATCGGCTTGCGAGCCGCCGGCGAGCTGCTCGATCCACGCGACCGAGGAGAACAGTTGGATCACCTGGAAGAAGGTGGCGCAAACGCCGACCACGAAGACCACCGCAATGGTGCCGTTGAGATAGGGCGAGGTCAGGAAGACATCCTGAACGCGCGGCCACACCAACACGCCCCCGGCAATCACCAGCGCAAGGATGATCAGCATCAGCAGAATCTGCTGTGTCGGACGTGTAAATCGGGCGGCTCCTGCGCCCTCTCTGCTGCTCGCCATGGGGTTTGTCTCAACCGCTCTTTTGACTTGTCTAGAGGGCTTATACACGGTTGCGCCCGATCACGCCAACAAAAGCCTCAGGCGGGTGTCTTCATCGCCCGGACCATGTCTACCAAGGCCTCCAGATCGGCGTCACCGATGCCCAGTTCGCTCAGATGCGAGGCGGTATTGTAGAGATATTCGTCGTTCGGCCCCCGCCCGCCCACAGCGCCCGCGATGATCCGCGCCTGCTCGTCCAGCGGAAGCTGGCAATATTGCACGTGGCCGGGGTTGATGACGTAGGTCAGCACGTCGTCTTGGGTGTCGCCCTCGCGGAAGCTCACCTGAAGGCGCCGCTCGACATAGGCGGAGGAGATCAGTTCCCGCTCGCGCAGGTAGGCCAGCGTGGAGTCCTCCGTCCCCGGCGCCACCCGCAGCGCCAGCCCGTCGCAATATCCACCGTCGACCGCGTCCAGCGCCAGCACGAGGCCGGGCTTCTTCTCGGTCCCCCGGTGGTGGATCGACGACATGCAGAACGAGCGGTGCCACCCATGCAGCCGCGCGATGCGCGTTTCAGCCACGGTGAAGCCCGGATTCCACAAAAGTGATCCGTAGCCGAATACCCAGAGAGAAGAGGTCATGCGATGGTCCTTGTCGTGCCCTGCCCCTATAGGCGATAGAGTTCCGAAAGGGGAGAGCGATGAAGCGGTTTTTGATCGGGATTTTGGTGGTAGCTGCCCTGGGCGTAGTCGCGTGGGGTGCCGGCGCGATGCTGACGGAAACCGCTGCGTCCCGCTGGATGGAGGAACGCCGCTCAGCCGGATGGGTGGCCAATGCGTCCGACATCTCGGTCAGCGGGTTTCCCATGCAATTCACGACGGAATTCCAAGGTGTCGAGCTTGCCGATCCGGAGACCGGCCTCGCGTGGACCGTGGAGTCGCTGCAGTTCGAACAAGACGTCTTCCGCCTCGACCGGATCGCCGCACGCTGGCCCGCGGCGCAGACCATCGCCTCGCCGCTCGAGCGGTTGACCCTGTCCAGCATCGGGGCCGAGACCCATGCGATGGAGGCAATGCTCGACGTTCAACCGACCAACCGCTTCGCGCTGGATGCGCTGGACGCGGACACCGGGCCGCTTCGGGTCTCTTCCAGCGAAGGGTGGGAGATGCAGTGGGATCAGGGCAATCTCTCGGTCGCCCGCGTCGCCGACACCGAGGCGACCTATGATATCGCCACGTTGACGACAGGCATGGTCCCGCCCGAGGCGTGGCGCCGTCGTCTTGACCCGGCCAACGTGCTGCCCGAAGCGATGGAGCAGGCAGAGGTCCGTGCCACGGCGACCTTCGACGCCCCGTGGGACATGGACGCGATCGAACGCGCGCGCCCGCAGGTCACGTCGATCGATATCGAGAACCTGAACATGCAGTGGGGCGACATGCTGTTCCGCGCGACGGGCACATTGGACGTGACCCCCGGCGGCGTGCCGGAGGGAGAGCTTTCGGTCCGCGCCGAGAACTGGCGTGCGATGGTGGAACTGGCCAGCAACGCCGGCGTTATGCCCGAGCGTTTGCGCACCACTGCCGAGGCAATGCTTCAGGTTCTGGCTGGCATGACAGGCAGCGCGGAGAACATCGATGCGACGCTGTCATTCTCCAACGGCCGCATGTTCATCGGCCCCTTGCCCATCGGCCCGGCACCGAGCCTGCGCATCCGCTAGCCTGCGGCTCTAACGGCAGTAGGAACCGGACCGATACGAGGCCACGTCGAAATGGAAGTGGTCCTGGTGGAAGCGGTCTGACTCAGGCCCCAGAACGGTGCCGAACGTCCCGCAAGCCGCCGCGTGCAGCTCGCGCATGACAGCGGAATTTCCCCCGCGCCAATCGCCCAACACGCTGAGTTCGTTGCCATTCTGCAGGCCGATGCCGCCGATATCGATGGCGCTGCCGGTAGCGTGTTCGGACAGACGCGCGCCAGCGCGCGAGTTGCGGGTCCGGCACGCATAGGATGCCATCACCCGCATGTTCGCGATCCCTCCCCCGGTGCCGCCGATGATCTCGTCGGCATCGAGCACCCACTGGCTGAGCGATTGCGCGGTCGTGCAGTTGATCGTGGCAGGCGTCGTCAGCTGCACTCCATGAACCACACGCAAGCGGACGGCGTTGGGGATGCCACAGCCGCTGATCCGGCCGGTCACAGCCTCGATCTCTTCGCCCTGCAATCCGACGACGCCGCAGAGCGTTCCGGTGTTGCGGCCCGGCTGCGCCACGCGGCCGGGCGTGTTGCGCGTCGCGGCCGAGCGGACCCGTCCCTCCAGCCCGTCAGGCCGTATTTGCGGCCGCAGGGATTGCGTTATGGCGAGGGTCGAGCCTCCGCTGCCGACACCTGCCAGGGCTGTCGTCTCTCCGCGGGGGCGGAAAAGGTCGGCCAAGCCACGGGGTGCATTGGGCGCGGGCGCCTCGGCTCCGGGCACTGCGCCGATGGTGTCGCTAACGGTTGCACCGATCGCGCCCGGGCCGCTGCTTGACGGGACGGGCGTGCCGCTGCCGGGCCGGGCGGCGGGACGCAGGGACCCGGCCGGGGCGAGCGGTGTCGCCTCGATCACGCGCACCTCGGCTGATTGCGCCAGGGTGCCTGCTGGAAAGCTGGCGCCGACGGCCAAGGCGATGACGGCGGCGCGGACATTCATGACGGGCCGTCCTTCTTTGCGGGTTCACGTCCGAAGTTCGGCGCGTCGGTGTCTTGGCCCGCCTCGATGATGCCGCGGCGGATCGCGCGGGTGCGGGTGAAATAATCGTGCAGATGATCGCCGTCGCCGGTACGGATCGCGCGCTGGAGCGCGAACAATTCCTCGGTAAAGCGACCCAGAATTTCCAACGTCGCTTCCTTGTTGGATAGGAAGACATCGCGCCACATCGTTGGATCCGAGGCGGCAATCCGGGTGAAGTCGCGGAAACCGGCGGCGGAATACTTGATCACTTCGCTGTCGGTCACCCGGCGCAGATCGTCGGCGACACCCACCATCGTATAGGCGATGAGGTGCGGCGTGTGGGAGGTAACGGCGAGGACGAGATCGTGGTGCTCGGCGTCCATCTCTTCGACCAGAGCGCCGCACCCTTCCCAAAGCGCACGCAACTTCGCGGTGGCACCGGGGTCGGTGCCCTCCACCGGGGTCAGCAGCGTGTAGCGGTTGTCGAAGAGCTCCGCGAAGCCCGACCGGGGGCCGGAATGCTCGGTGCCTGCCAGCGGATGGCCGGGCACGAAATGCACCGCATCTGGAAGATGCGGGCCGACCGCCTCGATGATCTCACGCTTGACGGAGCCCACGTCCGTGACGGTCGCGCCCGGCGCCAGATGCGGCGCGACCTCGGCGGCAACGGCAGCCATGGCCCCCACGGGAACGGCCAGAACCACGAGGTCGGCGCCCGCCACGGCCTCGGCCGCTGTTTCGGTGATCCGGTCGCAGAGGTTGATCTCGGCCGCCACGGCGCGGGTCTCGGCCGAGCGGGCGGTGCCTACGATCTCACCGGCGAGGCCCGCGCGGCGCATCGCATGGGCCATCGAGCCCGCGATGAGGCCGAGGCCGATCAGGGCGACGCGGTCGTAGATCACGCTCATGCCGCCACCATCGCCGTCAGGGAAGCCAACACACGGCTGTTGTCCTCGGGGCGGCCCACGGTGATCCGCAGGCAGTCGGGCAGCCCGTAGGATTTCGGCGCGCGTACGATGATGCC
The DNA here is from genome assembly GCF_019297855.1 of Gymnodinialimonas ceratoperidinii. Taxonomy (NCBI): domain Bacteria; kingdom Pseudomonadati; phylum Pseudomonadota; class Alphaproteobacteria; order Rhodobacterales; family Paracoccaceae; genus Gymnodinialimonas; species Gymnodinialimonas ceratoperidinii. The sequence continues at coordinate 3,160,654 of NZ_CP079194.1, forward strand.
GTCGGACTTGAGGTGCGCATCCGCCGCGTCGGCGGCGGCTTCATCCTTGAAACGGGCCAGCACGAAATTCGCCTGGCTGTCGTCGCAGGCGATGCCCAATTGGCGCAGCCCGCCCGCCAGTCGCGCGCGCTCCTCGGCGTTGACGCGCAGGCATTCCGCCACCCAATCGACATCGCGCACCGCGGCCTCGGCGCCAGCCAGCGCCATGGCGGAGAGGTTGAAGGGCCCTCGGATGCGGTTGAGCGTGTCGATGACATGGCGCGGCCCGTAGCCGTAGCCCACCCGCAGCCCGCCGAGCCCGTAGACCTTGGAGAAGGTCCGCGTCATCACCACGTTGTCGCGCGCTTCCACCAGTGATTTGCCGCCGTCGTAGCCTTCCGCGAATTCCACGTAAGCCCCGTCGAGGATCAGCAGGCATTGGTCGGGCAGTGCATCGGCCAGCCGCGTGATCTCGCCGCTGTCGATCATCGTGGCGCAGGGGTTGGCGGGGTTGGCAATGAAGATCAGCCGCGTGGCGGGCGTGATGCCGGCGATCAACGCGTCCACGTCGACGCGGCGCTCGGCCTCGGCAACGACGACCGGCGTGGCGCCTGCGGCACGCGCGGCGATCGGATACATGCCGAAGCCATGCTCGGTATAGAGCACCTCGTCCCCCGGTCCCGCATAGGCCTGACAGAGGAAATGGATCACCTCGTCCGAGCCGACGCCGCAGATGATGTTGTCCGCGTCGAGGCCGTAGATCTCGGCGATGGCCGCGCGCAGCCCCGCATGATCGGTCGAAGGATAACGATGCGCCCCGGCGGCTGCCTCTGCCATTGCCGTCACGGCGGCCGGCGACGGTCCGAAGGGGTTCTCGTTCGACGAGAGCTTCAGCGGCGCGGCATGGCCCTCGATCTTCGAGGCGCCGCCCTGATAGAGGGCGATATCGAGGATACCGGGTTGCGGACGGATGGGGCCGGGAAGGGGCGCAGTCATGGTGGTGTGATCTCTCGTAGGATTTCGCAAGGTTCTAGCGCGCGCACCCGCGAGGGGGAACCGTTTTCAAAAGAAGTTCTGCGGATCGATATCGATCGATAGCCGCAGGTGTCCCGGCAATTTCAGCCCATGTGTCCAACGACTTAGCGCCGATTGCAGCGCGACGCCGCGCGGCGCCTTGACCAGAAGCCGCACCCGGTGGCGTCCGCGCACCCGCGCGATGGGGGCCGGTGCGGGGCCATAGACGATGCCACCGGCCTCGCGGATCGCGGCGTCGTTGCGGGCGAGATGGGTGCCGAGATCGAAGGCGGCGGCGGCCTCGGTGCTGGAGATCACGATCCCTGCCAGCCGCCCGTAGGGGGGCATGCCGGCAGCCTCGCGCTCGGCGGCCTCGGTGCGCCAGAAGCCCTCCTCGTCGCCTGAGAGGATCGCGCGGATCACCGGGTGCTCGGGCTGGAAGGTCTGCAACAACGCCTGCCCCGGCTTCTCCGCCCGCCCGGCGCGGCCCGCCACCTGCCGCATCAGCTGGAACGTCCGCTCTGCCGCGCGCAAATCGCTGCCTTGCAGGCCGAGGTCGGCATCGACCACTCCCACCAACGTGAGGCGCGGGAAGTTGTGACCCTTGGCGACAAGCTGCGTGCCGATGATCAGGTCGGTGTCGCCGTGGGCGAGCTCCTCGATCTGTTGCTTGAGCGCGCGGGCCGAGCCGAAAAGGTCCGACGACAGGATCGCCGTCTTGGCATCGGGGAAAGCCGCGGCGGCCTCCTCGGCAATGCGCTCGACGCCGGGGCCGACGGCGGCCATCTTGCCCTCCACCTTGCAGGAGGGACAGGCCTCGGGCATCGGCTTGGTCTCGCCGCATTGGTGGCAGATCAGGCGCTTCTGGAACCGATGCTCGACCATGCGCGCGTCGCAATGATCGCAGCCCACCATCTCGCCGCAGGCGCGGCAGAGCGTCACCGGCGCATAGCCGCGACGGTTGAGAAACAAAAGCGCCTGCTCGCCCGCCTGAAGCCGCGCGCCCACGGCGCTCTGAAGGCTCGGGGAGAGCCAGGATGAGCCGGGCAGATCCTCCGTCCGCATGTCGATCGACGCCATCTCGGGCAGGTCTTGCGGGCCAAACCGCGACGCGAGATCGAGGCGCGTGTACTTGCCGGCCTCGGCGTTGGCCCATGTCTCGAGCGAGGGCGTGGCCGAGGCCAGCACCACCTGCGCATCGTTCAGCGAGGCGCGCAGCACAGCCATGTCACGCGCGTTGTAGCTGGCGCCCTCGTCCTGTTTGTAGGAGGTGTCGTGTTCCTCATCCACCACGATCAGCCCGAGGTCGCGGTAGGGCAGGAACAGGGCGGAGCGGGCGCCGACGACGAGTTGCGCCTCCCCCTGCCCCACCATGCGCCAACAGCGGCGGCGCTCGGTCATCGTGACGCCCGAATGCCATTCCGCCGGATCGGCCCCGAAGCGCGCTTTCACCCGGGTCAGAAACTCGGAGGTCAGCGCGATTTCGGGCAGCAGCACCAGCGCCTGTCGCCCCTGCCGCAGGCATTCGGCGACCGCTTCGAGGTAGACTTCCGTCTTGCCCGAGCCTGTCACCCCTTTCAGCAGAACCGTGCCATAGCGGCGGGCACGAAGACCCTCTTGCAACTGCGCAGCGGCCGCCGCCTGATCTTCGGTCAGTTCCTTGCCCGGCAGGGTCGGGTCGAGCCTCAGATAGGGCGCATCGCGCGGCGTATCGGCCTCCTCCACCACGCCCTGCTTGGCCAGTCCCTTGACAACGGATGAGGTGACGCCGGCCAGCTCACTCAGTTCTTTCAGGGTGAAGCCCAAGCCGCCGTATTCGACGAGGGTCTCGATCACCCGCGTCCGCGCAGGCGTCATCCGGTCGGGCGATCCTTGCCCCAGACGGTAGACCTTGCGCATCGAGGGCGGATCACCGAGGCCCGGCGCGCGGGTAGCCAACCGCAGCATCAGCGACATCGGTGTCAGCGTGTAAGCGCCGGCCTTTTCGAGAAAATCGCGCATCTCGGCGCGCATGGGGGCCACGTCGAGCACGCGATTTACCTTGCGCACCTTGGAGATATCCCAGTCCCCGCGCCCCGGCCCCCAGACCACACCGAGCACCTTCCGTGGGCCGAGTGGCACCTCCACGAAGGCGCCCAACCAGCACCCGCCCGCAGGCGCCTTGTAGTCAAGCACGCGATCGAGGGGCTCTGCGGTCAGAACCCCCACCAGATCGCCTTCATCGAAATGCTCGTCCATGGCTTTCAGGGATACCGTCGTTGCTGTAGAAGGCCGCTAAATCATCACGTAATCCTCCCGAAAGGAACCAGCCTTATGAAATTCTTTGTGGATACCGCCGATATCGATGCGATCCGTGAGCTGCATGGCCTCGGCATGGTGGATGGCGTCACAACCAACCCCTCGCTGATCATGAAATCCGGACGCGATATCAAGGAAGTGACCGCCGAGATCTGTGACCTCGTCGATGGCCCCGTTTCCGCTGAAACCGTCGCGCTGGATGCCGACGGCATGATCGCCGAGGGCCGCGAGCTGGCCAAGATCGCCGACAACATCACCATCAAGGTGCCGCTGACCTGGGCAGGACTTCAGGCCTGCAAGGTGCTCTCGGGCGAGGGTCGCATGGTTAACGTGACGCTTTGCTTCTCGGCTAACCAGGCGCTGCTGGCCGCCAAGGCGGGCGCGACCTTCATCTCGCCCTTCGTGGGCCGGCTTGATGACATCAACATCGACGGCATGGACCTGATCGCCGAGATCCGCCAGATCTACGACAACTACGCCTTCGAGACCGAGATCCTCGTGGCCTCGATCCGGAACGCCAACCACATGAAGGACGCCGCCCTGATCGGCGCGGATGTCGCGACGGCCCCTCCGGGCGTGATCAAATCGATGGCGAACCATGTGCTGACCGACAAGGGCCTTGATGCCTTCATGGCCGATTGGGCCAAGACCGGGCAGTCCATCGTCTGAACCGGCATAAGCCACACTCCTGAACATCATCCGCGCGGGCTGGCCAAAATTTCTAGCCCGCGCGTCGCCGCCTATGATATGCACACCTCAACGATAAAAAAGTTGAGGCAGTATTGATGAGCAGCACCGAGGCGGGAGCCCCGCTCGATTCCCTTTTGAATGCACCCGAAGCCGATTGGCGCGACCGCGCGCTGGCGGATCCGGAGTTGATCCTCGAAGACCGGGACCTGATGCGCGCCCTGATCGCGGCGAACGACCGGCAGATGGGCGGCAATATCGTCGACATGCGCGGCATCGCGATGGAGCGTCTGCAGAACCGGCTCGACCGGCTGGAGGACACGCATCGCTCCGTCATTGCGGCGGCTTACGAAAATCTTGCAGGGACGAACCAGATCCACCGCTCGATCATCCGGATGCTCGATGCCAAGGAATTCACCGAGTTCCTGACCCTTCTGGGAACCGATATCGCCAGCATCCTGCGCGTGGACCGCGTGCGGCTGGTGCTGGAAAGCGCCGAAGCGACCGAGACCGAAGCCCCGAAGGTGCAGAAGCTGGAAGACGTGCTGACGGTCGTCGCGCCGGGTTTCGTGCAGGAATACGTGACCGGCGGGCGCGATGTGCCGCATCGGCAGGTCAGCCTGCGGCAGGTGGGTGGCGACGCCGAGCGGATCTTCGGAGAAGCCTCGCGCTGGATCCATTCTGAGGCCTGCCTGACGCTTGATCTGGGCGAAAGGCGCCTGCCCGGCCTGTTGGTCATGGGCGCGGAGGACCCCCACCAATTTCGGCCCTCGCAGGGCACGGACCTGCTGACCTTCTTCGCAGGCGTGTTCGAGCGCCTGATGCGCGGTTGGCTGGATTGAGCCTCTCTCTCACGCCGGCGGTCCGCGACCTGCTGGACGCGTGGCTGACCCATCTGCGTTCCGTGCGCGGTCGGGCTGCTGCCACGGTCACCGCCTATGGCGCCGACGTGAGCGAGTTTCTTTCGTTCCAAGCCGATCACCTTGGCGGCTCTCCCGGCCCGGCGGGTCTGCGGGCGTTGCAGACGCGCGACATGCGGGCTTGGATGGCCGCGCAGCGGAGCCGGGACGTCAGCGCCCGGTCTCTCGCGCGGCGCCTCTCTGCCGTGAAGGCCTTCTTCAAATGGTGGGCCGAGCGTGATGGTTTCGATGCCACAGTCGTGCTCTCGATGCGGGCACCGAAACACATCCGACGCCTGCCCCGCCCCCTGACGGAGGTCGGCGCGAAAGAGATGATAAACGGCGTGGCCGATCAGGACGCGCGTGATTGGGTGCAGGCCCGCGACATGGCGGTCGTCACGCTGCTCTACGGCTGCGGCCTGCGCATTTCCGAGGCGCTTGGCCTCGATGCCCGCCACGCCTCATTGCCGTCGGTGCTGCGGATCACCGGCAAAGGCGGCAAGGAACGCGAGGTGCCGGTGCTGCCTGCCGCGCAAGAGGCCACCGCCCGTTACGCGCGCCTTTGCCCCCACGATCTGCCGGCCGGCACGCCGCTTTTCCGCGCCATCCGTGGCGGGGCGCTCGGCCCTCGCGCCGTTGCCAAGGTGATGGAGAAGACCCGCATGCAACTGGGGCTTCCCGCGACCGCGACGCCCCACGCCATGCGCCACTCCTTCGCCACCCATCTGCTGGATGCAGGTGGTGATCTTCGTGCGATTCAGGAGCTTCTGGGTCACGCGTCTCTGTCTACCACCCAAGCCTATACCGCCGTTGACACGGCCCGCCTCATGGAAGTCTACAACGCAGCTCATCCGAAGGCATGAGGCTTGCGCCACGCGCACTTGAGGTTGCAAACCGGCCCGCAAACAGGCATCGAAGCTGCCATGCGATTTAGAGCTTACTCCGTCCATTTGTTCACAGCCGCCGGCGCGTCCCTTGCCATGCTGGCGCTTCTGGAAGCGGCTCAGCAGGACTGGGCGATGATGACGATCTGGCTCACCGTGGCCTTCATCGTCGACGGCATCGATGGCCCTCTGGCCCGGCGCTACGACGTCACCACGCATGCGCCCGTGATCGACGGGGTGCTGCTCGACCTGATCATCGATTTCCTCACCTACGTGATGATCCCGGCCTATGCGCTCTACGGCTCCGGGCTGTTGCCGGGTTGGCCGGGCTGGCTGGTCGTGCTGCTGATTCCCTTCGCGTCTTCGCTCTATTTTTCGGACACGCGGATGAAGACGGCGGACAAGTCTTTCCGAGGCTTTCCGGGCTGTTGGAACATGGTCGCCTTGGCGACATTGGTGATCGTGCCGCCGCCGCCGGTCATCCTCGGAATCGTGCTGGTGCTGTCGGCGGCGCAGTTCCTGAACCTGAAGTTCGTCCACCCCGTCCGCACGGCACGGTGGCGGATCGTGTCACTTCCCGTGGCGCTGATCTGGGTCACGAGCATTGCCTATGCCGCCTGGACCGATTTCGCGTCGAACCCGACCCTGACGACGGTGGTCACGGTGACGTCGATCTACCTGCTGGCCGCAGGCGTGGCGCAGCAGATCATCTACGATCGCGGCTACGCGCGTTAACGAAAGGTTGAGGGTCGAGGTCGGAAGGCGCCGCTCCCGCGCGCCCTGCCGATACGGTTAGTCCCGCGTCCGGATCACCTTGGCGAACTGGTCGAAGATCGCCTCGGTGCCACAGATCACATGGCCGTCTTCCAGCAAGGTCTGATCCTCGCGAATGGGCTCCACGAAGGCGCCGGCTTCGCGGGCAATCAGGATGCCTGCCGCGATGTCCCACGGCTTCAGATTGTATTCCCAATAACCCTCGAACCGACCGGCCGCGACCCAACACAGGTCCAGCGACGCCGCACCGTTGCGGCGCATCCCGGCGCAGAGTGGCAGAAGTCGCGCCAGATCGCGCAGAACGCCCGGCAGGTAGCGCCCGCCATCGGGCGGGAAACCCGCCGAGAAGACCGATTCCGACATCCGCTTGCGCGCCGAGACCCGCAGGCGTTGCGTGTCGTTCAGCCAGGCACCTGCGCCCTTCTCGGCAAAGAACATCTCGTCCTTGGCAGGGTCATAGACCACACCGGCGACGATCTCGCCCTTGTGCTCCAACGCGATCGAGATCGCCCAGTGGGGCATGGCGTGCAGGAAGTTGGTGGTGCCATCGAGCGGATCGACGATCCAGCGGCGCGTCGGGTCCTTGCCGATGATCTCGGCCTCTTCCTCGCCGAGGAAGCCGTAGTTCGGACGCGCTTCCATCAACTCGTCCTTGATGATCTGCTGCGCCGCCCGATCCGCACGGGAAACGAAGTCGCCCGGCCCCTTGGAGGAGACCTGCAACTGCTCGACTTCGCGGAAGTCCTTCTGCAGGGACCGCGCCGCCATGCGCGCGGCTTTGATCATCACGTTGAGATTGGCGGAGCCTTGCATCGGAATTCCCTCTAGGTCAGGCGCGATCCTATAGCTGTCACGCCTGCCCGTGCCAAGGGGCGCACCAAACTCTTGCAAGAGTTTGTCCGAGACCTTTGCAAAGGTCTCGGGCGTCAGCCGCGGCGTTGGAGTTTCAACGGCTCGGTCCGGCACAGCTTCAGCACGTGGGACATGAAGGGTTTCGCCGTGTCCTCGGACCGGCTGGCGCCGTAGAGGCGCCGGGTCAACCCGTTGGCCGTCAGGGGTTTGGTGACGATCGACTGGCTCGCGCCGATGTCGCGCACCACCCAATCGGGCAAGACGGAAACGCCCCGGCCCGAGGCGACGAGAAGCAGGATCACGGCTGAAAGCTCCACCTGACGGATCGCCTTCGGCTCGACGCCCGCGGGGAAAAGCAGTTGGCTGAACACGTCGAGGCGCGGGCGGTCGACCGGGTAGGTGATCAGCGTCTGATCCGCGAAATCCGCGGCTTCGACGAAGTCCTTGGCGGCCAGGGGATGGTCGGCCGCGCAGACGAAAACGGGCTCGTAGTCGAACAGCGGCGTGAAATCGATGCCGGGCAGGTCCTCCGGGTCGCTTGAGACCACGAGGTCGACGTCCTGTCGGTTCAGCGCGGGCAGTGCTTCGAACTGAAGGCCGGGGCGGATGTCCACGTCCACGTCCGGCCATGTCTGGCGGAAGGCTTCGAGGACCGGCAGCAACCAGTCGAAACAGGCGTGGCACTCGATCGCGATGTGCAGCCGCCCGGATTTGCCCGCGCGCAGGCCGGTGAAAACTTCTTCCAGCGCGGCGACACGGGGCAGGACTTCTTCGGCCAACCGCAGCATCTTCATGCCGGCGGGTGAGAGGCGCATGGGCTTCGAGCGGCGGATGAACAGCTCCAGCCCCGCCTGATCTTCGAGCCCCTTGATCTGGTGGCTGAGTGCGCTCTGGGTGATGTGCAGGCTGTCGGCCGCCTTTGCCAAGCCGCCCTCTTCGTGGATAGCCTTGATCGTGCGCAGGTGGCGGAACTCGATATGCATGCGAAACTCATATTGATGATGAGAGTTATGAATTTGTTGATCGCCGCCATCTATGCGACATCCGGTTGCGACATATCAAGGACCCTTTCCGTCATGACCAAGCCAAGCGTCTCGTTCGAATTTTTCCCGCCCAAATCATTGGAGGGATCATTCAAATTGTGGGAAACGCTCGGCGTTTTGGCGCCGCTGAGCCCGGATTTCGTCTCCGTCACCTATGGGGCGGGGGGGACGACGCGCAAGCTAACCCATGACGCCGTGACGACGATCGACGCGAATTTCGGTGTGCCGGTGGCAGCGCATTTGACCTGCGTCGATGCCACCCGTGCCGAGACGCTGGAAATCGCCGAGCAATACGCCGAGGCAGGCATCTCGCAGATCGTGGCGCTTCGGGGCGATCCGCCCAAGGGCGCGGAAGGTTTCACGCCGCACCCGGACGGATTCGCCTCGTCGGTGGAATTGATCGAGGCACTGGCGGCCACTGGCAAGTTCGACATCCGCGTCGGTGCCTATCCCGATCCGCATCCTGAGGCGGGCTCGATGCAGGAGTGCGTGGATTACCTCAAACGCAAGATCGAAGCCGGGGCCACCTCGGCGATCACGCAGTTCTTCTTCGAGGCCGAGACCTTCTTCCGCTTCCGCGACGCCTGTGTCGCCGCCGGCATCGACGCGCCGATCCTGCCCGGCGTTCTGCCGATCGAGAACTGGCCCCGCGCGCGGCGCTTTGCCAACGGTTGTGGCGCTGTGATCCCGCAATGGCTCGACGATGCCTATGACACCGCGCTCCGCGACGGTCGGGCGGACCTTCTGTCAACGGCGCTTTGCACGGAGCTTTGCACCGACCTGATCGAAGGCGGCGTGGACCATCTGCATTTCTACACGCTCAATCGCCCCGAATTGACCCGGGACGTCTGCGCTGCTCTGGGGGTCACCCCAAACGTTGCGCTCGCGGAAGTCGCGTAAAGGGGGCTAGCCCCCTGGCGCCCTTGCGGTCGCCCACCCCCAGAGTTGTAGGACCAAGGTGAAGGCACGGGTTGTGCTCGGACGCGTGGCATGGCGCTATGGCGCGAACCGAGTTGGAGGTATCCATGCAGAAAGCCTATTTCGCCCAAGACGTGGACGAGCTGCCGAGCCGCGACCGGACACTGTCGATGTCGGGGCTGGCGTTCATGCAAGCGATCTTGGATGGCGAGGTGACCAATCCGCCAATCGGCGAGACCCTCGGGTTTGAGCTGGATGCGGTTGAGGACGGGCGCGTTGTCTTTCGCGGCAAGCCGTCGTTCGAGAGCCTCAATCCGGTGGGCACGGTGCATGGCGGCTGGTACGGGACGATTCTTGATAGCGCGATGGCCTGCGCCGTGATGACCAAGGTGCCGCGCGGCAGTCTTTATACGACGCTCGAATACAAGGTTAACATCACCCGCGCGATCCCCATTGGCACGGAGGTGCTTGCCGAGGGGATCGTGTCCCATTCCGGTCGCACCACAGGCGTCGCCGAGGGCACGATCCGGGATGCCGCGAGTGGCAAGCTCTATGCCACGGGCTCCACCACCTGTCTGATCATGCAGGTCTCTATCACCGCTGGCACATGACCCCATCAGCATCCTTGAATTGACTAGGTCACAGGCGCAGTGCAACACAGGCGCTTGTCTACCCAAACGGAGCCGAGCCAATGATCTCGCCAGTCCTTCCAAGCTATTCCCGCGCAAATCTGTCCTTCGTCAAAGGCGAAGGCTCCTGGTTGGTGGAAGCGGACGGGCGACGTTTTCTCGACTTTGCCAGCGGCATCGCCGTAATGTCACTCGGCCACGGGCACCCGACGGTCGTAGGCGCCCTGAAGGATCAGGCCGACGCGCTGTGGCATACGTCCAACCTTTACGAAGTGCCGCAGCAGAAGGCGCTGGCCGAACGGTTGGTGGAACACACCTTCGCCGACACCGTCTTTTTCTGCAATTCGGGCACCGAGGCCGCCGAGCTGGCGATCAAGATGGCGCGCAAGTACCGCACCGAGACCGGCACGCCTGAGCGCATGAAGATCCTCACCTTCGAAGGGTCGTTCCACGGCCGCTCTATGGGCGCGATTTCCGCGGCCGGGTCCGAGAAGCTCACCAAGGGTTTCGGGCCTTTGTTGGAAGGCTTCCAGAGCCTGCCCTTCGGCGATCACGACGCGCTGCGCGAGGCTGCCGCGCAAGAGGACGTTGGCGCCATCATGATCGAGCCGATCCAGGGAGAAGGCGGCATTCGCCCCGTGCCAGACCAATGCCTGAAGGGCCTGCGCGATCTCTGCGATGAACATGGCCTGCTGCTGATCTTCGATGAGATCCAATGCGGCGTCGGGCGTACCGGCAAGCTCTTCGCCCATGAATGGGCCGGCATCACGCCGGATATCATGCTGGTGGCCAAGGGCATCGGCGGCGGCTTTCCGATCGGTGCGCTTCTCGCCACCGAGGAGGCGGCACAGGGCATGACCGCGGGGACCCACGGCTCCACCTATGGCGGCAATCCTCTGGGCTGCGCCGTAGGCACCGCTGTGATGGACACGATCACGGAAGACGGCTTCCTCGAGGCGGTCAACGCCAAGGCCGGTTTCCTGCGCCAGAAGCTGGAAGGCCTCGTCGCCTCGCACCCGACGATCTTCGAGAGCGTCCGGGGCCAGGGGTTGATCCTCGGCCTCAAGTGCCGCGTTGCGCCCACTGACGTGGTCGCGGAGGGCTACAACCACGCCGTCCTCACGGTGCCCGCCGCTGACGACGTCGTGCGCGTCCTGCCGGCGCTGACCATCTCCGAGGAGGAAATTTCACAAGGCATCGACCGCCTCGACGCCACTGCAACCGCGTTGGAAGAGCGCGCCGCTTAGTCCTTCACCTTTTCAAAAATACAGCGGGGAGTGTGAGGGGCTGGCCCCTCACCGCCTTCGCCAGCCACAGGCGCCATAGCATGCCAAATTTTCTCGACATTCATACCACTGATCCCGCCGCCCTGCGCGACATCCTCGCGACTGCTGGCGACATGAAGACCGCCCGCGGCAGCCGCCCCAAGGGCACGCCGGACGACGAGCTGCCACTCGACGGCCACGTGGTGGCGCTGATCTTCGAGAAGCCCTCCACCCGCACGCGGGTCAGCTTCGATGTCGGCGTGCGCCAGATGGGTGGCACATCGCTGGTGCTGTCAGGCGCCGAGATGCAATTGGGCCACGGCGAGACCATTGCCGATACCGCCCGCGTACTGTCGCGCTACGTCGACCTGATCATGATCCGCACCTTCGGCGAGGATATTCTGCACGAGATGGCAGAGCACGCCACGGTGCCGGTCATCAACGGGCTGACGGATAATTCCCACCCCTGTCAGATCATGGCGGATGTCATGACCTTCGAGGAACACCGCGGCCCGATCGCGGGCAAGCGGGTGGCGTGGATGGGCGATGGCAACAACGTCGCCCAGAGCTTCCTTCACGCCGCCGCGTCATTCGGGTTCGACTTCACCTTCTCCGGCCCGGCGCAGCTCGATCCGCGGGACGATCTTGTCGGCGCGGTGCGCAACGCGGGTCGTGACGTGCGGATCGAGCGTGATCCGGTCAAGGCGGTTGCCGACGCCGATCTCGTGGTGACCGATACCTGGGTCTCCATGGGCGATGCCGAAAGCTCGCGTCAGCGGCGTCACAATCTGTTGCGTCCTTACCAGGTGAACGAGCGCCTGATGGAGGCCGCGCCGGATCATGCGATGGTCATGCATTGCCTGCCGGCGCACCGCGGCGAGGAGATTACCGATGCGATCCTCGATGGTCCGCGCTCGGTTGTGTTCGACGAGGCCGAGAACCGCTTGCACGCGCAGAAGGCGATCATGCGGTGGTGCCTCGGCGCATGATTGGGCGAGCGGCCGAGGACCGCTTGAGGTGAGGGGAAGAGCGGGATTGCAGGCGCCTCCGCACGGTCGCACTGATGCGAACGCGATGGGCCTCAGGGCCGCCGCGCCGCCAAGGCTCTCAATCGGAGAATACCCATGCGTCCGGTGATCCAGTCTTCGGTGCCTGCCACACCTGTCACGCTCGCCAAGCCCTCGCCGGGGCTCGCCGTGGCTTTCATGCTGGTGGCTACCGCCTTCATCGCCAGCACGACCCTGCTTGCCAAGGCGCTTGGCACCGATGCCCTCGGCCCGCCCCTGCATCCGTTCCAAATCAGTCACGGCAGGTTTCTGTTCGCATGGATCACCATCGGCAGCGTTGTGGCGATACTCCGGCCCCGGTTCAGCAAGCTGAACTGGGGGCTTCACATCGGGCGAACCGTCATGGGCTTTGCGGGCGTCACCTGCATGTTCGCCGCCGCCTCGATGATCCCGCTGGCGGATGCGACAGCGATCAGTTTCCTCAATCCGGTCTTTGGGATGATCCTCGCGATTCCCCTGCTCGGTGAGAAAGTCGGCAAATGGCGTTGGCTCGCCGCGGCCATCGCCTTCACCGGCGCCTTGATCCTGATCCGGCCCGGCAGCGGCGCGATCGCGCCAGGCGCCTTGGTAGCCCTGGGCGCGGCCCTCGCCCTCGGGCTCGAATTGACCTTCATCAAGCGCCTCGCAGGGCGCGAGGCGCCCTTGCAGATCCTGTTCATCAACAACTCCCTGGGGGTTGTGATCGCCACGATTGCCGTCATCGCCGTCTGGCAACCGCCGACCGGCGCGCAATGGGCCGGACTGGTGGCACTGGGATGCCTCATGGCCGCGGCTCAGGCGTGTTTTGTAAGCTCGGTCGCGCGGGCGGACGCCAGCTTCGTGACGCCGTTCTCCTATCTGACGCTGGTCTTCGCGGCCGTCTATGACTTCGCCATCTTCGGGGTGACGCCGACCGGGTTGTCCTACCTTGGCGCCGCCACGATCATCAGTGGCGCAGCCCTTCTGGCATGGCGCGAGGCGCGGCTGAGCCGCAAAGCGAAAGAGGCTGCTAGCGCGCCTCCAGTAACGACCTGAGTGCCTCGTCGACTGGCTCCACCACCGCGTCGAAATCGCCTGTGTTCGTGCTCACAAAAACCGCCCGGCCGCTGTCCGGAGCGACATAGGCCACCGCGTACCAGAGCGTGTTCGAGCCGGAATGGACGAGGCTTCCGTCCTCACCGACGCCCCACCCCATCGCGTAGGCTTCCTCTCCGATCGGCGCGTGCAGGGTCTCCCACGCGTCAGTGCTCAGAAAGGTCTCGTCGCGCAGCAGATGGGCGCGCAGGTAGCGCAACATGTCTGCGGCGCTCAGGTGCACCCGCCCGGCGGGGCCCATTGCCGGAATGTTATCTGCCTCCGGGCTTTGCCCCGCAGCGCTGACACCCCAGAGCAGCCTTGGGGAATGGCCCTCGATGACCGCGCCCTGAGGCGGCCCGAACCCCGCGCTCTCCATCCCCAGAGGGGCAAAGACGTGAATGCGCATCAGCTCTTCCCAAGAGGCGCCCCCGGCGGCCTCCAGTATCGCCCCCGCGACGACGTATCCGGCATTGGAATAGACGAATTCGCCCGGCGCACCGATGGGGGCCGCGAAAAGCGCCTCTGCCACGTAATCGCGACGCGGCGCCGTGCCGAGGCCCGCTGCCGTGTCGTCGGGCAAATTCGCCGCCATGCCCGAGCGATGGGTCAGAAACCGGCGCAGCGGCGTGTCGTGCCAATCAGGATGCATGTCCGGGTAGCTGTCACCCAGTACCGCGCCGAGCCGCGTGTCCCAGGTGATGGCTCCGGCTTCCACCAGTCGAGCGGCGAGTGTTGCGGTCATTCCCTTGGTAATCGATCCCACGTGCCACTGATCGTCCGGCTGCACCCTGTCGCTACCGTTCACGACGCGGGTGCCCGCGACGCCGAAGTCCATGTCCTGCGCTGTCACCCACCCCGCGGCGGCCGCCGGCACGTCAGAGATCCCGGCCAGCGCCTCGGCGATTTCCTGCGCCGTGTCCTGCGCCATTGCCGGCCCCGTCACGAGTCCAATCGAAACCAACACGTTACTCAAAGTTCTCGTAAGAATTCTCATCCGATTCTCTTTCCCAGTCCTCGTCGCGACGGCAAATACTGTCGCACCACCTTGCCCTCGGCCACGCGGACCCCCACAATAGGACTTCCAATCGCAGGGCGCGCGCATCATAAGCCCATGCTGATACACGAATGCCGCTTGCGGCGGAACGATAGACCGGAAGGCACATCATGTCCTGGACCGACGAACGGGTTGAGACGCTTAAGAAAATGTGGGGCGAAGGCCAGTCGGCCAGCCAGATCGCCAAGGAATTGGGCGGGGTGACACGCAACGCCGTGATCGGCAAGGTGCACCGTCTGGGTCTGTCGAACCGCTCGGGCGGCGGCGCATCCGCGCCCTCCAAGCCCGCGCCCGCGGCGAAAGAGGCACCCGCTGCGAAAGCCGCGCCGGCCGCCAAGCCTGCGCCCGCAGCAGCCGCGCCCGCGCCTGAGGCCAAGGCGGCCGAAGCGCCCGCCGCGACGCCCGCGCCACGCACGAATGTCATGCCCCTGCGCAAGCCCATCGCGCCCGCGGGTCAGCCCCTGCCGCCGCAGCCCTCCGCCAACGAGATCAGCCCCGAGGCGCTTGCGAAAGTCTCCGAGGTGGAGAAGCACGCCAAGAAGATCAGCCTGATGGAACTGACCGAGCGGGTCTGCAAATGGCCCATCGGTGATCCGGCCACGGACGATTTCTACTTCTGCGGCCTGCCCGTTCAGCAAGGCAAACCCTATTGCGATGCCCACGTGGGCGTGGCGTTCCAGCCGATGTCGTCGCGCCGGGATCGTCGTCGCTAAGGCCATCGCGTCAGGCGTTACGGCAACGATTTAGCCCCGCGTTCCGCCCTCGATGATCGAGGCGGAACGCGGGGCTTTTTTGTTGGACGCCGCGCTTGGCGGTGCTCTAGCCTAGCGACAGGCCCGCGCCACTTCTCGGATGCGCAGCCCGGTTTCCACCAGCATGCAGCGATCCCGCGCCTCGTAATAATAGCCGCGCGCGTACCAACCGATGGCGGTGTCGATGTCGCCATCGCTCAAGAGCCACGCGCCCCGCAGATAGCGCCCCGCGTATTCGAGGTTCGTGCGCGCATCGAGCAGATCGTTCGGGCTGCCTTGGTGCCCCATCTGCGCCGCCGTTTGCGGCAGGATCTGCATCAGCCCGTAATAGGGACCGTTGCGCGCATTGGCCCGGTAGTCGCTTTCGCGCTGGATCACCCGGTGCAGCAAAGCCTCGGGAATATCGTGGCGCGCGGCGTATTCGATCACCAACGCACGCATTGCCGGAGTCTCACCGGGATAGAGATCCGGCTGCGCCCGGACGGCTTGAGCATCCGCCCCGCCGTTAAACGGAAGACCACCGCCGCAGCCCGTCAGCACCGCGCAAAGAGCCAAAACGCCAAACGCTCTCATTCCACTTCCCCCAAATCGCCAAAAATCAATTCCTGCACTCCGCTGATCAACTCGTCTGTCAGTTGCTGTTCGATATCTTCCGGGAAGGCGACGACCGGTTCGCTCTCCTCCCGCGCTGGCTCCAGAGCCGGTTCCGGTGTCGCGTCCGTGGCGGTACCCAAATCCGGGAACAATTCCGCCTCCTCTTCCGCAGCGGCCCGCGCTTCCGCCGCGCGGCGCTCTGCCTCTGCGGCGCGCTCGATCTCTGCCAGCAACTCGAGGTCCGGCCCCACTTCGGGCGCCGCCCATGTGCCCGTGAGAGCGATGGGGATCTGGGCCTGCGCCGGGCGACCCGCGTCCCGCAGGATTGCGGGCGCAAGGGTGTAGTCCAGCGTCGTCGCACCCAGATCGATCTCGCCCGCGCCGCGCACCTCGCCCCATGGGGCGTCCAGCAACAGGTCCTCATTCATCAACACGCCGTCGCGCACGATGAAATCCGCGGTCAGCCGGTCGAACAGGGTTCGACCTTCTGCGTCCGTCGCTTCCGGTTCATCCAGAAGGGACGCGAGGTTGAGGCCCAATAACGCGCCTTGGCCGATGGCGATATCGCCCTCGGCCTCCAGCCCGCTCATCAGCGTGTGCAAATCGTCTCCGACTCCAAGGAACTCGACCGACGCCGATCCGCGCCCCTCCAACCGCTCGTAACCCGCGACCGCGCCCAGAAACGGGCGGAGCGCGGCGTCAAACAGGATCAGATCGCCGCCGACAGATAGGCCGCCGCGCCCGTTAACCACGAACTGACCCGCCAATTGGCCCTCGTAGGCGCGGATCGACGCGATGTCGAACACCAGCCGCCCCCGCTCTACCGTGGCGCGAAGGTCGACCTCTCCGAGCACCAGCCCTCCGAGGGCGAGGCTTTCGACCCGCACAGTCAAATCGGCATCGCTGTTGAACAGGCCCGATACGTCGAGGATTTCCTGCGACCAGCCTGCCTCCGTCAAAGCGTCGCCGGAAAGCGCACTGGGTAGCGAGACCTCTCCCCCGGTGATCGTGCCGCGCAACATCGGCCGCACCTCGCCCGGGACCAGATCAGCCGCGACTTGCAGGATCGTCTCATCAAGCTGCAACGTCGCGTCGCGCAGGTGCAAAGAGCCTTCGCGCGCACGCCGAACCTCGCCTGCCAGCGCGACATGGTCGCGGCCGAAGCCCTCTGGCAACTCGGGCAGGTCCTGGCCTGCCAGCGCGGCAAGAGGCGAGAGGTCTTGAGCCGAGAGCTCCACGCGACCCGCCGCAGCGGCGTCCACGCCGAATGTCCCGTCAAAGGCAAGGCGCCCTTCCGGCCAGACCAGCCGCGCCTGCATCGGCCGCGCCTCGCCGGCGATCAGGCCCGCGACGCCGTCGATTGTGGTCTCCAACTCCATCGGCACGCCGTTTACCTGCGCTGTACCCGAGACCATGCCCGCGCCGTCGGAATCAGGCAGCCGCAGGGTCGCGTTCAGCGCCGTGACGGAGAGGTCGGTGCCGGCTTCACGGTCCTCGAACCGCACCTGCGCGTCGCGGATGATCGCTTCCTCCAGCCCGAAACGCCGCGCAGCACGAGGTTCCCCAACAGAGGCTTCCTCATCCGCCTCCCAAGAGAGGCTCCCATCCTCCGCGCGCACCAAGGTGATGGACGCCCCTTCAAAGACAGCGCGGTTCACATGGATATTTCCTGAAAGCAACCCGGACCACGCGACGCCGACGTTGACCTTATCCGCAGAGATCAGCGGCGCGCTGCCTGCCCAGGAAGGATTGGCCACCTGAAGGCCATCGATCTCGACACCAAGATCGGGCCAGAGCGTCGGACGGGCCTCTCCGGTGATGGTGACGGGGCGTCCGGTGGCGGCGGAGATTCGGTTTCCCGCGATCTCGGCAATCCGCTCTGCCGGGATCAGCAAAACCGTCCCGAGGCCCAGAAACAGCAGCACGACGATGGCCGCCAAAACTCGAATTATCCACCGCATGGAATGCGCCTTTTCCGTTCAACGGCCGCAGCCTATCGCGTCTGTGGCGCGTCGCACATCCGAAACCTCGCCGTGCGGCAAGCCTTTGCCGACGCCGCGGCCCCTTCCCATGGAGACCGCCAATCGCTATCTGGCACCCATGAGCCAGAACCCGCCCCTCCTCCGCCCCGACCTTGCCCGCGCACAGGTTCCCGATGCCGCCCGTCCCGGCCAGCCGCGCATCGGCATGGTGTCGCTTGGCTGCCCGAAGGCGCTGGTCGACAGCGAGCGCATCCTCACGCGGCTGCGCGCGGAGGGCTACGCGATCAGCCCCGACTACAACGGCGCCGAAGCGGTGATCGTCAACACCTGCGGCTTTCTCGACAGCGCGAAGATGGAGAGCCTCGACGCGATCGGAGAGGCTTTGGAGGCAAACGGGAAGGTCATCGTCACTGGCTGTCTGGGCGCAGAGCCGGAGTATATCACCGGCGCGCATCCCAAGGTTCTGGCGGTCACCGGTCCGCAGCAATACGAGCAGGTTCTCGATGCCGTCCACGGTGCCGTGCCGCCCGCGCCCGATCCGTTCGTCGATCTGCTGCCCGCTGCCGGCGTCAAGCTGACCCCGCGCCATTACGCGTACCTCAAGATCTCGGAAGGGTGCGATCACAAGTGCAAGTTCTGCATCATTCCGGACATGCGCGGGAAGCTTGCCTCGCGGCCGCAGAAGGCTGTCATGCGCGAGGCGGAGAAGCTGGTGGAGAGTGGCGTCAAAGAGCTCCTGATCATCAGTCAGGACACATCCGCCTATGGCGTGGATTGGAAAGGGCGGGAGGAGAAGTTTCCCATCCTCAATCTATCCCGCGACTTATCCACGTTGGGCGCGTGGGTGCGCTTGCATTATGTCTACCCCTATCCCCATGTACGCGAGCTTATTCCGCTCATGGCCGATCCGGCCAACGGGCTGCTGCCGTACCTCGACATCCCGTTCCAGCACGCCCATCCCGACGTTCTCAAACGCATGGCACGGCCCGCGGCCGCGTCGCGAACCCTTGACGAGATTGCGGCGTGGCGGCGGGACTGTCCGGACATCACCCTGCGGTCCACGTTCATCGTCGGCTATCCCGGCGAGACGGAGGCCGAGTTCCAGACGTTGCTGGACTGGCTCGACGAGGCGCAGCTCGATCGCATCGGGTGCTTCAAGTACGAAAACGTTGACGGGGCGCGCTCCAACGCGCTGCCCGATCACGTGCCCGATGCGCTGAAGCAGGAGCGGTGGGAGCGTTTCATGGAAAAGGCGCAGGCGATTTCCGAGGCGAAGCTGCAGGCCAAGGTCGGTCGCAGGATGCAGGTGCTTGTCGATAGCGTCGACGCGGAGGGCGCGACGTGCCGCACCACGGCAGATGCGCCCGAGATCGACGGCAACCTGTTCATCGACGAGGGATTCGAGGCCCTTGCGCCAGGCGACATGGTCTCGGTCGAGGTGGATGAAGCCAGCGATTACGATCTTTGGGGCAAGCTAGCGCCGTAGCGCGTCCAGATAGGTTCGCACGCAGGTGGCCACGTGGCGGAATCGGTCTTCGCCCAGATGCTTGCCGCCGTACCAGCGGGTGACGACCACGACGTGATCGCGCAGGTCTTCGCGCTCGAGCATCTGCAAGATCACCTGCCCCGCGCCGCCTTCTCCATCGTCGTTCTTCAACGGACCGTCAGGGAGTAGCACCGCCCAGGTATTGTGCGTTGCCTTGGCGTACTTCTTCTTCCGCTTCAGGTCCTTGAGAAAAGCCTCAACCTCGGCGCGGTCGCGCACGGCGCTGCCTGAAACCGCGTATTTGGACCCGCGGTCGCTGACGACGCCTTCGATCAGCACGCGCGCGCAGCCGCCGTTCGCACCGCCTGGATACGGGCCGCATTGGGCGGATGCGTGCCAAAGACCCGAGCGCCGGGATCGGGAAGCTGGCTGAAAAAGCGCGCGCCCAGAACAGGGTCGAACCCCGCGCGGCAGGTGATCACGGTGCCGAGGCTGTCGGCCTCCAACTCCGCGCGTTGGCTGAATTGGGCGGTGCCGACCATCGCACCCTGCTGCGCCGCTGCGATGATCTCGGCGCGGCTTCCGCCTCTTGCCTGCGCCGACAGACCATATGCTTCGGCACTCAGGCGCGCGGCGGCTTCCTGCTGGCCGATATGCTCGGCAATATGATGGGCGATCTCGTGGCCGAGTACGAAAGCCAATTCGTCATCATTGCGCACCGAGCGGATCATGCCGACCGTGAGAATGATGATCGGCTGTCCGTTGGAGCGATCGACGGTCTGGAACGCATTCACGCCGGAGCGGGGATCCCGATTGACCAGAAACTCGAAATCACAGTTGAGGAGCGACGACTGCGTGCGGCACATCTGTTCGGCCACCGGCTCCATCCGCTGCGTCACCTGCACGGCGCGGGTGACCGAGACCTCGGCGCGGCCAGGGCCGGTCGCGGGCGTAGTTGCGGCAGGCGGCGGCACCGAGACGCAAGCGCTCAGGGCGAGGGCGGACAGGAGGGGGATCAGAACACGCATGGAGGTCTCCGGCTGAGGCGCGCCAACACTAGCCACGCGCGCCGGGGCGTCCAGAGCGTTTGAGGCAATCGCGGCTCACGTCACCGTCAGTCGGCACAAAGCCGCGCAATCATACAAAGGCTTGGCAAGGTGAACCCGCGCCCATAACCTGACCCCATGTTTACGATCGAGCACGAATTCGACGCCACCATCGTCACCCTTGTGGACGAGGGCGAATTGCCCTTGAAGGAAGACGTGATCGTCTCGGCCTTCGATGAATGCGTGACCCTGCAACAGGTCGACCCTCGCACGGATCAGGTGCGCACGATCACGCTTTCGCTCGCCCAGGTTCACGACTTGGCCGCAGCCCTTGATCTGCCGGAGGGCGCTTACAAGCTTTCTCCTGACCGTGCGTGAAACCGCCCTATCCACAGGACAACCGGGGATAAGTCGCCCCGCCCCTTTCGAATTTACCACCTCCCTCCACAATCGAAGGACCCGCCCATGACCACTGGCTTTTTCTGGGACGAACGCTGCTTCTGGCATTCCGGCGGTAACTACGCGGGCCTTCTGCAGGTGGGTGGCTTGATCCAGCCGGGCGGCGGCTTGCCCGAGAACCCGGAGACGAAGCGTCGTCTTGTCAACCTGATGCGGGTGACGGGTCTTTGGGACGATCTCGCCACGCAACAGGCTCGGGCGGCCACCGAGGAGGACCTCCTGCGCATTCACCCGCGTGAGTATATAGAGAGCTTCAAGGCCAAGTCCGCCGAGGGCGGCGGCGAGCTTGGGCTCCGCACGCCTTTCGGCCCGGACGGCTTCGATATTGCCTGTGTCTCCGCCGGTCTGGCGAAGGCGGCGCTCTTCGCGACGCTCAAGGGCGAGGTCGACAATGCCTATGCACTCTCGCGTCCGCCGGGCCACCATTGCCTGCCTGATTTCCCCAACGGGTTCTGCCTGCTCGCGAACATCGCCATCGCGATCGAGGCCGCGCAAACCAACAAGCTCACCGACCGCGTCGCGGTGATCGACTGGGACGTACACCACGGAAACGGGACGGAGGCGATTTTCTATGATCGCGATGATGTCCTGACGATCTCGCTGCATCAGGAGCGCAACTACCCGCTCGACAGCGGCGATTTCGCGGATCGCGGCTCGGACGGCGGCGACGGCTTCAACCTCAACATCCCCCTGCCCCCCGGCACCGGTCACGCGGGCTATGTCGAGGCCTTCGAGCGTCTCGTCATACCGTCGCTTCACGCCTTCCAGCCCGATGCGATCATCGTGGCCTGCGGCTATGACGCCTCTCTCGTCGATCCGCTCTCTCGCATGATCACCGGCGGCGATACCTTCCGCGCGATGACCGACATGACGATGGAGGCCGCGGCCGAGCTTTGTGACGGTCGCCTCATGATGGCCCATGAGGGCGGCTATTCCGAGGTTCACGTCCCCTTCCTGGGCCACGCGGTTCTGGAGTCCATGTCGGGCAGCGACATCCACGCCCCCGATCCCTTTCAAGCCAAGTTCGAAGGACAGCAGCCGGGCGATCGGTTCAACCGCTATGTCTCCACCCTCATCGCCGAGATGGAAGACACCCTCGGGCTGTAGCCCGCCCCCAACGCCCGCGTTGACTTCACCCGCCCCCTCCGCCAATTTACGCCGCAACGCAGCAGCAGGGGATACACGGGATGAAAAAGGTCTATGGCTCAGCAGCAGAAGCGCTCGACGGCGTTCTGTTCGACGGCATGTTGATTGCAGCGGGTGGCTTCGGCCTCTGCGGCATTCCGGAGCTTCTGATCGACGGCATCGTCGAGGCAGGCACCAAGGACCTGACCGTTGCCTCCAACAACGCGGGCGTGGACGGCTTCGGCCTCGGCAAGCTGCTGGAGACGCGTCAGATCAAAAAGATGATGTCCTCCTATGTCGGTGAAAATGCCGAGTTCATGCGCCAGTATCTCTCCGGCGAGCTGGAGCTGGAATTCAACCCGCAGGGCACCCTTGCCGAGCGGATGCGCGCCGGCGGCGCCGGCATCCCCGGTTTCTACACCAAGACCGGCGTCGGGACCGTGATTGCCGAGGGCAAGGAAGTGAAGGAATTCGACGGCGAGGAATACATCCTCGAGCGGGGCATCTTCGCGGACGTCGCCATCGTCAAGGCGTGGAAGGCCGATGCGACCGGCAACGCCGTCTTCCGCAAGACCGCGCGCAACTTCAACCCGCCCGCTGCCATGTGTGGCAAGGTCTGCATTCTCGAGGTCGAAGAGATTGTCGAAACCGGCACGCTCGACGGCGACGCGATCCATCTGCCAGGCATCTATGTGCACCGGATGATCCAGGGCGAGCACGAGAAGCGGATCGAGCAGCGGACGGTGCGGGCGGCGTAAGACGCCCGTGTCCGACACGTCTACAGAACGGCGCGGCTGGCTCTTTGCGACACGACGCCCTTGCCATGGCGGGACGCCCTGATGCCGCCCCCCTCCCCCTACCGCGGCCTGCCTGCCCGTGCCTTCTGGCGCGGTGCCGTGGCAGGCGCGTCGCCGTTTCCGACGGATATCTATCGACCGAAGTTTGCCGTCACCCGGGACACCAAGGTTTTCACCGCCGGCTCCTGCTTTGCGCAGCATGTCGGCGCGGCGATGAAGGCGGCGGGCATCGGTGTCATTGACGCGGAACCCGCACGGCGCGGCATGACGCCCGAGACGGCAAAGCGCTTCGGCTACGGGGTCTATTCCGCGCGTTTCGGCAACCTCTACACGGTCAGACAATTTCGCCAGTTGGTCGCAGAGATGAACGGCGCGCAACCTGCCTTGCCCGTGTGGGAGAGAGACGGCCGGTTCTGGGACGCGCTGCGTCCGGGGGTGGAGCCCGAGGGTCTGGCCACGCCGGAACTTGTCGCGGAGATGCGCGCGCAGCACCTCTCGGCCCTCGCCCGCGCGCTGCAGGAGGCCGAGGTGATCGTCTTCACCCTCGGCCTGACGGAGGCGTGGGAGCATCGGCAATCCGGCACCGTCTATCCGACCGCGCCCGGCACCATCGCTGGCAGCTACGATCCGGAGGTCTTCCGCTTCGTGAACTACGGCGTGGCGGACATCGTGGAGGATTTCACCGCGTTGGAGACCTCCCTCGCGTCGATCAATCCGGACCTCAAATGGCTACTCACCGTCTCGCCCGTGCCACTGGCCGCCACCGCGAAGGAGGATCATGTGCTGGCTGCCACGACGCGCTCAAAAGCCACGCTGCGCGTCGTTTGCGACATGCTGGCCGAGAGCAGCCCGCGTATCGACTATTTCCCCAGTTACGAGCTGGTGACTTCGCCCGCGCATCCTCGCAGCCCCTTCGCCGAAGACCTGCGCTCGGTCCGGCCGGAGATCGTGGCGCAAATCATGCAGACGTTTCTTGCGGCTCACGGCCTTGGTGGTGCGCCGGACGCAGCGGCTTCGCCAAACCCCACGAACCCGAGCACAGAATCGGAGAGTGACGCGGTCTGCGAAGACATCCTGCTCGACGCTTTCGCGCCGGATCGCCCATGACCGCGCAAGAGGACATCAACGTCGCCGTGATCGGCACATCCAACATCGGCGCGGTGAAATATGCCCAGACCCGCATCGAGGCGGCCTATCCTCAGCTTGCCGTCACTTGCTATGGCTTGCCCGGCGGCAAGTTCGACGGCGCGCAGCTGATAGACAATCACTTCGGGCCTGACCGCGCAGATACTGCCGCGATGAAGCTCGCCCGACGCATCAACGGGGCGCCGACGCTCGATCTTTCGCGGTTTGCCCATATCCTCGTGATCGGCGACACCCTCGGCCTCCCCGCGACGCTTTGGACCGCGCTGTCCTACGACATTGCCGATTGGTCCACGCGCACCGGGCGGGACCTTCTGTCCCTCCCCGCCCTGCAAGCCACTGCGGAAGAGGCGATTGCCGCCCGCGCCGATCACCTGCGCGCGCAGTTCGGCACGTTCGAGCTTCACGTGGCCCACGCCCCCTACCCGACGACGGCGGTGGTCCCGAAAGGGGTGCACCACCAGCAGCCCTACGCCGCCATGGCGACCTATCCCCATGCGGCCGCGCTCCAGACGCTTCATCGGCACGCCCTGACCCTCGCGCTCGCGGATCGCGGCATGACGCTCATCCCGCAACCGGACGAGACCATCGCACAACCGTTCCTCACCAAGGAGCCCTACGGCCATGGGTCGATGGACTTCCGCAATCAGGACAATCTGCTCAACGACCACCGCCACATGAACGCCGATTTCGGCGCTTCGCTTTTCAACGCCTTTGCGATAGCAATCGGCGCAGCACCTTAACCCGCCCTGCACCTTATACGGAGGAGACACCCTATGTGGGACCGCAACCAGATGGCCGCCCGCGCGGCACAGGAACTTCAAGACGGCTGGTATGTGAACCTCGGCATCGGCATCCCGACGCTGGTCTCCAACTATATTCCCGAGGGCATCGAAGTGACGTTGCAATCGGAAAACGGAATGCTCGGCATGGGCCCCTTCCCCATCGAGGGTGAGGAAGACGCCGACCTGATCAACGCCGGCAAGCAGACCATCACCGAGCTGCCGCACACCTCTTACTTCGACAGCTCGCAGAGCTTCGGGATGATCCGCGGCGGCAAGATCGCCATGGCGATCCTGGGCGCGATGGAAGTTGCCGAGAACGGCGACCTCGCCAACTGGATGATCCCCGGCAAGCTGGTGAAAGGCATGGGCGGCGCGATGGACCTCGTGGCGGGTGTCGGCCGCGTTGTCGTGGTGATGGACCACACCAACAAGCACGGCGACAGCAAGGTGCTGAAGGAATGCACCCTGCCGCTGACCGGCAAGGGCGTGGTGGATCGGATCATCACCAACCTCGGCGTGCTGGACGTGGTCGAGGGCGGTCTGAAGATCGTCGAGACGGCCGAAGGTGTCACCGAAGACGAGCTGCGCGCCGCCACGCAAGCCAAAATTGTCTGAGCCGCGGGAACCCGAAGGCACGCTCACCCTCCAGACCGTTCCGATGCCCGGCGACACCAATGCCGGCGGAGACGTGTTTGGCGGATGGGTGGTGAGCCAGATGGACATCGCCGCCGGCACCACGGCCATTGACCGCGCGCAGGGGCGCTGCGCCACGGTCGCGATCGAGGCGCTGCGCTTCCACGCGCCGGTTCTGGTGGGGGATCTTTTCTCGGTCTACACCCGGATCACGGCAACGGGCCGCACGTCCATGACGATGCATGTGGAAGCCTGGGTGCGTCGCCAGCGGACCAGCGAGTATATCCTCGTGACCGAGGGCACGTTCACCTTCGTGGCCATCGCAAGCTCGGGCGTGACCCGCCCCTTGCCCGACGCGCCAGTGGCCGTTTAGTTCATCATCTGGAACACGCAGCCGTCCGACACCAGCTCGGGCGGCGTGTTGCACAGCCCCCGCGCCATGCCCCAAGCCGCGAGCACGCGCGGCACGTAGGTGCGTGTCTCATCATATTCCGGCACGCCGCCCGCCCGCGTCACCGCCCCCTCGCCCGCATTATATGCGGCCAGCACGAGGATCGGGTCGCGGTCGAACTCCTCCATCAGCCAATCGAGGTAGGCCACGCCGCCCGCGATGTTCTGCGCCGGGTCCATGGCGTCCGCGACACCAAACCGCTCGGCTGTCGCCGGGATCAATTGCATCAAGCCCTGCGCCCCTGCGCCGCTGATGGCGTCCGAGCGCCCGGCGCTTTCGGCTGCGATCACCGCCAGCGCGAAAGCCGGAGAGACCTGCGTTCCGATCGTCGCCGCGAGGATTTCCCGTCCATGGCGGGCGGCGATCTGGCTGACGGTGTCCAGACGCGGCGCCCCAAGGCCCCCGATCTCCGGCGCGCGGGATAGTAGATCCAGCGCCGCCCAGAAGCGCGCCGGGTCCGCTGGCATATGGCTCGGCACTTCGGCCCAGAACCACGACGAGGCCCCGTCCGGCGTCGGTAGCGCCACGGGGGTCACAGCCTCGGGCAGGGGCGTCACGTCGACCGGCGCGGCTTGCCGGGCCATGTCTTCTTCGGTGATCTGAATGGTGATGCGCGGCCCGGTTTGCCCGGCCTCAGGCGCACGGACAAAGCGAATACTGCTCTCTTGGGCCATGGCTGAACTGCCTGACAGAACCGCAAAAGCGGTCGCTACTAATATGCGATTGACCATGGTCCACCTGTGAAACTGCTCTTGGCGCCTTGTTTTACTGGTTCTTTGCCAGTTGTTGAGCGCCTGTTCCGCGATGATGCCTCAACCCGGCGCCTTAAAACAACCCGGTAGAATTCTCATAAAATTCGCGGGACCGCCCCAATCACGCCCTGATTAACCATCAAACATATCTCATCCCAAGGGCAGCGGCCCACGAATGGGACCGCAACCTAGACTGAACAACTTGAATTTAAAAACGGAGACTACCATGACCAACTTCATCAAAAACTTCGCAGCAGACGAATCCGGCGCCGTGACTGTTGACTGGGTCGTTCTGACCGCCGCTCTCGTCGGCCTGGGCCTCGCAGTGATGGCCGTTGTTTCCGGCGGCGTTGAGAACCTCTCGACCGATATCGCTCAGGGTCTGGCCGACACCGATCCGCTGACCGACCCCTTCGACGGCAACGACACGTTCACCGACAGCGAGTAACTCTCTCATGGCCCGCCCCGGCTAAACCCGGGGTGGCCCGTTCTCGGCGAGGTTTGATCCTCGACGAAGCACCTTCACGCTTTCGCGTGAAGACGGTAACCGCCGCATCCCCCCAGGGTGCGGCGGTTCTCTTTTTGCTCCGGTTATACGCAGAAGTTCACGTCTAGCCTCTGGTGACGCAGGCTCTTGCCGCCATCCTTGCTCTTAGCCGACTCGGCAAAATTTGAAACAACGCTTCCCGAAACGGGCGGTGGTCGACGTGACCGTGCCACAATCTTGCCCCCCGTGATCCGCCATTCCTTCCCTGCGCTTCATCAAGCAGCGCCGGTGCAGAACGCGCCTCGATCTATCCAGGATCAGTTTCATTCTCACTGACGAAAAGGGAGTTCCTCTAATGGCTCTGTCGCACATCAACACCTTTCTCTCCAACGAATCCGGCGCCGTCACGGTGGACTGGGTTGTTCTGACCGCCGCACTCGTCGGCCTCGGCCTCGCCGTCATGTCCGTCGTTTCCGGAGGTGTCGAAAACCTCTCCACCGATATCGGCCAAGGCCTCACCGACACCGATCCGCTGACCGATCCCTTCGTCGGCAATACGACCTTCACCGAATCGGAATAATGCACCTCCCACGGCCTCGGGCGCCCTTCGTGGCAGCCCGGGGTCGCCGGGTTTCGGCTGATCGCGGAGATGGCCGCGCCATCGTCATATCTTGGCAGGACCATCATTTCGCCCGAATTCTCCGCAACAAACACCGGGTGTAGCCAGCTTTGTTGCTGGGAATGACCCTGGCACGGGCAACAAATACGAGGTGGGCAGCATGCGTATCGTTTTCATTCTGGTCTTGGCCGTCGGCGTTGGCTTGGCGGGTTTCGCCGTCTCCATCGCCAAGGACCGCTTTGATCAATATCAGACGGCGTTGGCTGAACAGCGCAACGCCATTATCCCCACGGTCGACGTCGTCGTCGTGAACCGGCAGCTCCGCTATGGTGAGCGTCTGACACCGCAGGACGTTCAGGTCATTCGCTGGCCTGCTGATCATGTGCCTTTCGGGTCCTTCAACTCGATGGAAGATCTCTTTCCAGAGGACGAGGAAGGCGCGCGCACCGTCATCCGCATGATGGAGCAACATGAGCCGATCCTGCTGGCCAAGGTCACGGCCCCCGGCGAAGACGCAGGCGTCGCCTCGCGGCTCGAAACCGGGATGCGCGCCATTGCCCTGCGCGTGGACGTGAGTTCCGGCGTATCCGGCTTCCTGCGCCCCGGCGACCGTGTCGACGTCTACTGGACCGGCCCCGGCCGCGGCGGCGAAACCGTGACGCGCCTGATCCGGGCCAATGTGCAATTGATCGCGATCGACCAGATCGCCGACGAACAGCGCAACAGCCCGACCATTGCGCGCACCATCACCGTAACGGCGCGTCCCGAGGATGTTGCGGCCCTCACCCAGGCCCAGGGCTCCGGCTCCCTGACGCTCGCGCTGGTCGGCGTGAACGACATGACCGAGCAGGGCGAAGTCGAAGTATCGACCTCATCGCTTCTGGGCGAGGTGGAGGAAGTCGCGTCTGAAGGCCCGCGTGTCTGCACTGTTCGCAACCGTCGCGGGGCTGAAGTGGTCATCACGCAAGTGCCCTGCGTGAACTGATATCCACAGGCTTACTCACAACTCAACGGCGCCCCGGTACCAACCGCGGGCGCCGTTTGCTTGTGTAAAACTTGGCTACCGTTGTCGATATGGCACATTAACAACAGCCCCCAATTGCATGATTCTTGCGTGAAAAGAGGAATTGAGGCATGGTTCGCCAAAGGGCGGCCATTAGGACAACGCCTTAACCGTGGCATAGAGGCAGGTCACAATGAACATTACCGGTATATTGCGCGCGTGCCTGCTTGGTGCCGCAACACTTCTTATTCAACCGATTTTACCCGCGCAGGCCCAAGGTCTTCGTGTCGTCGAGGGACAGAGCACGGGAACGCTTCGTGTCCCGATGAACCGAGCCGTGGTGGTCGAGGCCGAGATGCTCTTCGCAGAGCTCTCCGTCGCCAACCCCGCCATCGCAGATATCGCGACCTTGTCGGAGCGCTCCATCTACGTTCTCGGACGCGCGCCCGGCCGGACAACGATGACCCTGCTTGGCGCCGATGGATCGCTCATCGCCAACGTGGAGATCCAAGTGGTCCCGGACGTCGCCGAATTGCGCGAGCGTCTGCGAGAGATCCTTCCCCACGACGCTGTCGAGGTTCGCACGGCCAATGATGGCATCGTGTTGTCTGGTACTGTCGGCTCCTCTTTCGCGGTGGACCGCGCTATGGAACTCGCCGAGCGCTACGCGCCGGGTCGGGTTTCCAACCTGATGATGGTGGGCGGGCAGCAACAGGTGATGTTGCAGGTCCGTTTTGCCGAAATGCAGCGCACCGTCCGGCAGGAACTCTCGGCCTCCCTCGGCATCGGCAGCTCCGGCTCGGACTTCGGCGCCACCTTCGGCAGCGGCAGTGCCAACGGCCCGGCAACCTATGGCAGCGGCGATATCGCGAGCGGCCTTGCGGGACGCACCGGCGGGCTCGGCGTCAGCTTCTCGGCCGGTGGCTTGCAACTGTCGGTTCTTCTGGAAGCCCTTGAATCCAATGGACTTGTTCGCACTCTGGCCGAACCGAACCTGACCGCCCTCACCGGCGCGACGGCGTCGTTCCTTGCCGGTGGCGAATATCCCGTTCCCACGGAATCCGAATCCGGTGGCACGACCGTAGAGTTCAAGCCCTTCGGCGTGCAGCTCTCCTTCACCCCCACCGTCATCACCGACGGGATCATCAACCTCTCCCTCAACGCGGAGATCTCCTCGATCGGCGAGATCATCTCGAACGGCGTGCCCTCGGTGAATACCCGCTCGGCCGCCACCACGGTCGAGATGCGCGACGGCGACAGCTTCGCAATTGCGGGCCTGTTGCAGGACGACTTCCGCAGCTCCGTGGGAGAAGTGCCGTGGCTCGGCGATCTGCCGGTCCTCGGCCCGTTGTTCCGCTCTTCCTCCTACCAACGCTCGCAGTCGGAGCTGGTCATCATCGTGACCGCCCATCTGGTGAGCCCGGTCAACGGCGAGGCCCTCGCCCTGCCAACGGACCGCGTGCGCATCCCGACCGAGAGCGAGTTGTTCTTCGGCGGGCACGTCGTGGGCCGTGGCCCTGCCCCCGGAACTGCTGCCGGAGAAGTCGCTCAACAGGACTTCTCGGGCTCCTACGGCTACGTGTTGGATTGAGAGGGACGCGACCATGACACATCAACGCCACTCCCGTCGTGCTGTCCTTGCAAGCATGGGCTCCACACTGGCTCTGACCGCTTGCGGTTCGGTCACCGTGGAAACCGGACGCCCCCTTGGCGCGCATCTGGACGCCAACGGCACCTTCGGGCAACCGACACGCAACAACATCGGTGTGCATAACGGCGACATCCAATGGGCCGCGATCCTGGGGGAGCGGTTTGCGAATACCGTGCCTACCACGATCAACTTCGCCTTCAACTCGGCAGAGCTGGACGCGACCGCTCGCGCGATCCTGATGCAGCAGGCCGCCTTCATCCGGAACTTCCCGGAAGTCCGTTTCTCGGTCTACGGCCATACGGACGCGGTCGGCTCCAACGCCTACAACCGCCGTCTCGGTCGCCGCCGCGCACAGGCCGCAGTGCATTTCCTGACCAGCCAAGGCATCAGCCGCCATCGCCTCGCTGCGCTCGTCTCCTTTGGCGAGACCCAACCGGTCGTCGCCACGCAGGACGAGGAACGGCGCAACCGCCGGACAGTTACCGAGGTTTCGGGCTTCCTCGAGAATGATCCGCTGGTTCTGGATGGTCGCTACGCGGAGATCATCTACCGCAGCTACCGCTCGGGTGGTGGCGACAACTCGGCGGATTAAACGCCGCCTCACATGGTAAAACGCTTGAGAAACCGCGCCAGGCCTGCCGCTTGGCGCGGTTCTTCATTTGGCGACAAACCATTCAAAGCCGGCGAATTGTAAACGTATTCCCTCATTTGCGTCCCATTCCTGCCGCTTTCTCAAGTCAGGTTCCTCTTTGAGAAGGTCCCATGTGCGTAGGCTCATGCGGACCTGAGAGAATCGCGGACGGCGTTGTCGAGCAGCTAAAAAACGCGCCGCGCATGGAATGATCCGGGAATTCCGGGCAAGTGTGGGATTTGAGGAAATGAGTAGCGGACTGGCATTACACTCTGAACCGGCGCCGATCGTGGCCTGCACGGTATCAAGCAAAGTACATCACTTTGGCCTCCTGATCGAAGACATGGAAAACGAGCTTGGTGAAGCCTGGGGTGACTTGGGTTTTGACGAAGCACGCGATTTCATCCACGCCCTCGATAACGGCACGCTTGAATTCATCGCTTTGGCTGTCCGTGAAGACGACGAAGCCGACCTAGGACGCATTGGTGAAGTCATCAACGCCGCCCGCTCCAAGGATATCGCAGTCATACTGATCCCCGAGAACCTCTCGACCGCGGGATTGCGCGAGTTGCTGCGCCTTGGAGCCGATGATTTCGTGCCCTACCCCCTTGCGGAAGGCGCGCTGCATGATGCGATCGACAAGATCCGCCGGGCGAAAGCACCGGCCCCTGCCCCGGTGGCAGAGCTGCCCGCAGCACCTCCTACCGTGGCCACGGGCCAAAGGATGGATGGAAACTCGGCCATTTTCGCCGTCCAGAACCTTGCCGGCGGCACCGGGGCGACAACGCTCGCGGTGAACATGGCTTGGGAACTCGCCCACGCCGACAAGAAAAACCCGCCCTCGGTCTGCCTGCTCGATTTCGATCTGCAGCATGGCTCCGTCGCGACCTATCTCGACCTGTCGCGCCGCGATATCGTGCTGGAGCTGTTGCAGGACGCCACGACCATGGACGTCGACGGTTTCAAGCAAGCCCTCGTGACCTACAATGATCGCCTGCCCGTGTTCACCACACCCGCCGAGATCGTCCCGCTCGACCTGATCGGACCGGACGAGGTGAACGCCGTCATCGATCTGGCGTCGCAGTCCTTCGATATCGTCGTGATCGATATGCCCCGCACCATGGTGATGTGGACGGAGACGGTACTGAACCGCGCCGACCTCTATTTCCTGACGCTGGAGTTGGACCTGCGCTCGGCCCAGAACGCGATGCGCTTCATCACCGCCTGCAAGTCCGAGGACCTGCCGATGGAGAAGCTGCACTTTGTGCTCAACCGGGCGCCGGGCATGACCGACCTGAACGGCAAGAACCGGATGAAGAAGATGGCCGATAGCCTCGGCGTGTCGTTCTCCACGCACCTCCCCGAAGGCGGGAAGCCCGTGATGCAGGCAGGCGACAATGGTGAGCCTCTGGCCGAAGCGGCCAAGAAGAACCCGCTGCGCAAGGAAATCATGAAGCTGACGGACGGGCTCTACAAAGCCATGGTCGCCGGTGCGAGCGCGAAGGGGTAAGCCATGTTCTCGAAATACAAGAAGACCGGCAGCGGCAGCAGCGTCGCCCCCCTCGAAAAAGTCGCAAAAGCCTCCAAGGCGCCCGAGCCGGTCGCGGCCCCGGCCGCGGCCCCCGAGGCCGCCGCGCCGAAGATCGCGCGCAAGCCCGGCCCGGTGGCGGCAGTTCCGTCGCCCGAGGCCGCGAGCAATGAAGACAAGGATCAGAAGCGGCGCCTGCGTCTTGATGAAATTAAGACCGAGATGCATCACCGTCTTCTCGACAACCTCAACCTCTCGGCGCTGGAAGGCGCCAAGGAAAACGACCTGCGCGCGGAAATCACCGCCATCACCAGTGAGCAACTGGGCGAGATGGGTGTCGTGCTTAACCGTGAGGATCGCCAGACCCTCAACATCGAGCTTTTCGATGAAGTGACGGGCCTCGGCCCGTTGGAACCGCTTCTGCGCGATGACACCGTTAACGATATTCTGGTGAACGGGCCCAATCGCGTCTTCGTCGAACGCGCGGGCAAGCTGGAACTCAGCCCCGTTCGCTTCAAGGACGAACGCCACCTCCTGCGGATCATCGACAAGATCGTCTCCGCCGTGGGCCGTCGTGTGGACGAGAGCAACCCCTACGTGGACGCCCGCCTCAAGGACGGCTCGCGCTTCAACGCCATGGTGCCGCCGGTGGCCGTGGACGGCTCGCTCGTCTCCATTCGTAAGTTCAAGAAAGAGAAACTGGGCATCGACGACCTGGTGAAATTCGGCGCCTTCTCGGAAGAGATGGCCGCCTATATCCAGGCCGCCGTGGCCTGCCGGCTGAACGTCATCGTCTCGGGCGGTACCGGCTCGGGTAAAACGACGACGCTCAACGCGCTGTCGTCTTTCATCGACAATTCCGAGCGCATCCTGACGATCGAGGATACCGCCGAACTCCAGCTGCAACAGGTCCACGTCGGCCGGATGGAGAGCCGCCCGCCCAACGTTGAAGGCAAGGGCGCGGTCACGCAGCGCGATTGTTTGCGCAACGCCCTGCGGATGCGCCCGGACCGGATCATCGTGGGTGAGACCCGCGGCGAAGAGGTCATCGACATGTTGCAGGCGATGAACACCGGCCACGACGGCTCGATGACGACGATCCACGCCAACAACGCCCGCGACGCCTGTTCGCGCCTTGAAAACATGGTTGCCATGGCCGGGATTGAGATGCCCCTGAAGGCCGTTCGCGCCCAGATCTCGGCGGCTGTGCACCTGATCGTGCAGGCCTCGCGCCTGCAGGACGGCTCGCGTCGCATGGTCTCCATCACCGAGGTGACGGGGATGGAGGGCGAGGTGATCTCGATGCAGGAGGTTTTCCGCTTCCAACGCACCGGGCTTCAGCCTGACGGCAAGATCCTGGGTCACTTCACCGCTTGCGGCGTGCGCTCCCATTATTCCGAACGTTTCCGGCAGTGGGGCTATGATCTGCCCGCGTCGATCTACGAACCCATGGCGGCCCAGTAAGCCCCGAACAGCAAGGACGATCCGAGATGGAACTGTCGATCGAACCCCTCATCTACATTGGCATTTTCGTGGGTGTCATCATGCTGGTGAACGGCGTCTACCTTGCCATCTTCGGCAAATCGATCAGCCTGAACGCCCGCGTGAACCGCCGCCTGACGATGCTGGAAAGTGGCACTTCGCGTGAGGATGTGCTGGAGAAACTCCGCAAGGAAATGAACCAGCACCGGGGTGGTATCTCGCTGCCCTTCTACACGCTGATCGCGGACAAGGCGCAGAAGGCGAATATCGCCTTCACGCCACAGCAATTGATGCTGGTCATGGTCGGCGCCAGCGTGGCGGCCTTCGTCCTGCTGCAGGCGCTGACGACCGCGTCTCTGCCGATCAGCCTGCTTTGCTCGGTCGGGATGGGCGTGGGCGGCGTCTTCTTCTGGGTGAACTCCACCGCCAAGAAACGCATCGCGCTGCTGGAAGAACAGCTGCCCGACGCCGTTGAACTCATGGTCCGCTCGCTGCGGGTGGGTCACCCTTTCGTGTCGTCGATCAACACCGTCAGCCGGGAAATGTCCGACCCGATCGCGTCGGAACTGGGCATCATCGCGGATGAGGCCGCCTATGGCCGCGACGTGGCGGAAAGCATTCGCGCCATGGCCGACCGTCTTGGCATTCAGGATTTGCGCTTCCTCGCCGTCGCCGTGGGTATCCAGCAGACCGCCGGCGGCAACCTGGCCGAGATCCTGCAGGGCCTCGCCAATGTGATCCGCGCGCGCTTCAAGCTGTTTCGCAAGGTGAAAGCCATCACCGCCGAGGCCAAATGGTCCGGCAACTTCCTGTCGGTTTTTCCGATCCTCGCGTTGATCGGCATCAACGTGATGCAGCCCGATTACTACGCCGACGTGATCAACACGCCGATTTTCATTCCCGCCTGCGCAGGCGTGGCCGTGGCCCTGGGCCTCAACATGGTCATCATGCGCATGTTGGTTAACATCAAGGTCTAACCCCCCTGAAAAGCGGGCGACAAACGCCCCAATCAGAAAGAGCAGCCGATGGAATTTTTCCGCAACCTCTTCGCCAAGACAAACGGCTACCTGGTGGATCAGTTGGGCGAA
The DNA here is from genome assembly GCF_019297855.1 of Gymnodinialimonas ceratoperidinii. NCBI lineage: Bacteria > Pseudomonadati > Pseudomonadota > Alphaproteobacteria > Rhodobacterales > Paracoccaceae > Gymnodinialimonas > Gymnodinialimonas ceratoperidinii. The sequence goes on from NZ_CP079194.1 coordinate 3,195,567, forward strand.
CTTGGCCCGCTGATCGCCGTGGGTGGCCTGGGCGTCCTGCTGTGCCTGATCGCCCTGCCGACCCTGCTCAAGCAGCAGAAGGACCCCTACAAGAAACTGCGCCAAGAGCGCGGTGAAGTAGAGAGCGGCAAGAAGAACGGCCTGCGCCTTGGCGGCAAGAACCAGAAACTGGATCGTTTTGCCCAATACCTCGAGCCGCAGGACAAGCAGGAGCTTTCGGCCACGCAGCTGATGATGATCCGGGCTGGCTACCGCTCGAAATCCGCGATCCAGATGTTCAACTTCGCCAAGCTGGCGCTTGGCATCGGCGGCCTGATCCTCGGCACCCTTTACGTGTTGATTTCGGGCGGCGGCGGATCGGCGCAAAGCTCAGTCCTGACGGTGCTGATACCCGGCCTCGTCGGGTACTACGCGCCGAAATACTGGGTGACCAAGCGGATGCAGACCCGCGAAGAGCAGATCAACGCGGGCTTTCCCGACTCGCTCGACTTGATGCTGGTCTGTGTGGAAGCTGGCCAGTCACTCGACCAGGCGATCATCAAGGTGGCCCGCGAGATCAAGCCCTCTTACCCGGCGCTGGCCGAAGAGTTCGAGATCGTCTCCTATGAAATGAAGGCCGGCAAGGACAAGACCAAGGTGCTGCGCGACATGGGCGAACGGGTCGGCATCCAGGACGTGAACTCCTTCATCACCACGCTGATCCAGTCCGCAACTTTCGGTACGTCCGTGGCCGAGGCGCTGCGCGTCTACGCCGATGAAATGCGCGACAAACGCGTGATGCGGGCCGAGGAAAAGGCCAACAAGCTGCCGACGAAACTCACGCTCTTCACCATGATGTTCTGCGTGCCACCGCTTCTGGTGATCCTGATCGGACCGTCGATCTACGGGATCGCCACCGACCTGTCGCGGTAGCTTATTCGCCCAACGCGGGCGTAGCGGAAAAACACTTAGCCAACAGGCGCGGCCGACCCTATGGTGGCGCCTGAGCAGAGGTTACACGTGAGGCTGACAGTGCTTAAGCACGCGCCCCTTTTTTTCCTGATCGTCGCACTCGCTGCGTGCAACGCGACCCCGCGGCTGGATACCGGTGACGACGATGTCTATGCGCCGCCGAGCGTCGGGCCGCTGGACGACAGCCTCGATAACATGATCACGGGCGATCGCCTGATGGAGGCGGGCGAGTATGAGCTGGCGTTGCGGGCCTATTACCGGGCCGGGGTGGAAGACGGGCTCAGCGTTGATGTCATCACCGCGATCGGGGCCGCCAACCTCGCGCTCGGGCGTTTGGGTCAAGCGGAAGAACAATTCCGCGCCGCCTTGCAGCGGCAACAAGATTTTGTGCCCGCTCTCAACAACTTGGGGGCCGTGCTTATCGAACAAGGCGAATATGGGGAGGCGCGGCGCATCCTGGAGCAGGCCTTTGCCCTTGATAGTGGCAGTTCGGAAACGATCCGCGACAACTTGCGCCTCGCGATAGCGCGAATGGAAAATCAAGTGTACACTGGAGAGAACGAGCAAAATCAGCCGGGTCTGATCCGGCGGGGCGGCGGACGCTATGTTCTGCAATCCTCGCTGTAAGTCTCCGGCACCAAGAAATGAAGGCGCGGCAACAGACCTGCGTCCATTGAATGAGGCAGAGCATGATCCGAACCCTCCGGTTATTTCCGGCGGCTGTCGCCGTCGCGGCCGTCGCGGCGTGTAGCAGCACCGACGCCGATGTCGAGCGCGCGCTCGACCCTCTCAACGTCATCGATGAAACCAACCTCGCCGAGATCATGCTCAGCGCTGCGGCCCCGAACGAGGCGGTCGATTACTTCCGGCGCGCTGCGAATGAAGACCCTAGCCGCATCGATCTGCAACGCGGGTTGGCCACCAGCCTTGTGCGGGCGGGACGGGCGGCTGAATCGTTAACGGTTTGGCAAACAGTCATCGCCCATGATGGCGCGATGGACCAGGACCGCGTTGATTATGCCGATGCCTTGATCCGCACCGGTGACTGGACCGGCGCGCAGGCGCAGCTTGATGCCACTCCTCCCACGTTCGAAACCTACGAGCGCTACCGGCTGGAGGCGATGATTGCCGACAGCGAAGAAGATTGGGCCCGCTCCGACAGCTTTTACGAGACCGCCGCCGGCCTCACCACCCGGCCCGCAAACGTCTATAACAACTGGGGCTACTCGCATCTGACGCGCGGCGATTATGCGGGCGCGGAGGAGCTTTTCGTTCGCGCGATCTCCTATGATCCCGAGTTGTTCACGGCGAAAAACAACCTCGTTCTCGCCCGCGCGGCACAGCGCAATTACTCGCTGCCTCTCATCAACATGACCCAGATCGAGCGCGCGCAGCTTCTGCACACCGCAGCCCTTGCCGCGATCCGCCAAGGGGACGTCGATGAAGGCCGCGGCCTCCTGAACGAAGCCATTGATACCCACCCGCAGCACTTTGAAGCTGCCGTTGAGGCGCTTCGCGCGCTCAACGCCTGATTTCGGAGGTTTCCATGACCCTCACCCTAACGGCACAGGAAGCGATGTGGTTTCTGCCCCTCGCCCTCCCCATCTGCGTCTGGGTTGCCTTTTCGGACCTGCGCCAGATGCGTATCCCCAATGTTGCCGTTCTGGCGCTGACCGCGGTCTTCCTCGTCGTGGGCCTGATCGTCCTGCCGATGGATGCCTACCTGTGGAGGCTGGCAACGCTCGGCATCGTGTTGGTCGCGGGCTTCCTCATTACCTCGCTCGGGCTGGTCGGCGCAGGCGACAGCAAGTTCGCCGCTGCCATGGCGCCCTTCATCGCGCCCGGTGACTACCTGTTTTTCCTCGCTCTTTTCAGCCTCGTGCTGATCGGCTCGTGGATCACGCACCGCTCCGCCGGTCGTGTTGCCGCCGTCCGCCGCGCGACCTCCCATTGGACCAGTTGGGAGCAGGGAAAGTTGTTCCCGATGGGCGTCGCCCTTGCCGGCGCGCTGGTTATTTACCTTGCCATGGGCTTCGCCTCTGGCGTCTGATTGACCGGCGCCTCTGGGCGCCGGCACTTTATTGATTTGCACAGGGCCAACGCCGATGAACATGCAAACCTCCTCCGATCCGGGCTTCGCTCCCCCTGCCCTGCGCAAACTGGAGGATACGGGGCTGACCGTCGTGATGATGCGCGACATCCTGTTGAAGACGATCTTCCGCAAGAACGTGGAGCAGACCTCCGAGATCGCGAAAGCCATCTGCCTGCCCATCCCCCTCACCACGCAGCTCATCGACATGCTGCGCGACATGAACTTCCTTCAGGCGACAGGTACGCTCCACGCCACGTCTTCCAACGAGATGGGTTTCCAGCTGACCGATGGCGGCAAGGCACGCGCGCTCGATGCGCTGTCGCAATCCGAATATTATGGGGCCATGCCGGTGCCGCTCGAGGCCTACAAGGTGCAGGTCAAGCGCCAGTCGATCCGCGACATCAAGCTGACCCGCCCGATGCTGGAGGCTTCGATGGGCCACCTGATCCTGCCCGACGGGCTGATCGACCAGCTTGGCCCCGCCGTGGGCTCCGGTCGTTCGGTGCTGATGTATGGCCCGCCCGGCAACGGTAAATCCTCCATCGCCGAGGGTATTCGCGCCGCCATGGGCGACAACATCTACGTGCCGCACGCGCTGAGCTATGCGGGTCAGGTGATCACGCTGTTCGATCCCATCGTGCACACGCCCGTTACCGAGGCGGCCGATGCCGAGGGGCAGAGCCCCCTGCGCAAGAACGCCTCCCGGTTCGACACCCGCTACCTGCTCTGCACCCGGCCTACCGTGATGACCGGCGGTGAATTGAGCCTGTCGATGCTCGATTTGAACTACAACGCCGTGTCTCGTACCTATCAAGCGAGCCTGCAGTTGAAATCCACCGGTGGCGTCTTCATCGTCGACGACCTTGGCAGGCAGGCCGAACCGCCGCAGACCCTGATCAACCGCTGGATTGTCCCGATGGAGGTCAACTACGACATCCTCGCCCTGCAATCCGGCGAAAAGTTCGAAGTGCCCTTTGACACGCTCGTGGTCTTCTCCACCAACTTCCACCCCAACGAGATCTTCGACCAGGCCGCCCTGCGCCGGATTTTCTTCAAGGTGAAGATCGACGGACCGAACCAGGAGCAATTCCTGAAGATCTTCGCCATGGTTGCGAAGAAGAAGGGCATTCCGCTCGACGAAAAGTCCCTGATCCACATGCTGAAGGTCCGCTATCCGACGATCGACAACGTCTATGCGAACTATCACCCCGTTTTCCTCTGCGACCAGATCCGGGCAATCTGCGATTTCGAGGGTGAGCCGTATCACATGACGCCTGAATACATCGATCGCGCGTGGGAGAACCTCTACGTTCGCGAAGAGAAGATCGTTCACTAGGCGATCGGCCTCGGGCGAAGGCGCTCGTGGCGATTTGCGGGACCCTCCGGGGGGAGTTGTATTTGCCAAGATGAAGGAGGGAGCGCGGGGCGATGGCTTGGCTCACGCTTCTTTCGTTGCGATTTTCTTGGCGTCGCACGTCATGGCAAGGTCGGAGAGGATGACGTAAGCCGCCCTGCGCCCTATCTGTGGTTCATGACGCCTACCCTTCCGCCCCAGATCGAGGACTGGTTCAGCGCCCGTGGCTGGACGATCCATCCCCATCAGCGTGAGATGATCGCGCTGGCGGATGAGCCCTGCCAGTTGCTCATCGCGCCGACCGGCGGGGGCAAGACCATGGCGGGCTTCTTGCCGACGCTGGCGGAATTGGCGGAGGGCGAGCACGAGGGGCTTCACACGCTCTACATCAGCCCGCTGAAAGCCTTGGCGGCGGATATCAAACGCAACCTGACCGGACCGGTTGACGACATGGGGCTGCCGATCCGGATCGAGGATCGCACCGGCGACACGCCCTCCAGCCGGAAGCGCCGTCAACGGGCCGATCCGCCTCACATTCTGCTGACCACGCCGGAGTCTCTGGCGCTGCTGACCTCCTATGAAGATGCCGGGCGCACGTTCGCGGGGCTGAAACGCGTGATCGTCGATGAGATTCATGCCTTGAGCGAAAGCAAGCGCGGGGACCAACTGATGCTGGCGTTATCCCGGCTCAGCACGCTTGCACCGGGGCTGCGGCGTGTGGGGCTTTCCGCCACCGTCGAAGACCCGCAAGCGATCGCCCGTATCCTTGCCAAGAACCCGGACCCCTGCGCCATTCTTCACGCTGACCCGGGCCCCGACCCCGATATCGCTATGTTGACGACCGAGACACCGCCGCCCTGGTCTGGCGGTGGGGGGAAATACGCGATGGAGGCCGTTCTCGAGCAGGTGAAGGCGCACAAGACGACCCTGATCTTTCACAATACGCGCGCGCAGGCCGAGATCTTTTTTCACAACCTCTGGCTCGCGAACGAGGATCAGATACCGATTGGGATCCACCATGGCGCGCTGTCGCGGGAGCAGCGCGAGAGGGTTGAGGCCGCCATGGTTGCCGGCCAGCTGAAGGCAATCGTTTGTACGGGCAGCCTGGACCTGGGGATCGACTGGGGCGACGTGGATCTGGTGATCCAGGTTGGTGCCCCGAAGAACGTCAAACGGCTCGTGCAGCGGATCGGACGGGCCAATCACCGCTACAACGCGCCCTCCAAAGCGTTGATCGTGCCGGCAAATCGGTTCGAAGTCATCGAATGTGTCGCCGCGCTTCAGGCGGTGCGCGAGCGCACCCTTGACGGGGATACGGATCACACCGGGCCGCTCGACGTGCTCTGCCAGCATATCCTCATCCGTGCCTGCGCCGGGCCGTTCACGGCCGACGCCCTCTTTGCCGAGGTCACGACTGCGGGCGCTTACGTCGATTTGCCCCGCGCGCTCTTTGACCGCTGTCTCGATTTCGCGGCGACCGGCGGCTACGCCTTGCGCGCCTACGATCAATGGCAGCGCCTGATCGAGAAAGACGGCGAGTATCGTTTGCGCGATCCGCGTGCCAGCAGGCGCATTCGGATGAACATCGGCACCATCGTCGATACCGACAAGATGCCGGTCCGGATGAAAAAAACCCGTGGCGGCACGCCCCTGGGCGAGGTTGAGGAATATTTCGCCTCCACCCTACGCAAGGGTGACACCTTTCTGATCGGGGGCAAGATCGTCCAGTTCGAGGGGATGCGGGAGATGACCGTCGAAGTCTCTCGCAGCTCTCAGAAGAAGCCGAAGATTGCGACATTCATGGGCACGAAATTCGCGACCTCCACGCAGTTGAGCGACCGGATCCTCACCATGTTTCGCCAGGATGATTGGCCCGAGCTTCCCGAGCACACACGCTCTTGGTTGCACCAGCAAAGACGCGTCTCGCAATTGCCTCAGAAGGAGCGCTTGCTGATCGAGACCTTTCCTTTCGATGGCCGGCCGCATCTGGTGGCCTACGGTTTCGCGGGCAAGAACGCGCAGCAGACCCTCGGACTGTTGCTGACCCACCGGATGGAAGACCTTGGCCTCAATCCCTTGGGCTTCGTCTCGACCGATTACGCGACGATGATCTGGGGGCTGGACGAGGTTCTCGATCCGAAGCGGCTTTTTGCACGCGACGCCTTGCTGTCCACGATGGAGAACTGGCTCGCGGATACATCCGTGATGAAGCGCACCTTCAAGGGCAGCGCGGTCATCGCCGGGCTGGTGGATCGCACGACGCCGGGCGGGAAACGCATGACGGGGCGGCAGGCGACGTTCTCGACCGATGTGCTCTACGACACGCTGCGGCGGTACGATCCGGGCCACATCATGCTCCACATCACCCGCGAGGAAGCCATGCGCGGTCTCGTCGATTATTCGCGGATCGAGGGGATGCTGGACCGCATCGGCGACCGGTTCGATCATTGCCGGCTCGACCGGGTCAGCCCGCTTGCCGCACCGATGATGCTGGAAGTCGGGCGCGTCTCCGTCGCCGGGGGTGCCAATGAAAGCTTGCTGGCTGAAGAAACGGAGCGAGTCATGCAATCCGCCGGGCTGGAATTTGGCCCGACGCTTTGAGGCTTGCCCTCTAGCGCGACATCCGAATATGAACGAACCATGAACGTCCTCTCCTTTACCTTTTGCGGTGCGCGCCTCGCTGCAATGCCTTCCGGTGCCCTGTTTTGGCAAGACGAGGCCGCTTTGGTGGTGAGTGACCTGCATCTTGGCAAGGCAGAGCGCATGGCACGGCGGGGCGGGCCGATCTTGCCGCCCTACGAGGTCATCGAGACCCTGGACCGGCTGCTGGAAGACATCGCGAAGACGGCGGCGCGGACGGTCATTTGCCTCGGCGACAGCTTCGATGATCTGGCAGCGGCGCGCGCGACGACAGGCTCGGTTTCGCAACGTCTCGCGCCGGTCATGGCCGGTCGGCGCTGGATCTGGATCGAGGGCAATCACGATCCCGGTCCCGTTGACCTGAGCGGCGAGCATCTGGCCGAATATACCCTTGGCCCACTGACTTTTCGGCATATTGCGCAGCCGACGGAACCGGGCGAAATTTCGGGGCATTACCATCCCAAGGCGCAGGTGAGGTTGAAGGGGCGCACGATCACGCGGCGCTGTTTCCTGATCGATGACACGCGCCTGATCATGCCGGCCTATGGCACCTATACGGGCGGGCTCTATAGCGGCAGCCCTGTCCTCTCCAAGCTGATGGCACCCAATGCACAGTCGATCCTTACCGGGCCGACGCCCACGGCGCTTCCCATGCCGCGCTAGGCGTGTTCCGCGATCTGCGCGGGGCTTTGAAACCTTATCCCCGCATCAAGCAACTCGTTCAACCGGTTCTGGCTGACCGGTACGGTTGCGCCGCACAAGAGGCGCGCCGTGTAACGCCGGCCTTCCTGCTGGATAAAGTCGATGCGGCTGAAGGCGACCCAATGGGAGCGATGGATGTGCAGGCCCTTGAAGTCGGCCAGTTCGGCCAGCGCATCGCCAAACCGGAGCCGGACCTTGGCCTTCCCCTTGTCGGTCCAGACGTCCACCTGATGATCATCCGCCGAGACGCGCCGCACCTCGCCGCGTTGCTCGGGCGCCAGACGGTCCAGGAATTTTGTCTGTGGCTCTGTCAGCTCAGGCACGACCTGAAGCGGGCCCGATGGCTGCGAGGCCAGCACAGGTTCAGACGTGCCCCTTTGAAATTGGGTCACGCTCCACCGCAGATAGGATCGGATTAGGACGGGGATCAGGCAGACCAGCCCCATGAGGGCGATATGCTGGAAAAACGCGCTGAGACTGCCGATCCTGAACCCCATGACGTAGAAATTCACAAGCCACACCAAGGGGCCGAGCGCTAGGGCGGTGAATGCAACGGCCAAGAGGTCCATGCGAAGCAATGTTCCCGAGAACAGGCGATAGACGCCGAGCCGAATGAAGAAGATGGGCACCAAGAGGCCAAAGATCATCGAGCCCCAGTAGAGAAGTCGTTCGGAAAGGGTGTAGTGTTCGAACGTGCCGAAAGGTCCGAGCAATGCCGTAAGGACGCTTGCCAGAGCCGCGACGCCTATCCGGACCTCCCAATCCTTGGGAGACGTCCCTGGTGCGCCCGATCCGATTGCATTCATTCGTTTGCTGTTCTTGGCAAGTGTTACTTTACTCAACATAATCAAGCGAAAGCCCTGCTCGCAACCCTTTGCGCGGCTCAATCCGGAAGTGAGAAATGGACGACAAGAAAGCGCAACGGATCCGCGAGAGCTTCGCCCGTCAGGGTTTGATGGAGACGCTCGGCTGCACGATCCTGCATCTGGAGCGCGGCAAGGTCACTCTCGAGATGCCCATCGGAAGCGCCGTGTCGCAACAGCACGGCGTGGCCCACGCGGGGGCCACCTTCGCGATGGGCGATAGCGCGTCCGGCTATGCGGCGTTGAGCGTGATGGACGAAAGCGCCGAGGTGATGACCGTCGAGATGAAGATAAACCTCATCGCGCCCGCCGCAGGACGCCGCCTGATCGCCACGGGAGAGGTCGCCAAGGCCGGGCGTCGCCTGATCGTGACGCGCTGCACGGTTCAGGCAGAGGCCGACGACGGCAGCCTCCGCGATGTCGCTTTGCTGCAGGGGACGATGATCCCGGTCTGATCCAAGTTCAGGCGGTCAGTCCCTTCGGCGCTTCCAGCCCGTTGGCACGGCAGCAGGCGGTGATCGTGTTGGCCAGAAGGCAGGCGATCGTCATCGGTCCGACGCCGCCGGGTACGGGCGTGATGGCGCCGGCGACCTCGACGGCCTCCTCGAAATTCACGTCACCGATCAGCTTGGTCTTGCCGGGCTTTTCCGGGTGCGGCACGCGGCTGATGCCTACGTCGATCACCGTGGCGCCGGGCTTGACCCAATCGCCGCGGACCATCTCGGCGCGCCCCACGGCAGCGACAAGGATATCGGCGCGGCGACACACCTCGGCGAGATCCTTCGTGCGGGAATGGGCAATGGTGACCGTGCAATTGTCGGCCAGCAGAAGCTGTCCCATCGGCTTGCCGAAAAGGTTGGAGCGGCCGATCACCACGGCCTCCTTGCCCGAGAGGCTCTCGAACTCGGCGCGCAGGAGCATCAGGCAACCAAGCGGGGTGCAGCTCACCAACGCCTCGCCGCCGGTGGCCAGCAGGCCCGCGTTGGTAACGCTCAGCCCGTCCACGTCCTTGGCCGGGTCGATCCGCGCGACCGTGCGCCGCTCGTCGAGGTGGTCGGGCACCGGAAACTGGCACAGGATACCGTGCACCGAGGGGTCGGCGTTCAGCTTGTCGATCAGCGCGAAGAGATCCTCTTCCGAGGTGTCGGCGGGCAGCTTGTGCTCGAAGGACTGCATGCCCACCTCGACCGTCGCCTTGTGCTTGTGGCTGACATAGACCTCCGAGGCCGGATCCTCGCCCACCAGCACCACGGCGAGACCGGGCGTGATGCCGTGATCCGCCTTCAGGCGTTCCACGTGCTCGGCGACCTGGCTCCGCACATCGGCCGCGAAGGCCTTTCCGTCGATGATCTTCGCTGTCATGGGGTATTCTCCAATAGGTTCACGACAATTTCCGAGCGGACGGAATTCGCGATGAAACAGGCGTGATGCGCCTTGTCGTGCAACGCCTTGTGGGTGTCTGCGTCGGGCGCCTCGGCCCAGGTGACGCGGATGTTCAGGTCGACGCGAGGGATCCACATGCGGCCCCCGTCCGAGACAAGCGCCCCGGTGGCCCGGTCCTCGTAGGTGGTGGGCTCAAACCCCGCCTGCCGCGAGAAATCGAGGAACCACAGCATGTGGCACGAAGAGATTGAGGCGAGGAAGGCCTCCTCCGGATCGACCGCCGCCGGGTCCGACAGCGGCACCGGTACCACCGAGGGCGAGGCAGAGGCCTTGACCTCCGCGCCGCCGTCGAAGCGCCACAGATGCCCGCGCGTGTAGCGGTTGGCGGCGAAATCGCCGCTCGATTGCCAGATCACGCGGGCCTCGTGCATCTTAGAAGAGCCCCTCGATCTCGCCCGTGTCGTTGAGATGGATCGACTCGGCCGACGGCTTACGGGGCAGGCCCGGCATGGTCATGATCTCGCCGCAGACCGCAACGATGAAGCCCGCGCCGGCGCTCAGCCGCACCTCCCGCACCGGGATCGTGAAGCCCGTAGGCGCGCCCCGCTCGTTCGGGTCGGTGGTGAAGGAATATTGCGTCTTGGCCATGCAGACCGGCAGATCGCCGTAGCCCTGCTCTTCCCAGAGTTTGAGCTGGTCGAGGATCTTCTTGTCCATCACCGCCTTGTCGGCGCGGTAGATCTTCTTGCAGACGGTCTGGATTTTCTCGGCCAGCGGCATGTCGTCGGGGTAAAGCGTGTTGAAGTCCGCCTCGCCCTTCTCGATGACCTCCACGACCTTCTCGGCCAGCGGCGCGGAGCCTTCCGAGCCCAGTTCCCAGTGCCGCGACAGCACTGCCTCGGCGCCCTGCGAGGCGACATAGTCCTTCACCGCCTGCACTTCGGCGTCGGTGTCGGTCACGAAGTGGTTGATCGCCACGACCACCGGCACGCCAAAGCTCTTCACGTTCTCGATGTGGCGGCCGAGGTTGGCGCAACCGTTCTGTACCGCCTCGACGTTCTCGGCGCTGAGGTCGGCCTTGGCGACGCCGCCGTTCATTTTCATCGCCCGCACCGTGGCCACGACGACCACGACCGAGGGCGCGAGGCCGGCTTTGCGGCACTTGATGTTGAGGAACTTCTCGGCGCCGAGGTCGGCACCGAAGCCGGCTTCCGTCACCACGTAGTCACAGAGCTTCAGAGCGGTCGACGTGGCAATGACCGAGTTGCAGCCGTGAGCGATGTTGGCGAAGGGGCCGCCATGCACGAAGGCGGGATTGTTCTCCAGCGTCTGCACGAGGTTCGGCTGCATCGCGTCCTTAAGCAGCACCGTCATCGCGCCGTCGGCCTTGATGTCGCGCGCGTAGACCGGCGAGCGGTCGCGGCGATAGGCCACGATCATGGCGCCCAGACGCTCCTGCAGGTCCTTGAGGTCCTTGGCGAGGCAGAGGATCGCCATGACCTCGGAGGCCACGGTGATGTCGAAGCCTGCTTCACGCGGGAAGCCGTTGGCCACGCCGCCAAGCGAGGCGGTGATCTGGCGCAGGGCGCGGTCGTTCATGTCGACGACACGCCGCCAGACGACGCGGCGCACGTCGATTTCCAGCTCGTTGCCCCAATAGATGTGGTTGTCGATCATCGCCGACAGCAGGGAATGAGCCGAGGTGATCGCATGGAAGTCACCGGTGAAGTGGAGGTTCATGTCCTCCATCGGGACAACCTGTGCGTAGCCGCCGCCCGCCGCGCCACCCTTCATGCCGAAGTTCGGGCCAAGCGACGCCTCGCGAATGCAGACCATCGCGTTCTTGCCGATGCGGTTCAGGCCATCGCCCAGACCCACCGTTGTCGTTGTTTTCCCTTCGCCCGCCGGGGTCGGGTTGATTGCGGTCACGAGAATCAGATGCCCGTTGTCGCGATCCTGCACGGAATTGATGAAGGATTGGCTAACCTTGGCCTTGTCGTGGCCGTAGGGCAGCAGATCCGTGCTTTCGATGCCGATCTTCGCGCCGATCTCCTGGATCGGGCGCTTCGACGCCTCACGAGCGATTTCGATGTCTGACTTGTAACCCATGAAGCGGTCTCCCAATCGCGAAAATGCGGTGTCCTGAATGGCTATACCGAGACCGACCCGCAGCAACAGGGCCAATTCCGACATTTTCGTGGGGCAACCCGTCATCGGCTAGGCGCGGGGTTTCCAAAAGGAAAAATGCACAGCCCCGCGGAACAAATGCGACTCGGTAACCGTTTCTTAATCGAGCCGCCCGAGAATGGTGGCAATCAAACGCTAGGGGAACGACATGCAAATCCACGCAATCAGCCTTATGATCTACACTGGCCTCGCTTTGGGCATGTCCGCAGGCATCGCTGTACTCGGCATCGCCTGAACCAAGACATCGGTAGAATTCCTGCTACACTGATCATGTACCAGCAGGAGAGACACCAATGACTGACCCCAAGACCTATATGGCACAGGCTCAAGCGCAGATGGATGCGTGGAACGCCGAGATGGCAAAGATGCAGGATCAGATGCAGAAGGCCGGCGAAGCCAATCAGGCTCAGATGCTCGCACAAATGGAAGCGCTCAACGAGCAGCGTCGCCAGACCGAGAAGCAGATGGAAGAGCTCGCCAAGGCCAACATGGACGCGGCGAGAGACGTGCAGGCTTCGATGCAGAAGGCCTGGAAAGACATGGAAGCCCAGATGGAAGAGACCCGTAAGAAGTTCATGGGCGGGTCCTGAAGATCGGTCAGACGCACCGGGCCACAAATATCCAGATTTCATCATGCGGCTGACCGCTTCATTTGCGAGCCGGTAAAGCAACGGTGCTCAGGACACCGCTGATCGCCAGACACGAAAAAGCCCCGCCAATCGGACGGGGCTTTTTTGATGCTTTTCCTAGGCGCGCCTTACGAAGACGGTTCCGGCTCCATATCGCCAGACGGCTTCGACTTCGGCTTCAGCTTCGGGATCGCGGTGACCGAGGGCGTGCCACCCGAGGACGGCGCTTCGTCGTCATCGTCGCCACGGGTCAGCGGCTCTCCGGCGATGACCTTGGTGATCTCGTTGCCGGTCAGGGTCTCGTATTCCAGAAGGCCCTGCGCCAGGCGCTCCAGATCGTCGCGCTTCTCAGTCAGGATGCGCTTCGCCGTCTGGTAGCCTTCTTCCACCAGTTCCTTGACCTTGTCGTCGATGATCTTCTGCGTCGCGGCGGAGTGGTTTGTACCCCCGCCATAAGCGCCCAGATGGGACTGCTGTTCGTTCGCATAATCCACGTAGCCGAGCTCTTCCGCGTAGCCGAATTGCGTAACCATCGCGCGGGCGATCTTGGTGACCTGCTGGATGTCCGAAGACGCGCCCGACGTGATGTTCTCCTTCCCGAAGACCAGTTCCTCCGCCACACGTCCACCCATCGCCATGGCGATCTTGGAGGTGTATTTGCGATAGCTGACCGACAGCTGATCCCGCTCGGGCAGCGACAGGACAAGACCGAGCGCGCGGCCGCGAGGAATGATCGTGGCTTTGTGGATCGGGTCGTGATCGGGAACGTTCAGACCGACGATGGCGTGACCGGCCTCGTGATAGGCGGTCAGCTTCTTCTCGTCCTCGGTCATGACCATGGAGCGGCGCTCGCTGCCCATCATGACCTTGTCCTTGGCGCTCTCGAAATCATCCATCGTCACGAAACGACGGCCGATCCGCGCCGCCATCAGCGCACTTTCGTTCACCAGGTTCGCGAGGTCGGCGCCCGAGAAGCCGGGCGTGCCGCGCGCGATGATGCGCAGGTCCACATCGGGGCCGAGCGGCACCTTGCGGGCGTGAACGCCGAGAATGCGCTCGCGGCCCTTGATGTCGGGGTTGGGCACCTGCACCTGACGGTCGAAACGGCCCGGGCGCAACAGCGCGGGGTCGAGCACGTCGGGGCGGTTGGTGGCCGCGACGATGATGATGCCCTCGTTGGCCTCGAAGCCGTCCATCTCCACCAGCAACTGGTTCAGCGTCTGCTCACGCTCGTCATTGCCGCCGCCGTAGCCCGCGCCACGGGACCGGCCCACGGCGTCGATCTCGTCGATGAAAACGATGCAGGGCGCGTTCTTTTTCGCCTGCTCGAACATATCGCGCACACGGCTTGCGCCGACGCCCACGAACATCTCGACGAAGTCGGAGCCCGAGATGGTGAAGAAGGGCACGCCCGCCTCACCGGCGATGGCGCGCGCCAGCAGCGTCTTACCGGTGCCCGGAGGGCCCACCAGCAGCGCGCCCTTGGGGATCTTGCCGCCGAGACGCGAGAATTTCTGAGGATTGCGCAGGAACTCGACGATTTCCTCGAGTTCTTCCTTGGCCTCGTCGATGCCGGCCACGTCATCAAACGTCACCCGGCCGTGCTTTTCGGTCAGCAGCTTGGCCTTGGACTTGCCGAAGCCCATCGCGCCACCTTTGCCGCCGCCCTGCATCCGGTTCATGAAGAAGATCCAGATGCCGATCAGCACCAGAACCGGCAGCCACAGCGACAGGATGCTCAGGAAACCCGACTGCTGCTGCGCGCGCGCCTCGATGCGGACGTCATTGGTGAGCAACGTGCTCGTCGTCTCGGCATCGGCCGGCGCAATCGTCGAGAACGTCCCCTCGCTGGTCGTGAACTGGACGTTTTCGCCATCCAGCGTGGCCGACAGAACGCCACCGCTTTCAACCTGTTCGACAAAATCGGAATAAGCCACCGTGCGGCTGTTCACTTGGCTTTGACCACCTGAAAACAGGTTGAAAAGAGCCAGGATCAAAAGAAACAGGATGACCCAAAATGCGATATTTCGCGCGTTGCCCAAGGCACGTCTCCTCAAACGGGGGAAGGCGCGGGTCTGAACCCACGCGTTTTCTCTAAGATAAGCTGTAAGGCGCTGAGTTCAACGCGAAAGCAAGGATGCGACGAATGATCCACCGTGCGGACACAATTCGATCCGGTGCGGCAGGCCGTAGGATGCGGGCGCAAACCCTACGAGTTCACCATCCTTGAACAGCGCAGGCAGGGTCACTGCGACGCTGTGGCTAAGCCCCTTTGACACCGTCTCTTTCGGCATTTGCGCCCATCCCTCTGGCCCGAGCGCGCGCACATTCGCGCCGTCCAATCCGGTCCCGATGATGCGCCATCTTCCGTCCCAAAGCCGCGCCTCCGGCGCGGCTTGCAGCACATGTTGAAGCGGCGAGAACTCGCGCAGAATTTGCAGACACATCTTGGTGACGCGCAGCTCCGCGCCCTGCAGCGTGCCCCCCGCCCCGCCCAGGGCGCGGTCCAGCAGGAGATCGAGCGCTTTTGCGCGCGGACGATAGGACGCGCCGGTGATCCATTGCACGGCGGCTGCCAGAAGCCGCAGTTGCGTATCGCGCTCGACGGTTGCAAAGCGGTCTCGGTCTATGAGCAGCTCGCCGAATTCGGTCTCGGTCACGCAGGTTCGGGCGACATCAGCGGCCCTCGCGGCCAGCGCTTCCCGGGCGCGGGCCATGCGATCCGCCGTGTCGGATAGTACCGTGACATCGAGGTCGAGGGCCGAGATCGCCTTGCGCATGCGTACGCGCTCGTAGCTGTCGTCCTCATTCGTCGGGTCGTCGACGTAGGGCACCTTCAGCACGTCGATATGGTGGCGAAGGGTGGCGCGCCGCTCGGACAGAAGCGGGCGGACGATCTGCCAGCCGCCCATATCGCGCGTCGGCGCCATGGCGGAGAGGCCCTCCACCCCCGAGCCGCGCGCCAAGCGCATGAGGAGGGTTTCCGCCTGGTCGTCCTGAGTGTGGGCCAGCAGAACGTGGGCAATCTTTCCGCGCCAATCGCCAATCAGTCGCAGACGTGCGCGTCGGGCCGCGTCTTGCAGGTTGCCCTGCCCGTCCCACTGCCAGTTCAGCACGCTGTGGGGATGCCCGAGCGTCGCGCATTCCTCTGCGACAAGCGCCGCCTCGGCGCGGCTCTCCGGCCTCAGCCCGTGGTCCACGGTGACCACATGCAAAGCCACACCGAAGCTGCGCGACCATTCATGCGCCAAGGCGAGCATCGTCATGCTGTCGCCCCCGCCGCTGACGGCGAGGGCGATTTTTGAAGGGAAATCGGGGCCCAGAAGCCGACCCATCTGATCGGCAAAGCGCTGAGGCAGGTCTGCCGTCACTGGCAGCCCAAGCGTCCCATCTCGGCTTGAGCCTCAGCGACCGAGGGGCTGCCCGGATAGCGCACGGAGACTTCCGCGAGCGTCAGGCAGGCTTCCTCCGGCTGGCCAATTTGCGCCAGAGCGACCCCGAGAGAAGTGAGCGCCGTAGGTGCGCGCGGCCCGTCCGGCGCGGCGGAGAAGGACGCGAGGAAGGCACGCGCCGCCGGGTTCCAGCGGTCGAGGTTGGCTTCCGCCTCCCCCCTCAGGTAATGCGCATCGGCCGAGAGCGGCGATCCGGGGTAGGTGTCGACGAAGGTCTGGAACGCCGTCACCGCGTCGGCGAAGTCGCCGTTCTCAAACGCGGCGTTGGCGCGGTCGAAGTCCCCTTGCTCTGCCACGGCCAAACCCGAAGGCTGAGGAGTCGCGGGAAGCGGTGTCGCTTGAACCGACGGCGCGCTTGCACCTGCGGTCTCGGCCGTCACACCACCGAGCGAGGGGGTCTCACCGAGCGAGCTGATGTCGCAATCAGGCTCCAGCTCGCAGAGGCGGAACTCCAGATCGCCGATCCGGTTGGTGCCGTCACGCACGACGCTGTCGACGTCCAGCTGCAGCCGTTCGGTCAGGGCTGTCAGACGGGTCACCTCGGCCTCGATCGCGTTGACCCGGTCGAGCGTGGTGGCACCACCGCCCGATCCAGTTGCCCCGCCGGTGGTGTTCAGCTCACCGCGAAGCCGTTGGATTTCGACATAGAGGATCGACAGCTCCTGCCGGATGTCGGCGAGGGTCTGCGTGTTGTCCTGCGCGGCGGCAGGGGCTGCGACGAGGGCGCAGCAAAATGCCAGTGCAAGCCGCATGTCAGGCCCCCAGACCGGCGGAAATCACCGTCACGGCGCGGCGGTTCTGGCTGTAGCACACCTCCGTCGAGCAGATCTGCAGCGGACGCTCCTTGCCGTAGGAGATCGTGCGCAGGCGCGAGCGTGGCACGCCTTGGCTCAGCAGGTATTCCTGAACCGCAGCCGCCCGGCGCGCGCCGAGAGCAAGGTTGTATTCACGCGTGCCCTGCTCATCCGCATGGCCTTCGATCAGGGCCGTGAACTCGGGGTTGGACATGAGCCACCGGGCCTGCCCCGCCAGAATGCCCTGTGCCTGTGCCGACAGTGTGGATTGATCCACGGCAAACAGGACACGGTCACCGACGACCTCGTTGAAATAGGCGGGGCTCGACGGGTCGTTGACGCCGCCTGCCGAAAGACCGGCTGCCGCGCCCGCGCCATTGACGCCCGCGCCGTTGATGCCGCCCTGCGAACAGGCCGCCAAGGCAAGCGTTGCCACCAGAATAGTTGGCTTCAGGAAAGAAATTGTCATGTGCTCTGATCCTCGGATCTTCAGTTTTGTCCAGTTTAGCATGGGCATGGCGCCCCGGCCAACGGAGAGTGTCAATTACGTCTGCAACGGCGACCAGGCAGGGTCCGATGCCATCCCGGGTGTCGCCACACGCTGCAGGTTTCGACCCGAGATATCGACCGAGTAGACAGCCGGCGCGCCGTCGTCTCCCGGTGTCTCGCGGGTAAACATCAATACGCGGCCGTTAGGCGCCCAAGTCGGGCCTTCGTCAAGGAACGAAGATGTGAGAAGGCGCTCGTCCGAGCCGTCGGCGCGCATCACGCCGATGTGGAAGCGGCCGTTCTCCTGCTTGGTGAAGGCGATGTAGTCACCGCGCGGCGACCAGACCGGCGTGCCATAGCGCCCGGTCCCCGCCGAGATGCGCCGGGGCTCACCGCCGGTGGCGGACATGACATAGATCTGCGGCCCGCCCGAGCGATCGCTCTCGAAGGTGATCTCGCTGCCGTCGGGCGAGAAGGAGGGTGCGGTCTCGATCGAGGGCGTTTGCGTCAGCCGTGTGCGCGTACCGGTTGCCAGATCGAGGGAGAAGATGTCGGTGTTGGAGCCTTCGACAAGGCTGAAGACCACCGATTGCCCCGACGGGCTGAACCGCGGCGAGAACGTCATGGTCTCGGCCGGAATGGCCTCCAGTGGACGGCGCTGCACCGTGGCCACGTCCATGATGTAGACCTGCGGGAAACCGCTCTCGTAGCTGGTGTAGAGGATGCGATCCCCCTGCGGCGAGAAGCGCGGCGCCAGCACGATGGAGCGCGAGTCGGTCAGGTACTGCACGTTGGCGCCGTCGTAATCCATGATCGCGAGCCGCTTAAGGCGGGCGTTCTTGGGGCCCTCCTCGGCGATGAACGCCACGCGGGTGTCGAAGTAGCCGCCCTCGCCGGTGATCCTGCTGTAGACCTGATCGGCGACCGTGTGGGCCATGCGACGCCAGCTGTCGGCAGGCCCGACGAATTGCAGGCCTTCCCCAAGGGGTGCCTGGCTGAAAACATCGAACAGGCGGAAGCGCACCACGAGCTGCCCGTCGGCTCGCTGCTCGACCTCGCCCGTGATCAAGGCCTGCGCGTTGATGGCCTGCCAATCGGCATAGGCGACCGGTGCCGTGAAGTTGGTGATCTGGCTGATATAGGCCTCTGGCGGGATCTGCCGGAACAGGCCTGTCCCGCGGAGGTCCGCCGCGATGACCCGGCTGATGTCGGCGGCCGCATCATTGGCCCCGCCCTGCGGGATGAACGTCGGCAAGGCGAAGGGCAGTGGCTCGATCACGCCCTCGGTGATTTCAAGCCGCAAGGGCCCCGCTTGCGCGAAGGCGTAGCCCGGCAGTGCGGTCGACGCGGCGAGGGCCGAGGTGGCGTGGATAAAGTGTCGGCGGTTCAACATTTGAGACCTCCTGTTGTGACTTCCATTGGGCTGCGGATCATCTCAGACGCACCCCGTTACGATCGAATACAAGTGTCGCGGCGGCTGTGGCGGGCAGGTTGTCCGTCGCTTCAGCACAGGCAACTAGGGCGCTTTGGGCTGCACGGTAGGCATCTTCCGCCGCGTTGGAGACGGCATGGGCAAATCCCGTGAGGCGAATGGACTGTGACGCGGGCATGTTTGTCTCGTCCAAGGCCACGTCAACCGAAAGCCGCGCCCATTGCGCCTCGACCGACATGTCGGCCAAGCGCCAGCAGATCGTGGCGTCGTTCACCATCCGCGCCAAGGCGGCGCGGTCGGGCTCGGGAAGGGTGACCGCCGCGTCCGGATCGGAGACCGGCGCCTCGCGCGCGGGTGTCACGGGCGCCGGAAGAACCGGAAGCCGCGCGGGGATGACCGAGGCCTCGCCAAAGACCACGGCAGAATTATTGCCTGCAAACGGTCGCGGCGGCTGGATCGCGCGGAGCAGCGTATCAGGGGCCTCACCCAGAACGGGGGGCGGCAGCGCGGAGCGCGGGAAAGGGTCGAAGGCCGGCGATGCGAGCCGGCGCAGGCGCGGCAGGCGCGTCGGCCTGTCAGGGGCGTAGGGTTGAAGATGCGTTGAGCCTGCAGGCGCCTCAGGCGCTGCAAGGGCCGCGACCCGCGCTGAGGCAACGGGCCCCGACGGGGTGAGCCGCGGCAGGATCGGCGCTTGGTCTGGCGGCGACATCACAAAGGCCACCGGCTGCGGCAAGGCGCGCGCGCGGGGACCGGCGTCGATCCGCAGCACCGCCGCGCCCGCGCGCACTGGCGAAGGCGGCGTCTCGGCCCAGGACGCAACGGAGAGTGCGGGCACGACCGCAGGGGCGACAGGGCTGTAGGCTGGAATTTCAGACGCCGCGGGATCAGTGCGCGCGATGGCCTCATCCGGCGCGATGCCTTCCGCACCCGGCACCTCGCGCGGTGCTGCAATCGCGATCGTACGCGCCTGCGCCGCAAGGTCCGCGGCGATGGCTTCGGCCACGGCGAGGGTCTCGGCAGCTTGCGGGAGCGGGGTCGGCGCCGTCTCGGTTATCTGCGCCGGTGCGGCCTCCTCGGGCGCGGGATCGACGGCGGCGATCTCAGTTGGCCGGGGAACCGGCCTGATGCCCGGAACAGTGCGCTGTCCGGCAATCGAGATGGAACCCGACGGCGTCAGCAGCGGCCCGCCGGATGCAGACGGCGCGGAAATGATGAAACGCGGCGCTGGCGCGACAGGGATGAGAGGCCCGGAGGCAGGAGCCTCCATCACCGGCATGTTGCCTGCGGGCGCGGTTTGCACAGCCTCAGCCGCGCGTGAATTGGTGATCCAGCGGCCGGGGCGATCTTCCAAGGCGGTCTGAGCCGCCAAGGGTGCCGCAACCAGTCCGCAGAGGATCGCGAGCCTAGCAAAAGCCACACGCGCCTTGATGCTGCGATGCGCCAGACCCCGGGCAAGACTTCCGCACTGCCAGACTCGCTGGCGCGCGTCGCGAAAGCCGGGGTCTGGAGACACTGGGATCATCTCAGGCGCATCCCCTCCGGGTTGAAGACCAATTCGATCTGGCTCCAACGATCATAGCTTTCGATCGGCAAGTCAAAACCATTCGCGCCACAGCGGATGATCGCGCGGCGGGCGGCCTCGAAGGCCTGGTTCGCCGCGGCTTCCGACCCGCCGGAGAACTCGATCATGCGGATCGTGCCCGCGTCTGGCCGGGCGTCGCGGGCCATGTCGAAGGCCAGCACGACTGTGGTGTTGAGCGCCTCGGTCGAGAGCGCGCCGACGTTCCAGCAGGCCTGAACGGCAACACGGAACCCGTCGCGCACCCCTTGGGACAGGGGAGGTGACGTCGGCGCAGCGGGCGTGGGCGCCGGCGCGGGTGTAGGCGTTTCCACGGCATCGGCCACGGCCTCGGCGATGGCGGCTGCCATCGGATCGACCGGGGTCTCCGGCTCGGGCTCAGCCTCCACCGGCGCCTCGGGCGTGGGTTCCGTCGGCGTCTCGACCGCGACCTCCACGGGCTCTTCCACCGGCGCGGGACGCGCCGGGCGTGCGGTGGGCCGGACCGAAGAGGTCGGACCGCGCGGTGCCGCAGCCGGCTCATCGGCCTCCGTCACGATTTCCGTCGTCGCCTCTTCCGGCGCCGTGTCGGGCGTCTCTTCGACGGGCGTCTCGTCGGTCACTTCGGGTTCGGTAATCTGTTCCAGTACCTCCGGCGCGGTCTCTGCCTCGGGCTCGGGCATCGGTGCGGCGACGGGTGCGACACGCGGCGCGCTTTCGGGGCGCGGCGTGGGAGAGGCCTCTGCCTCCGGGGCGCCCGGTGGCGGTGCCAAGGCGGCCACTTCGTCGGTCACCTCGGTTTCGGGGACCGGCTCCACCGGCGCCGGCATCTGCTCGGGCGGGGGCGCCTGGGTCTCGGCGGGAACGTCCTGCGCGGGGGGCGGCGCTTCGGCGGCAGAGGCTGACGGCGCCTCTTCCGTCGCCTCAGGTTGCGCCAGCGCTGCCGGTTGTTCGACCACTTCCGGCGTCGGTGTCGCGCGGGTCAGGGCGTCGAATTCCGCCACCGACATCAGGGTCACGCCCGTGACCTCGAACTCTACATCCGGGCTCCGGTCAAACAGCAGCCCGCCAAACGCCAACCAGGCGAGAAGCGCGACGTGTATGGACGCAGAGGCGTAGAGGGACCGGCGCATGGCAGCGTCACTCCCCGACTTCCGGGTTGCCGTCGAGACGCGGTCCGCCCGCGTCGGTGACGAGGCCAATCTCGCGGAAACCGCCCGCGTTGAGCGCGCCCATGACCTCCATCACCTGCTCATAGGGGATACCACCATCGGCACGGACGAAGATGCGGGGGCTGTCACGCTCGGCCGCGATCGCCTGCAGGCGCGGAATGATCTCGTCCCGCGCGACCTCGGTGGTCTGGAGCATGACGCGCCCGTCAGCCGCCAGTGTCACGGTCAGCGGTTCTTCCTGTTCGCTCGGCAGGGCTTCGGCCGAGGTGTCAGGCAGGTCGATCGGCACGCCTACCGTCATCAGCGGCGCGGCAACCATGAAGATGATCAGCAGGCAGAGCATCACGTCCACGAAGGGCGTGACGTTGATCTCGGACATGGGCTTCGCGCCACCGCGCCGTGCCCGCCCCCGACGACGCGTCCCGCCGCCCCTGTTGGCCACCGACGCGCCCATCAGTCGAGCTGCCTGCTCAGCAGGGTGGAGAATTCGTCGGCAAAGCTCTCGTACGTGCCGACGATGCCGTCCGCGTCATTGGACAACTTGTTGTAGAGGATAACCGCCGGAATAGCCGCCAGAAGGCCGAGGCCCGTGGCCAGAAGCGCCTCGGCGATACCCGGAGCAACGACGGCAAGCGAGGTCTGACCGGAAATTGCGATCTCCTGAAACGACCGCATGATGCCCCAGACGGTGCCGAAAAGGCCCACGAAGGGCGCGGTGGCGCCGGTGGTGGCGAGGAAGGTCAAACCGTTGGTCATCCGCGCGCTTTCGCGGGCGATGGCCACATCCATCGAGCGGTCGACGCGCTGCTGCACGCCGGGGATCAGCGCGCCATCGTCGCGCAGGGAACGGCGCCATTCGGTCATGCCGGCGACGAAGACCCTCTCCGAGGCCGAGCGCGGCGCATCGGCCACCTTGTCATAGAACTCGTCCAGCGGCTCGCCCGACCAGAAGGCCGCGTCGAAAGCGGCGGCATTGGCCCGAGAGCGCCGGAACATGGCGAATTTGGAGAAGGCAATCGCCCAGACCCAGACAGAGGCCACCATCAAGGCGATCATGACCAACTGAACGATCAGGCTTGCACGAAAGAAAAGCGCGATGAGGGTAAAGTCCGCCTCATTCGCCAACGCGAGCGTTTCGGTTTCCATAAGTCTTCTGCTGTCCTCTGCCCCGGCCTCAACACCGTGTGTCACGATAGGGCGCTGTTTTTGATGCGCCTCATTTGTGCCTAAGTTTAGCAGTTGGGAAGACCTATGGCGAACACTTCTGCGTCACGGGCTGTCACATGCCGTGATCGCTGTGACTTTTGCGCGAATATCCGCCGGAAGTCGGGCCGCGCGGCCCTGTTCGTCTAGAATTACCACTTTGATTCGGGCCTCTAGCAGGACTTCCTCGCCCCGCAGCACCCTTTGCGGCATGTCGAAACTCGCGCCTTTCAGGGCGTCGAGCTGCGTCTCGATGACCAGTTCATCATCGTATTTGGCGGGCTTCAGATAGTCGGCCTCGACCCGCCGGACGGCAAAAACCAACCCCGCCGCCTTCATGTCGAGCTGCGAGATACCCGCCTCGCGCACCATCTCGGAGCGGCCGCGTTCGAGGTATTTCAGATAGTTCGCATAATAGACGATGCCCGCCAGATCGACGTCTTCGTAATACACGCGGAGCGGCCAGCGATGGATCATTGCGTCTGCCCCATCCGCGCGAAAATGCGCAACGCATGCGACGGGTCGGTCGCGGCCACCGGCAGGACCGGATCATAGGACGCGCGGATCACCTCGGCGATGTCGGGTTTCAGCACGGCGGGGCCGTCATCCTGCAACACCGCAAGCGGCGAAGCGTTCTGGAAGGCGGTATCGCTCCACAGCAGGATCGTCTGAACGATCTGCGACAGCGCGATGGTGTCGGCGCTGGCTTGCGCCATCGCGTCATCCATGCGGATGAAGACGAAGGCCGCCTTGATGCCGCCCTCTTCATCGAAGCGGAAGCTGCGATACTGGTTGGCCTGCGCCTGTTTCAAACGCTCGACGAGGGGCGCGACGTCGGGGATCAGCCGGTCGAGGTTCGGAGTGTCGGTCAGCTCGTCCCATTCGCGCAGGAAGAAGACCATCAGGTTCGCACCCAACTCGGGATCGTGCTCGGCCATCTTGTGATCGGCCAGAGCGACGACCGACTCGATCGCACCTTTGAAGACGGAAATCGTGCTGTCCTCCACGCCGAAGACGATCGGCACGATGGGCCGCCCCCACCGCGCAAAGAGGAATTGCCCGTCCGCCCGTGTGAAGAGTGCCTCGATTTCGCTAGGATCGCTCATTGCAGGCCCTCCGCCACCGCGTTTCGAAATGTTCTGTCATCGCCGAGCCCGTAGACGCGGTCATCGAGCCCCTGACTGCGGATGATCGCTGCCACCGCGCCGTCGCTGATCCTTATGCCGAGCGCGCCCATCTCGAGCCCGCAGGAATGCGCCATGCAGCCGGTCGCGACGACCCAGTCGCCTTCCTGTCGGACACCGCTGCCGACACTCAAGCGCATGGCGAGGTCCTGCATCTCGGCTGGCGCCATGACCGTCGCGAAACGAGCGCGCTCGCTCGCGTCTTGCAGGATCTCGAACCCATGCACGCCGATCCAACGGGTGACGTCCGCTCCTGCGCCTGCGGGCGGGGCGGGCGGCGCGTAATGGAAGGTCTCGGAGTAATTCGCGCCCTGCCAGCGGATCGTCACCAGTGACACGCGTATGTCGCGATCCTTCCGGTCCAATTCGATCCACCCATCGCCGGTGCGGATGTCGAGGAGCCGTCCGTCGCAGTCCGAGATTTCGGGGCTCTGGTCCACCCCGTCCGCATCCAATCGCAAGAGGTAGTAACCGCCGCCGCAGGCATTGCCGCCATGGTGGTGCGCGGCCAGCACCCAGTCGTAAGCGCCCTCCCCCTCGGCACTCCATTGCGCCCACCAGCGGGCGTCCTGGGGAAGCGGCAAGGGCTCCTGATTGTGCCAGAGGTTGAACTCGAAACCCTGCCCGACAACGTGGATCTCGCCATAGCGGGTGCTCAGCGCCTCTTCGTAGGCGAACGGGATCTCGGCCTGGGTCGGTGTCGCCAGAAGCGCGCCCGCGAGGGCGATCATCGATAAGCGGGTCACATCACTCTCCATGGTCATCGCGTCCGAGCCGGAAACGGCCGGGCTTTCGGCCCTCTTATGGTACGGAATGGCGCCTAGATGAAAGTGTCGGGGCGCGGAGGCTGCAACCCGAGATGGGTCCAGCCCTTGTGCGCCAGCATACGGCCGCGCGGGGTGCGCGCGATCAGGCCCTGTTGCAGCAAGAACGGCTCGATCACCTCTTCCAGCGCATCGCGCGGCTCGGCCAGGGCAGCGGCCACGGTTTCAATGCCCACGGGGCCTCCATGATAATTCTCGGCAATCAGCTTGAGGTAACGCCGGTCCGCCCCGTCGAGCCCCAACTCGTCGACACCCAGCCGGGTCAACGCGCTGTCGGCGATTTCCTGCGTCAGGCGGCCATTGCCTTCGACGACGGCAAAGTCGATCACCCGCCGCAGCAGGCGCCCGGCGATGCGGGGCGTGCCGCGCGCGCGTTTGGCAATCTCGGCGGTGCCCTTGGGATCGGCGTCGATCCCCGCCAACCGCGCACCACGGGCGACGATCTTGTCCAACTCGTCGGTGGTGTAGAAATTCAGCCGCGTCGGAATGCCGAAGCGGTCCCGCAGCGGCGTGGTCAGCAGCCCGAGGCGCGTCGTGGCGCCGACGAGTGTGAAAGGCTGCAACTCGATCCGCACGGTGCGCGCGGCGGGGCCTTCGCCGATCACGAGGTCCAACTCGAAATCTTCCAGTGCGGGGTAGAGGATCTCTTCCACCACCGGGTTCAGACGGTGGATTTCGTCGATGAACAAAACGTCATGGGCCTCGAGGTTCGTGAGGATCGCCGCAAGATCCCCGGCCTTCGCCAGCACCGGCCCCGAGGTCATCCGAAAGCCGACGCCCAATTCCTTCGCCATGATCTGCGCCAGCGTCGTTTTGCCAAGGCCGGGAGGTCCGTGAAACAACACGTGGTCCATCGCCTCGCCTCGCCGCCGGGCGCTTTCCACGAAAACGCGCAGGTTGGCGCGCGCCTCCTCCTGCCCGGTGAAATCATCCAGCGATTGTGGGCGCAGCGCGCGGTCGTCGTCAGGCAAACGGTCAGCACGGAGGGTGGGATCAGGCTCGGTCATGGTGCCTCCTTATGGCAACCGATGGCGGGCTTGAAGCATGGTTCGTGATGCATCGGCATCAGGCTCAATCCTTCGGGGCCAGCAGCCGGAGCGCCTGACGGATCAGGTCCGCCGTGTCCGAGGCATTCTCGGCCGCCTGCGCCACAGCCTGCGCCGCGTCAGAGGGGCCGTAGCCCAGATTTTGCAGCGCCGACAAGGCTTCCGCCTGAGCGTTCGAGGCCGGACGGCGAACCGGCGCGGGCTTGGCCGGCGCGGCATCACCGGGCCTGTCATCCTCCACCACCGCATCCATGGCCGCGTCCAGGGTGCCGCCCATGGCCATCACGGCGGGCGCCTTGTCTTTCAGTTCCATCACCACGCGCTGCGCGAGTTTGGGCCCGACACCCGGCGCGGCCTTGATGGCCGTGGCATCACCCAGGGTAATCGCCCGCGACGCGCCCTCCGCGCCCAAGGTGCCAAGGATCGCCATCGACGCCTTGGCGCCCACGCCTTGGACCGAGGTCAGCAACCGGTGCCATTCCTTCTCGTAAGGCGTGACAAAGCCGAACAGCTGCAACAAATCCTCGCGCACCAGCATCTCGGTGTAGAGCGACACGATTTCCCCGCTGCCCGGCAAGGCCGCCAGCGTCCGGTCCGAGCAATGGACGACGTAGCCGACCCCGCCCACGTCGATCAGCGCGTGATCTGACGCTTTGTAATCCAGACGTCCTGTCAACTTGCCGATCATCGCGCCGCTCCGATTGCCGTGGCCAGCCGCGCAGACGTTGCGACATGAAAGGAATGGCAGATCGCGATGGCCAGCGCATCGGCGGCATCCGAGCCCACGGGCGCGCAGCCGGGAAGTTGCAGGCGCACCATATGCTCGACCTGCTTCTTGTCGGCATGACCGACGCCCACGACCGCTTTCTTGACCGCGTTCGGCGCATATTCTCCGACGATCAGCCCCGCTTGCGCCGGCACCAGCATGGCAATGCCCCGCGCCTGACCCAGTTTCAGGGTCCCGGCTCCATCACGGTTGACGAAGGTTTGCTCGACGGCAGCGGCCTCGGGCAGATAGCGCGCCACGACGGCGCTGAGTTGGGTATGCAGGGACAGCAACCGTTCCGCGAGGACGCCGCCTTCAGAGCAGCACTGGCCGTTCGCCACATGACGCAAGCGCCCGCCTTCAGCTTCGATCACGCCCCACCCGAGCGTTCTGAGCCCCGGATCGATCCCAATTATTCGCATTCTGCCCGCTCCGCCCGACGTTCACCGTTTCCCGGCTTTCGCTTTCGTTAGCACGAAACGCGAACATCGCCAAGAAGTCATGCGGCCGAGGGTCAGATTCGACGGATCACCATCTGTTTTCGACAGCCGCTTAAAATTTGCGCAGAGGCGGCATTGGGCTCAATCGCGTTGACGCGCGTAAAGTCTATAAAATGTTAACTATATCAGCGCCTTACGGACCGGTAAAGCTATGCATAAAACGCATAGGACACATGCAGTAATTATTCTTGCCCGAGTCAGATCGCCCTACTATCTGCCGCCTATCGACGGCACGGATGAACCACCGTCAAGAGATACAACACAGAACTGGAAAGGATGAGACCTATGGCCTCGATCACCAATCGCCCTCTCGGCGCAGGCTTCAGCGCAACCCGTGTACTCTCCAATCTGGTTGCCCAGATTGCTATCTGGAATGACGCGCGCGTAACGCGCAAGGCGCTCTCCTCGCTGTCCAACCGCGAGCTTGACGACCTCGGCCTGTGCCGTGGCGACATCGACGACATCGCGCAGGGTCGTCGCATCGGCTAAGCGCCGCTGAACAACTCGAAACGCAATAGGCGGCGAGGGTGCATCCCTACGCCGCTTTTTTGTGTTCGCTCAACTGGCCCGCGCGAATAGCACCTGCGCAGGCCCTACGTCTTGGAAATCGCGGAAGTCAGGCCGCGTTGCTTGCCGCCAAGCCAGCCTGCATGAAGGCGTAGATCGCGTCGTAGCGCTCGGTCACCCACAGGGACAGGGCATCCGGCATCAGGACCATGGCCGCGAGTTGTTCGAAGGCCGTGCCTGAAAGCAGCGATTGAATATTCAGCGCGTAGATCTCGATCCCGAGCGCCCACATCAAGTAGGACTTCACCGCGATTGCAGCGATCAGGCCCAGGATGAGCCCGCGCAGGGGGAATCCAAACCGTAGTCTCGACGAAGATCTACCGATGGGCGTCACGATCCCGTCGGGATGTATGACAAAGCCCATTCCGCCGCGGTTGCGACGACGAACGCGCTGAATCCGGTTCAGCCGTTCGTGAAAGCTTTCTGTTTCATTTACCATTGGGCAGCTCTACTCGTTACTGCCCCCACCGTAGATGAATATAGCAATGATCCGGTGCAATTACGACAACTTTTGGGCAATCCAACGCCGCCGCACGTCGCCGGGTCAGGCCCCCTTGCGGAGCGTCAAAGTCGACCATTCCCCGATCTCGGACCGAGCGTGGACCGAGAGGTTTTGCGCCTCGTAGGCGGCGATCACATCCTCGGCCTGAGCGGTCAGGAGACCTGACAGAATGACGAAGCCCTGCGCATTAGTCTGGGCCGCGATATCCGGCGCCAGCTCGATCAGCGGCCCCTTCAAAATGTTAGCAAAAACAAGGTCGTAAGGCCCGTTTTCCACCAAGGCCTCATGGTCGAATCCCGGTGCCTCGACGCAGGATACCAAGCCACCGACGCCGTTGGCATTGGCGTTCACGAGGGCCACGTCGACCGCTTGCGGATCGATGTCAGACGCCATCACGGGGAGGTCCAGAACCTTCGCCGCAGCAATCGCGAGGACGGCTGTTCCGCAGCCGATGTCGGCCACAGATTGTGGCGAAAACCCGTCCGTAAACAGTTTGTCCACAGCCTCGAGACAACCCTTTGTCGTCCCGTGGTGCCCGGTCCCGAATGCCATCGCCGCCTCGATCAGCAGTGGAACGCAGCCTTCGGGCACCTTGTCGGCATCGTGGCTGCCGTAGAGAAAGAAGCGCCCCGCCTCGACCGGATGAAGCTCGCGCCGGACATGGGCGACCCAATCGGTCTCAGGGATTTCCGAGACGGCAAAATCCTTCGCGCCGTGGGCTGCCGCAAGGACCGCGAGGCCGATCTCATCGGGTGCCTCGACGAAATAGGCGCCGACCTCGTAGAGCCCCGAGCCATCTTCCAACTCGAACACGCCGACGCCGGTGGGCGCGGGATCGAGCTGTTCCAACGCCTCTCCCAAGGCTTCGGCAGGAGGCTTTTGCGGCAAGGTGGTCAAGGCGGTCCAGGTAGGCATGGGAACTCCGATCCGATGTGTCGCCGTTCGGTAGCCGCTTTGATGCGCCAAGGCAAATGATGCCGCCGGGTATTGGAGGAAAACCGCAGATCGCCGGGCCGTGCGAAATGGTCTAACCTGCGCTTGGCAGGCTTCAGGAAGGGACAGGCCATGATCAAGGGACCGCGCGGCCTTCTCGTTACGCTTCTGGGGGCCGCTGTCGTCATCGCCAGCGCGTTCTATTTCGGTTTCGCGGGCCAAAGGGGGGACTCGGAGACATCGCGTCTGTTCATGACCCACGCCGCCGCGCAAGAAACGGCGCAAGCCCACGCATTGCTGCACCCCACGGTCCACGCCCACGTCAGCGTCGAGGAGCTGTCGGGCATGATGGCGCAGATGGCGCCCTACACCCAGATCAGCTTTCCCTCTGTCAGTTTCTCCACATCGAACGGCACTCGCAGGACAGAGCTGTCGGGGACGGGAAGCACCGACGCCGGTTGCGAAAGCACCCTGCGGTTCACGTTGGTGGACGGGTTGATCACGGCCTTCGAGATCGAGCCTCTTTGCCGCGAGGGCGCCTCTGATGTCTGACCCGATGCTTGCCGACCAATCAGACCGACCCAGTGCCTTCCGACGCGCGATCGTTCCGATCTCTCTCGCACTCGCGAGCGTGACCTTCATGGGCGCCTTGATCTGGATGGCGTTCGGCGGGCAGCGCGACGACGTGGCCGTGTCTCGGGCGTTCCTGACCCACATCGCGGCCGAAGAACACAGCGAAGCGGTTGCGCTGCTCCACCCCTCGCTGTCAGCGCAGGTCGGTCCGGGTGGGCTGGCGCGGATCTTTGGCGAGATCGAACCTTGGGACCACATCGGCTTCTCCTCGCGCAGCAGCCATGGCCGGGGCGACGGGCGCTTCACGGAGCTCTACGGTGTCGGGGAGGCGGTTTCCGGCTGTGAGAGCGCCCTGCGGGTCGAGCTTCTTGGCGGCTTGATCCAATCCTTCGACATCACGCCGCTCTGCCCGAGAGCCGGCACCGACATCTGAGTGGATCACTCGGCGGGCTGAGGCGCGTTGAACCGGGCGATGATGGTCTCGTGCCCCTGCATCGGGTGGCGCGGCACGAGGCAGGACAATGCCAGCGAGATCAGCGCCATGGCAGACGCCGCCACGAAAACCGCCGTGGGCGAGGTGAGCCAGAGATAGCCAAGGGCCGCCGGCAGGAAGACAGCCGCGATGTGGTTGATGGTGAAGGCCACTGCCGCCGTCGGTGCGATGTCTTCGGGTGACGCGATCTTCTGGAAGTAGGTCTTGATGGCGAGGGCTAGTCCGAAGAACAACTGGTTCACCACGTAGAGGACCGAGGCGAAGACCCACCCCAGGTCCATGAAGTACAGCGCCATGTAACCGACGAAAACCAGCGCCAGACCCGAGTATTCTACGATCAGTGCCAAGCGCTCACCGACCCGCGCGACGACGCGACCGAAGATCGGCGCGAGGAACATGTTCACTGCAAAGCCTGCCATCAGCAGACGGGTGATGTCATCGGCCTCGAAGGCGTAGCGCTCGACCATCATGAAGGGCACGAAGACCACGAAGATCTGACGCCGGGACCCCGACATGAACTGCATCGCGTAGTAGAGCCAGTAGCGCTTGCGCAGCACCATTTCCTTGCGCTGCGGGTTCGGGCTTTCGAACTGCGGAAAGAGCAGGAAGCAGAGGACGGCGATCAGGGCCGTTGCGCCGCCCGACACCCAGTAAATCAGATCGTAGCTCAGGTCATAGGCGTCCCAGGTCGCCACGATCAGCAGGTAGGCCAGCAGCGTCGCGCCGGATCCGACGCCGAGCATGGCGCCAAGCACCTGCGGCGCGCGCTCTTTCTCGACCCATTGCAGCAGGAGCGATTGGTTCACCGTCTCGTAGTAGTGAAAGCCGATGGAGGAGAGCAGCGTCACGATCAGAAGCCCGCCCATGGAGGGGAACTGCGCCGTCAGCGCGGTAGCGACCCCCAGGAGGAGAAGCGCGCACAGGCCCAGGACCTGCTCGCGGATGAACAGCAGCAGGAAGATCACGCCGATCGCGAGGAATCCGGGGATTTCGCGCACCGTGTGGAGCCACCCGATGTCCGAGCCGTCGAAGGCCGCGACCTCGACCACGAAGTTGTTGAGGAGCGCGGACCACGTGGCGAAGGCCACCGGCATCGCGAAGGCCATCAGCGCCAACAACGCGGTCGGGCGGCGCCAAGGGGGCAAGGCGCGCGCCTCTTCGAGGGTGATCGTTCTGAGTGAGTCTCCGAGAGCCATGCAGAGCACTTACGCCGATCCCGAGGGAATGGCGAGAGAGCGCGTCGCTTTTGCCGGATGACCCGTCAGGTGGCCAGCACGTTGCGGAAGGCCCAGGGCTCGTCGGTATCGAGGTTCTCGTCGAACAGCTCCCACCGATCCTGAAGCGGCGTCCAATCGGTGTAATGCGCCTCGACCGGGCCGAGGTAGGGGCGCTGCACTTCGAGGCAGCGCGCGTGGTCCATCTCGTCGCTTTCCACGATTCCCGCATTGGGGTTTTCCAGTGCCCAGACCATGCCGGCGAGCACGGCGCTTGTCACCTGCAGGCCGGTGGCGTTCTGGTAGGGGGCGAGCGTCTTCGCTTCCTCGTTCGACAGGCGCGAGCCGAACCAGAGAGCGTTCTTCTCGTGGCCGTAAAGCAGCACGCCCAACTCGTCGATGCCCTCCACGATCTCGTCCTCGCCCAGGATGTGGTGCTCGGTCTGGGTCTCGCCCGAGCCGAACATCTCGTGCAGCGAGAGAACCGCATCGTCGCAGGGGTGGTAGGCATAGTGGCAGGTGGGGCGGAACTCAGGGTCGTGGCCCTCGCCCACGGTGTAATAATCGCTGATCGAGACGGCTTCGTTGTGGGTCACGAGATAGCCGAACTGCGGCCCCGGTGTCGGGCACCATGTGTGTACCCGTGTCACAGCGCCGGGACGCTCCATCCAGATCGCGGCCCTGCAGCCCTCTTCCTGACGGTGAGCGTTCTCGGGGAACCACGGCTCGTGCGTGCCCCACCCGAGCTCAGCGGGCTGGAAGCCTTCCGAGATGAAGCCCTCCACCGACCAGGTGTTCACGAAGACGCCGCGCGGTCGCGGCTCCAGCCGGACTTGCGTATCGCGCTCGGCGATGTGGACGCCCTTGACGCCAAGCGATTGCATCAGCTTCGCCCACCCCGCGCGATCCGACGGGGCGGTTGCGTCGTGGCCGGTGTCTTTCGCGAGCGTCAGCAGCCCTTCCTTCACAAACCACGAGACCATGCCGGGGTTCGCGCCGCAGCAGGAGACCGCCGTGGTGCCGCCGGAGTTGGCGGCCTTCTCGTCGCGCACGGCCTGACGCAGGGCGTAGTTGGTGCGCTTCGCATTGTCGGTGGTGCCGAAGTAATAGCCCGCCCATGGCTCGACCACGGTGTCGATGTAAGGCACCCCGATCTCGCGGCAGAACTTCATCAGGTCGAGCGAGGACGTATCGACGCTGAGGTTCACGCAAAAACCTTTGCCGGGCTCCAGCAGGCGGCCCAGAACCTCGCGGTAATTGTCGGGGGTCAGGGCGGTGTCGTCGAAGGCCAAGCCCTGCTCGCGCAGGAAGTCATGCTGGCGGGCATCGGGTTCGATCACCGTGAAGCGGTCATGGTCGTAATCGAAGTGCCGCTCGATCAGGGGCCAGGTGCCCTTCCCGATCGACCCGAAGCCGATCATCACGATCGGACCCTCGATTTTCGCGTAGACTGGATGCGTGTCGGCCATGGAATCCCCCTTAGAAAACTGCCCGCTTCATAGGGGGGTGTCGTTCAAAAAGAAACTGTAGATAGAGCAATCTCCACGCGCGCCGTGCATTCGCTCAACGATAAAGGCCGCCCCTTTTGTCGGAGCGGCCTTGCAGGTATTCGTGTGTTCCGGCGATCAGAACGTGACGGGGCCCTGTTCGCCTTCATCAGGCTTCTGGTCCGTCACGTGGGCCTTGGCGATCTCGTAGAGGAACTTGGCGCCCCCGCCCTCGGTGATCGAGACTTCGCCCGATGCCGGCGTGAACTTCAGCAGGCAGACGTCGGGGTCATGTTTGCCGCCCTCGAACCACGCGTCGGCAACGAAGTTCCAGACCTCGTCCAGCGCTTCACGGTCGGTTGAGCGCTCCAGCGTACCGTCGATATCGGCCCAGAGGCCTTCGCTATCGTTGGCCACGACAAATTGCGCGTCCCGTGGGCCGGACTCCACGCCCTTGGCCAGATCGGTGCCCTTGGCGGTGATGAACCACACGGCGCCCGGCACGTCATCGTCGATCTGGGGGGACATCGGCACGAGACGGCCCTGCCCCTTGATGCCCAACATGCCCGAGTGGACATCTTCCACCCGGTCCCAGAATTCGCGTTTAAGATCGGCCATGGTGTTCTCTCCTTCATGAGTGTTCAGGAAGGGAACGGCCCGTGTGCACCTTGGGTTCCCGCAGCCGCAGGGGCGTGCCACGAAAAAGGCCGCCCCGATTGAGGCGGCCTTCTGAAATCTCTGGTGGTGCGCGAAGATTAGTTCTTCGCGTAGAATTCCACGACGAGGTTCGGCTCCATGACGACAGGGTACGGCACATCGCCCAGACCCGGTGTGCGCACGAAAGTCGCGGTCATCTTGTTGTGGTCGGCGTCGATGTAGTCGGGCACATCGCGCTCGGCCAGTTGCACGGCTTCCAGAACAACGGCGAGCTGCTTGGACTTGTCGCGAACGGCGATCACGTCGCCTTCCTGTACACGGTAGGAAGGGATGTTGACCTTCTTGCCGTTCACCGTGACGTGGCCGTGGTTCACGAACTGACGCGCCGCGAAGACGGTCGGGACGAACTTGGCACGGTAGACGACGGCGTCGAGGCGACGCTCCAGCAGACCGATCAGGAATTCACCGGTGTCACCGCGCAGACGCTCGGCTTCGGCGTAGATGCGGCGGAACTGCTTCTCGGTCAGGTCGCCGTAGTAGCCCTTCAGCTTCTGCTTGGCGCGCAGCTGCAGACCGAAGTCGGACAGCTTGCCCTTGCGACGCTGGCCGTGCTGGCCGGGGCCGTACTCGCGACGGTTGACGGGGGATTTCGGACGGCCCCAGATGTTTTCACCCATCCGGCGGTCGATCTTGTACTTGGCAGACGTGCGTTTGGTCACGGCTGTTCTCCTTCGGTTGTGCGCCCTGCCGCCTCTCACCGAGAAGCTCCAGACCGCGATATGAAGGGCGTTGTCCTCTGAGCCGTAGCTCTGACAGGGATCCCCTTGCGGG
This sequence comes from Gymnodinialimonas ceratoperidinii, assembly GCF_019297855.1. Classification (NCBI taxonomy): domain Bacteria; kingdom Pseudomonadati; phylum Pseudomonadota; class Alphaproteobacteria; order Rhodobacterales; family Paracoccaceae; genus Gymnodinialimonas; species Gymnodinialimonas ceratoperidinii. The sequence goes on from NZ_CP079194.1 coordinate 3,230,045, forward strand.
GGCCACCAACACCAATAAAAACCCCGGCATCGCTGCCGGGATCTGGGCGGTCTTTAGAGGGGGTTCAGGGGGCTGTCAATGAGCGCCGTACATCGAGCGCGCCGCCAGCGGTTTCGTTGGCGCCCCGTTGATCAGGATCGCCGCCTCGGCCCGGCTGAGCATCCGTCGCGCGGGCGCGCCGTAGGCATGGGGGTTCTCGGCCAGCTCCGGGCGCATCTCGAGCATCGACGTGCGCTGCAGGTTGGTAAGGTGGTCGAGACCCATGAAGCCGGGATGGAAGCTTTCGACCTCGAGGCCGTTGGCCCAGACCACCTCGTGCCGGTCCAGCATCAGGTGGATGTAGAATGTCTCGCGCAAGGAATGATCAACGGTGACGCGGCTGTCTCCCACGAGGTCGGCGGCACGCACCAGCACCTCCTTCTCGCCCCATAGGTCCATCGCGGCACGTCCCGTGACCAGAACCCGGTGCTCGGGCGAGACGATCAGATCCTCATCGGGCCGGTCGATGCCAAGCGCCCCGGCCCGCATCCGGATCGGACGTTGATCCGGCATCGCAAAGAGCCGTGCGCCCGACATCCGGCGATGGCCGGACCACAGAACCTCTTGCGGGCCGTTGTCGCGGGTCAGAACCCGGTCGCCGGTGCCAAGTTCTTCGATTGCAACATCGCCATCCTCGGTTCGAATGCGCGTGCCGGGTGTGAAGCAGATCACTGCCGGCGCGTCCGAGGGGGTCGGTGTCAGGGTCTGTTCGTTGCGATGTACGATCGTCAATTCGCGCCCTGAGGGCGGCGGATTGCCTGCGAACAACAGCAACGGGGCTGCGCCGTCTTCCAGAAGGATCGGAACGATGGTGTGGAACTTCGCGCCATCGCTGACGATGAAGGCGCCGCGAAACAGCGGGTCCGCATCTGCGGCGGCGAATTCTGCAGCGCCCGGCGCGGGGTGCTGCAATAACTTGCGCACCACCCGCGCCGCACGGGAACGGAGCTCATCTTGGTCCCGGCTGGCCGTCAGGAGCAGGGCCGCCGGATCTCCATCCAGCGGCATAAGTTGACCATGCCAACTCCAACTCATTCCTTCGACCAGTTCTATTTCTGGTTCTGCCGGAAACCCTTCAATGCAGGTTTGCGCCCATGCAATCACGAACGCGCCCTGAAAGCCCGTACCCATATGTATGCCCTTGCCTCGCCGAATTATGGCGTGACCCGGTGGTTGATCCCCGGGTCTTGCCGGCGACGCTAGCAGAGGTGATTCGCTCTGGGAAGAGGGCGATTCGCAAAAGCGTGGAAAGTGAGTCCTCGCGGCCTCAGAACCGCAGCATCAGGGACAGCGTGCCGACCAACTGGCCTTCGTCCTGCCCTTCGAATTCCTCGGAAAGGTAGGTCACGCCGTAGAAGAAATCGGCAGGACCGTAGCCATGACCCACGCCGCCCCGCACGCGGTAGCGCATGTCCTCATGGGCCGGACCGGTGTCGGGCAGAAGGACCGAGCTCTCCACGTAGGCCGCATCCGCGCCGAGCGTGAAGCTCCAGCCGCCGACGCTTTCGCCCGGCACCGCCACGATGCGCTGACCCGTCGTCGCATCGCGGATCAGGAGAGAGTCCGGATCGTAGCTGCCCAGACGCAGGTCTGCGCCCACGCGCACGAGATTCTCGAACCCGGCCTGCGCCTCCACGAAGGGACGAACCTGATTGTTGCCCCAGTCGAACGTGCGGCCGCCCTCCAGTGTCGCATTCAGATAGACGCCGTCCTCGACCATGAAGTCCGACAGGTCGACGTCTGCGCCACCGAAGGTCCGGTGGATGCCGTCATGCACATCCATCAGGCCCGTCTGCTCGCCCGTAAGCACCAGATCGGCGCCGGCAGACACCTCCAGCCCGCGATAATCGAAGTGCGTGGCAGCTCCAAAGGACAGGATCGGCGCGTAATGGCGATCGCCTGCAGCCGGTGCTGCGAGGTTGTCAGGCGCGATGATCTCGCCGCGGAAACGGAATTCGATCAGGTCGAAAGGCGCGTATGGCAGCGTGCCGTCCCAGTCATCCTGACCCCAGAAACCGCTGACCTGATAGGCGCCCGTGCGCCAGCGATCATAGCGGTCGCCCACAGGCATGCCGAACCAATCGTTGTCGAAAATCTGCACGATCCCAAGACGCGTCAGGCCGTCGTCCTGCGCCTGAACGGCGCCGCCGCCCCAAAGGGTTGCAACCATGGAAAGGGCCACCGCCCCGCGCGTGAAGAATGCCATTACTGCTGCCTGCTCGTTTTTTCGTTCCGGCCATGATGCCGGTGATTTGTGGCCTTTTTAGCACCGATTGACGGCGAAGCGCGGGAAAAGCGCCCCGTGCAGACGAAAGGCCCCTGCCCTGCGGCAGCTTGGTGACACCCTCTGCACGCTCAATTTTTTTGCTTTCCAGAGCGCCAATTCCGCACGGATTGGCAGAAAGTTGCCTAAGCCTATTGAAATGGGCGATAATAGCTACGAGCTACCCTTACCTCTGAACATTTAAAGGTGCTAGCTGATCACACCTTCGAGATGCGCAATACCCAAGTGGACGAAATGGCAGATCTAACTGAACACGGCATTGGTGCACCCGCTTCGGGTGGTCGTACCATGGCCGAACGTGTTCAGAACAAGGACTGGACGATTACGACCCTTGGCCCGGCCGGTGCCTGGTCCCCTGCGCTGCACGCGGCGCGGGACGTCGTGCTCGGGACAGACCTCCCGATGGCACTGATCTGCGCGAAACACTGTGCGGTGGTTGCCTATAACGATGCCTATCTCGCCTGTCTCAACGGTCGCGCGCCCGAGCTTGGCTGCGACCTGTCCGAGATATTTCTCGACGTCGAGGACGTGGTCGCCGAAGCCGTCGCGCAGGCCTTCCGGGGCGAAGCGTCCTCGTTGAAGACGACAAAATTTGACCAGCATTTCAGCCCCGTGCGGGATGAAAACGGCGATGTCGTCGGCGCGCTCATCCTGCCGGTCGCCCGGACCGATGGCGCGCGGGATATCGTGATTGACGATTTGGCGATCTCGCGCGCCTCGGTTGCAAAATACAATTCGATATTCGAGGGGCTGGAAGAAGGGCTCTGCGTTGTCGAAGTGAACCTCGACAACGGCAATGGCCAGATCGATTACCGCGTCGTCGAAGCAAACTCCGCCTTTTACGACAATACCGGTTTTCCGCGCGAAATTCTGGGCGCCTGGTTGCGCAAGGCCGCCCCCGATCTGGAAGAACATTGGTACGAGATCTACGGCGATGTGGCGCGCAGTGGCGAGCCGAAGCGTTTCGAAGAGAACTCGGAGTTTCTCGGGCGATCCTTCGACGTCTTCGCGTTTCGGATTGATGAGGCCAAGGGTCTGGTCGCGATCCTGTTCAGGGACAATTCCGAGCACAAGAAGCACCAGAAACACAACGAACTGCTGCTGCGTGAGGTCAATCACCGCGCGAAGAACCTGCTGAGCCTCGTGCTGGCAATCGCGCGCCAGACCGAGCACACGGACGCGGAAGATTTCCTGCGTCGCTTCGGAAATCGCCTCAGGGGGTTGGCCGCCTCACAGGATGTCCTGGTGAACCACACCTGGCGCGACGTGCCGCTGATCGAACTGGTCCATTCGCAGCTGGTTCATTTTGCGGGCCTCGTGGGCGATCGCATCCTGATCGAGGGCGGAGAAATCTCTCTCTCGCCGGATGCGGCGCAGACCGTCGGGATGGCGCTGCACGAGCTGGCCACGAATGCCTCGAAATACGGCGCGCTGTCCGATGATGACGGTGAAGTCACCATCACGTGGTCGATCGGAACCGAAGCCGATCCCAAGACCGGCTTCCAACTGACCTGGAAGGAAAGCGGCGGCCCGGCCGTATCGGAGCCTGAAAAGACGGGGTTCGGCTACACGGTCACGACCGACATGGTCGAGATGAACACCGGCGGAAAGGTCACGGCGCGCTACGAGCCCGAAGGGTTCGTCTGGCAGCTCGATTGCGAAAATTGCAACCTCTTGACCGGCAACTCGAAGCTGGATGCAACGGACAGCGCGACGGCACCGCCCGAGACCGCAACGGAGCGTCATCAACCGGTTGTGCTGATCGTGGAAGACGAGGCGCTGGTTGCCGCCGATATGGCCTTCCTGCTGAAAGACGAGGGCTACGGCGTCCTCGGCCCCGTGGGCAGCGTCAAAGGCGCGCTGGCGCTGCTTGACAAGAAAAGCTGTGACGGCGCCGTGCTGGATGTGAACCTTGGCCGCGAGACGTCCGAGCCGATTGCCGCGAGATTGACCGAGAACGGCACGCCGTTCATCGTGCTGTCAGGCTATTCGGCGCACCAACTGCCCGAAGGCTTCCGCGGCGCGCCGCTGGTCGACAAGCCCGTCCGTGCCGAGGAATTGACCCAGAAGCTCGAGACATTGCTTGCCGCCGAGGACGACGGTTCCTGACAGCGCGACGCGCGGCGCAGGCCTAATCGGCCCGCGCAGGTCTCATCCGCATTTGGAATGTCCACAGGACCCGCAGGTCAGGCAGCCCTCCATCATCCGCAAGTCGTATTGACCGCAGGAGGGGCAGGCCGGACCGGGGCGATGGCCGATGTTCACCACTTCGGCCTGCGGGTCGGACTTGAGGCCCATCCCCTCGCCCGCCAGAAAGCCCGTCGCGATCATGTGTTTCTCGATCACGCCACCGATGGCCGCGAGGATCGAGGGCACGTATTTGCCCTGCATCCAAGCGCCGCCGCGCGGGTCGAAGACGGCCTTGAGTTCCTCGACCACGAAAGACACGTCACCGCCGCGCCGGAACACCGCCGAGATCATCCGGGTCAGCGCCACGGTCCAGGCGAAATGCTCCATGTTCTTGGAGTTGATGAAGACCTCGAAGGGGCGCCGGTGGCCGTTCAGCACGATGTCGTTGATCGTGATGTAGAGCGCATGTTCGCTGTCGGGCCATTTGACCTTGTAGGTATTGCCCTCCAACTCGCCGGGGCGCTGCAGCGGCTCGGACATGTAGACGACTTCACTGGAGCCGGAGGACATTTCCATCGGCGTCGCGGGGGAATCCTCGCTCTCGACAGAGGGCTGCGCCGGGCCGTCGGGGAGGTGCGAAGCGCCGCCCCGGGGGGGCGGAACGGCGCTGCCCGGCGTGCCGCCGGGCGTGTCCGCGTCTCCGAAGAGGAGCCAGCCGGGAGAGACATTGAAAATTGCAGCCAATGCTTCGGCGCCCTTCTTCGATAGCTCCTGCGCGCCATCCACCACCCAATGGGAATATGCGCTCCGCTTGACGCCGGCTGCGTCAGCAGCTTCCTGCTGCGTCTCGAAGCCCGCCGCTTTTTGCGCCCAGATCACGCGCTCTGCGGTTGTTTCCAACGATGGAAGCACCGCGACCGGCGTCTCAGCCACACTCAACACGCTCCCCGTCACATCGTTCGGGCGATAGGTCGTGCAGCCCTTGCAGCCGGTGGCATAGGCCTCGGCATAGACGTCCTTGAAGGCCTCGAAGCTGATGTCGGCGGGCACGTTGATCGTCTTGGAAATGCTGCTGTCGATCCAAGGCTGCGCGGCGGCCTGCATCCGCACGTGATCGAGCGGCGCCAGTGTCTGCGCGTTGACGAAGTAATCGGGCAGCGGCGCGTCGCCGTGCAACTCGCGCCACTTGGAGACCGCGAAATCGACGACCTCCTCCTCGGTCCGGGTGCCGTCCACCTGCAACACCTTGCGGGTGTAGGCATTGGCGAAGATCGGCTCGATCCCGGAAGAGACATTGCCCGCGAAGAGAGAGATCGTGCCCGTGGGCGCGATGGACGTGAGAAGCGCGTTGCGCAACCCATGCTTCGCGATCAGTTCCTGCACATCCGCATCGAGCCGCTGCACCATCGGTGCGCGCGCGTATTCCGCCGCGTCGAAGAGCGGGAAGGCCCCCTTCTCGGCAGCCAGCTCGGCCGAGGCGCGGTAGGCGGCATTGGCGATCAGTGCCATCCACTCGCCGGTCTTCCGGGCGGCCTCTTCCGAGCCATAGCGCAGTCCGCACATGGCCAGCGCGTCAGCAAGGCCGGTCACACCCAGACCGATCCGACGCTTCGCCGCCGCCTCGGCGGCCTGCGCCTCCAGCGGGAAACGCGAGGCGTCGACCACGTTGTCCATCATCCGGATCGCCGTGGCCGTCAGATCAGCCAGCTTTTCCGCGTTCAGCGTGCCGCCCTCGAACGGCGTCTCCACCAGCTGCGCAAGGTTCACCGACCCGAGCAGGCACGCGCCATAGGGCGGCAGAGGCTGCTCGCCGCACGGATTGGTGGCGCAGATGGTCTCGGCATAGTTGAGGTTGTTCTCGGCGTTGATGCGGTCGATGAAGATGACGCCCGGCTCGGCGTAATCATAGGTCGCGCGCATGATCTGGTTCCACAGATCGCGCGCCTGCACGGTGCGGTAGACGCGTCCGCCGAAGACGAGATCCCACGGGCCGTCGGCCTCGACCGCCTCCATGAAGGGGTCGGTCGCCAGCACCGACATGTTGAACATCCGCAACCGCGCGGGGTCTTGCTTGGCGGCGATGAAGGCCTCGATATCGGGATGATCGCAGCGCATCGTCGCCATCATCGCGCCGCGGCGCGAACCGGCCGACATGATCGTGCGGCACATGGCGTCCCAGACGTCCATGAAGCTCAGCGGGCCGGAGGCATCCGCCGCCACACCGCTGACCGCCGCACCCTTGGGCCGGATGGTGGAGAAATCGTAGCCGATGCCGCCGCCCTGCTGCATTGTCAGCGCGGCCTCTTTCAACATGTCGAAGATGCCGCCCATGCTGTCGGGCACGGTGCCCATGACGAAGCAGTTGAACAGCGTCACGGAGCGCCCGGTGCCCGCCCCGGCAACGATGCGGCCGGCGGGCAGATATTTGAAATCCTCCAGCGCGCCGTAGAATTTTTCCTCCCACGTCTCCTTGTCGGTCTCGACCTCGGCCAGCGCGCGGGCGATGCGGCGCCAGGTATCCTCGACACCGGCATCCACGGGCGTGCCGTCCGCCTCCTTGAGGCGATATTTCATGTCCCAGATTTGTTCAGCGATGGGGGCAGAGAAACGGCTCACGGCAGAGAGTCCTTGATCGATGAGAGTGCGGAGACCCAAGATAGCCTCTTTTCCGCCGAAGCGCCACGCAAACCGGACGCCATTTCTGCGCCTTGCCTCACCGTCAGCGAGAGAGGCTTCACCGCCGTTTCATCGGCGCTTTCACGCAGGGTTGTCGCGTGAGGTCTTGTTACCCACCCCGCGCATGTTAACTTTAAGGCTACATCATCTTGGGGAATGCCTGTTGCCTGCTACCACACACATGCTGAAGCTTTGCGTTGGCGCGACTTGCGTCGAGGACTTGCTGAACTGGCAATCCAGCGCCCGCGCCAAGGGTGCGGACGGTCTGCCGCGCCACGTCACACGCATGTGGCCGAAGCGCGCGGACGAGGTGCTGAACGGCGGCTCGCTCTATTGGGTTTTCAAGGGCGTCATCCTGTGCCGTCAGCCGATCATCCGCTTCGATCCTGTCGACCGGGGTGACGGCATCAACCGCTGTGGCATCGTGCTGAACCCGGAGGTGACGCGCGTCGCCGCGACCCCGAAGCGGGCCTTCCAAGGCTGGCGTTATCTCGCGCCGGCAGATGCCCCGCGTGATCTGCGCGCCGGCTCCCGCCAGCAGGAGCCGCTGCCCCCGGCGCTTGAAAGCGCCCTTGCCGAGATCGGCGTCCTCTAGAACATGAAAAGGCCGGCCACCTCGCGGTGCCCGGCCCCTGTTTGCTGTCCATCCGGATCAGAACGACTGGATGACCGACGCGATGGCGGAGCGGTACTCACCCCGAGCCGCGCGGGTGTTGGAGTTCAGCGGAACCGCCGAGGCATTGTTGCCGATCGGGATGGTCAGGCCGAGCGCAAAACGGTCAACCTGCGGCTCGAACCCGAAGAGGCCACTGCCGTCGACCACCGTGTGGGAATATTCGGCACTCACCAGCAGGGGCATGGAGGCGGCCGCCGTCAGGTCGTAGGACGCACCAAGCGTCAGGCCCGTGGCATGGATGTCGTCAGGCGCACCCAGAACAAAGGTGGTCCGGCCCACGGCGCCATAGAGGGTGAACTCGTCATTCACCATGTAGTCCGCCCCGATGGAGAAGCCGGTGACGTCGAAGTCCGACCCGCCCGCGCCGATCTCGGTCCGCATCACGGCGCCGTAGACCTCGAGGGCCGGCATCACGTCGTAGGAGGCGGAGAGGCCATAGTCCACGATGTCGACGTCGAAGCCGGGGCTGTCATTGTCGAGGTCCGAGACGCCGTAGAAGGCTTCCACATGGCCTTGGCCGAAGTCATAGCCACCAAAGATACCGTATTGGTTGGTATCGATCCCGATCGAGAGCGGCCCCAGTAGGGCGATGTCGAGGTCGCCGGTGCGGTAGTAGGCGCCGACGTAGCCGCCGTTGCCGAAGTTGTAGACCGGCTCGATGGCGAGGCTCATCAGGTCAACGTCGAGGTTTGTTCCACCCCCGGTGTCCAGCTCGCCGGAAGCAAGACCGAAGCCGAGACCGACCGACACATGCTCGCTGAAGCGCAGGTCGCCGTCGACGTCGATGGAAGCCCCGTTCAGGGTCAGGTCGTCGCCGGGAAGGCCGCTGATGGTGTTGAAATTGTAGCCGATGGTCGCCGCACCCTCGAAGGAGATGCCTTGTGCGACTGTGGTGGAAGGGAGTGCGGCCAGCACCCCCACGAAAATGGCAGGTCTGATCATTGTAATGGGTCCTATAAACTGTGTTCTTGAAAAAATTTGGTCGTGAAAGGTTTGAGAATACCGACTGAAATATGCCGGGTCGTTTAATGCTGTTAAGATAAGTTAACGGGCCGCCACGCGGCAACTGGAGGGAAACCAGCCCCCTCGCTCACGCGGTTTTTTCGAGCCAGTCGCCAAAATGCAACACCGGCTGCTTGAGGCCTATTTTGTTGGCCCTGCTTGCAGCAGATCTGTCACAGCACCGAGGCTGGCACGCTCTTCCTGCCCCCAATGTGCGATCCTCGATCGAAACAAGGTGGCCTCCGAGCGGTGGATCATGCCGTCTTGCAAGATAGCCAAATGATTGGCCCGCAGGGTTTCTCCGGTGGAGGTGATATCGGCAATAGCCTCGGCGGTGCCGTGAGCGACCGTGCCTTCGGTGGCTCCCTGACTGTCGATCAGCCGGTAATCGGCCACGCCCTTCTCTCGCAGGAAGTCCCGCACCAGCCGGTGGTACTTGGTGGCAATCCGCAACCGATGTCCGTGGGTCGCGCGGAAGTCGGCAGCAACAGAGTCGAGATCGTCGAGGCTGGTGACGTCCACCCACCATGCCGGGACCGCAATGATCAGGTCAGCGTGGCCGAAGCCCATGCGCTCGACGGTTTCCACCGCCTGATCCCATGCCGGGATGCGTTCCTGCACCAGATCGCTACCGGTCACGCCCAGGTGGATGCGCCCCGCTGCGAGCTCGCGCGGGATTTCGCCTGCGGCCAGCAAGCGTAGAGCGACCGGCAGGCCAGCGATTTCGGCGCCGTAGTCGCGCTCCGACCCGGTGCGCCGCATCTCGATGCCGCGCGCGGCGAACCACTGGAACGTCTTCTCCATCAACCGACCCTTGGAGGGCACACCAAGCGTGATCATCGCGCGGCCTCCTTCGCGGCCAAGACCAGCTCGGGACGGATGACCCCACCCACGGCGGGAATCTCGCGCCCGCCGCCGAGCAGGCGGGTCAGGGTGTCATAGCGCCCGCCGGTGGCCAAAGGCGGCTGCCCCGGCGTCGCGGGAAGGATGCCGAAGACGAAGCCGTCGTAATATTCCATCTGCGTGCGCCCGTAGGATGCCTCGAACGGCAGCGTCTCCACCTCGACGCCCGCATCGGCCAGAGCGTTCACCCGCGCAGAGAACCGGTCCACGGCCGTCTGAAGGCCTGGCAGGTCTACGGCGTAATTCGAAAGGATCGCAGCCGCCTCGGCCAAGGGCGCCTTGAGCGCCAGAAGCTCTGACAGAACCTCTGCCTGAGTCGCGTCGATCGGCGGCTCGGCGGCATCGGCTTCGAGCCGTTCGAGACGAGCGGTCATCTCGTCCGTCGTGCGCAGACCGATGGGCGGGCCGGCCTGCGCGATCAAGGCGGCGAGACCCTGCGCTCGTGCAGCTTCCAGATAGGCTTCACGCCCCTTCGGCGCGGGCGCCGCACCGGTGAACCTGTCCAGCAGGGTGCGAAAACGACGGGGCCGCCAGACGTGGCGCCGCAGCGCGGCCTTGCGCGCCTCTGTCGTCGAAAGCGCCTCGATCGCGGCCAGGAGCACGCCGGTATCGCCCGTCACCGCGCGGATCGGCACCTCGGCCAGCGCCTCGTTGAAAAGGGCAAAGACTTCCACGTCGGCCTGCAACGGCGCCTCTCGGTCGAAGACCTCGTAGCCGACCTGAAGGTATTCCGACGGCAGACCCGCGCCGACAGACTGCTTGCGGAAGACCTCGCCCAGGTAGGTGTAGCGCGCAGGCTCCGCGCCGCCGGACATGTGCATTTCCACGACCGGCACCGTGAAGTCCGGGCGCAGCATCATCTCGCCCCGGTCCGGGTCCTGAGTGGTGAAGGCGCGCGCGCGGATGTCCTCGCCGTAGAGGTCGAGTAGCGTATCCGCGCTTACCAGCATCGGCGCGTCGACGGCGACGGTGCCCGGCGCACCGCGGGTGATCGCAGCCTGAAGCGCCTCCGCCTCGGCCCGTATGGCAGCCTTGGCAGTCACTGGTGGCGCGCGATGATGGCCTGCACCTCGGTCACGAGATCGCCGGTGGCCACCTCGCTTTGCGCGGGCTGCGACTTCCATTCCTCGAGCGAGGCGTCCTGCGCCAGCTTCGCCCCGAGCACCAGGTCCTTGAGTTGCACAACCCCGCGCGCGGCCTCGTCCGAACCCTGGATCACCGCTACCGGTGAACGGCGCTTGTCGGCGTATTTCAACTGGTTGCCGAAGTTCTTGGGGTTGCCGAGGTAGACCTCCGCCCGGATCCCGGCATTGCGCAGGGTCGCGACCATGGCCTGGTAATCCGCCATCCGGTCGCGGTCCATGACGGTGACGATCACCGGCCCCGCATCCTCGCCCTTGATCTTGCCCGTGGCGCGCAGCGCGGCGAGCAGCCGGTCGACCCCGATGGAGACGCCGGTGGCCGGCACCTCCTGCCCGGTGAAGCGCTTGACCAGATCGTCGTAGCGCCCCCCGCCGGCAACGGAGCCAAACTGGACCGTCTGACCCTTCTCGTTCTGGACGTCGAAGGTCAGCTCCGCCTCGTAGACCGGGCCGGTGTAGTAACCGAGGCCACGAACCACGGAGGGGTCGATGATGATACGGTCCGGCCCGTAGCCCTGCGCAGCGAGTAGGTCCGCGATCTGGCGCAGCTCCGACACGCCCTGCATGCCGACCTCCGACCCCTCGGTAAGCCGGTCGAGGTTGGCGAGCGTCGTCTCGTTATCCCCGGCGGTAGCTTGCACGAAGGCGATGATCGTCTCGGCATTCTCGGGACTTATCCCCGCGCCCCTGGTGAAATCCCCGCTTTCGTCCTTGCGCCCCTCGCCGAGCAGATCACGGACGCCCTGCTCGCCCAGGCGGTCCAGCTTGTCGATGGCGCGCAGCACGATGCCGCGCTCGGCTTCCTTGTCGTCACCCGACAGGCCCGCCACTTCCATCACGCCGTTGAGCACCTTGCGGTTGTTTACCCGCACCACGTAATCGCCCCGCTCGATGCCCACGGCCTCGAGGCAGTCGGAGAGCATGGCGCAGATCTCCGCGTCGGCGGCGACCGAAGGCGCACCGACGGTGTCGGCATCGCACTGGTAGAACTGCCGGAAGCGGCCGGGGCCGGGCTTCTCGTTGCGCCAGACGGGGCCTTGCGTATAGCGGCGGTAAGGCGCGGGCAGGTCATTGCGGAACTGTGCTGCCACGCGCGCCAGCGGCGCGGTCATGTCGTAGCGCAGCGCCAGCCACTTGTCGTCTTCCTCGAAGGCAAAGACCCCCTCGTTGGGACGATCCACATCGGGAAGGAACTTGCCGAGCGCCTCGACCGTTTCAACAGCACTGGTTTCCAGCGGATCGAAGCCGTAGCGGTGGTAAACCTCGGCGATCTTGCGTAGCATCGCCTGCCGCTCCACCACCTCGGCGCCGAAGTAGTCGCGGAAGCCCTTGGGCGTCTCTGCCTTCGGGCGGGGCTGTTTTTTCTGCTTGGCCATGGCTGCGGTGCCTTCAATTCACGTCGCGCACCGTCTAACGGGTGCCATGGGCCGGGGCAAGGAGGGCTACAGAAATGTCACAAGATACAAGATTGGAAGAGCAATTGGCGCATCTGACCAAGACGGTCGATGACCTCTCGGACGTGGTCGCGCGTCAGGATACCGAGATCGCCCTGCTGACCCGCCGCGTCGAGATGCTGATGTCGCGCGAGGCCGAACGCGAGGCAAATGCCAACAGCGGCTCGATCCCGCTGGCCGATCAGAAACCGCCGCATTGGTGATCGCCACCAGATCCTTGCAAGGATCTGCACCATCCCTTGCAAGGGATGGGGAGAAAACTCTTGCAAGAGTTTTCGCCGGCTCAAGCGGGCGCAGGCACTGGTCGCGCCCCGCGCCGCGGTCGGGAGCGGAGCAGGATATAGACCATCACCGCCACATTCAGAACGTTGAAGGCGATCCCGTTAAGAAACGCCCATTGGTAAGACCCGGTCGCGTCGTAGATCACGCCGGACAGCCAGCCGCCCACAGCCATGCCCGCGATCGTCGACATGATGACGAACCCGACCCGCGCCCCGGCCTCGCGCGCCGGCAGGTACTCCCGGACGATGACGGCGTAGGAGGGCACGATCCCGCCTTGGCTGAGACCGAAGACCATCGACACGATATAAAGTGACGTCAGGCCCGCTGCCGGAAGGTACAGGAACAGCGCCAGCATCTGCAGCGTGGACCCCACGAGAAGCGTCAGCACGCCGCCCAACTTGTCTGCCATCACGCCAGAGATGAGCCGCGAGGCAACGCCAAACAGCAGCATGAGCGACAGCATCTCCGCGCCCGCTACCGGCCCATAGCCGAGGTCGACGCAATAGGCGACGATATGGACCTGCGGCATCGCCATGGCCACGCAGCAGCCAATGCCTGCGATGGCAAGCAAAGCCGTCAGGCCGCGCGGGCTGAGGCCGGTGGTGCTGGCCCGCATCGCCGCCGCCGCATCCGATTGCGCGATGGCGTTTTCGGGAAGGCCTTTCCGCAGGCTCCACGTCAGGGGCAGCATCACGACAACGCAACTCAACGCGACGACGACATAAGCCGCTCGCCACCCGTCCGCGGCCAAGGTGCCGGCCAGAAGCATCGGCCAGACCGCACCCGAGATGTAATTGCCCGAAGCCGCGATCGCCACGGCGAGGCCCCTTCGGCGCATGAACCATTGTGACACATCGGCAATCAGGGGGCCGAAGCTCGCGGCCGATCCGAAGCCGATGAAGAACTGCGCTGCGGCAAGCAGCCCGAGCGTTGGCGCGACCGAGGCCACGCCATAGCCCGCCCCCATTAGGATCGCCGACGCCGCCAGCGACCAGGCCAAGCCAAAGCGATCGACCGCGCGCCCGATCAGGAAGTTGCCGAGCCCGAACCCGACCATCGTCGCCGTGTAGGGCAGCGATGCCGCGGCCCGCGAGACGTCGAACTCGGCCTGCACGTCGGGCAAGATCAGGATGATCGTCCACATCCCCGCGTTGCCGATCAAGGAAACCAGCAAAGCAAGCGCCAACCGGCCCCACGAGGCCCCTGTATCAAGAATATCCGTGTCGTTCATGCGCGAACCCTAGTGCGCTGAACCAACAGAGGAAACCGCAATCGCCGCTCTGCGCCGACACCCGTACCTCTGCAGCGCCTGCGGCTGTGACGCTGCGTTCAGCGAGAACGGACCGAAAGACGCCTGCACCAAAAGGTGCGTTGACAGAAGCGCAATCCCGCCGCCAAAAGAACTCCCATGAAAATGCATCGCCTCACCCCCGCCCTCGCCCTTCCCGTCACTCTCCTCCTCGCCGCCCCCGCGATGGCCGAGCCCGAATGCTCCGGCGGCGGCTACGCGGCAGATGCACTTGTCGAACCAAGCGACGCGATCGGCGCGATCAGCGTCTCGACCCAATACGCCTGGGACGGCGGCAGCCGGTTGGTCGAGGTCTGCAACCTCCTGACCGAAGGCGGAGATTTCTTTGCGACATGGTCTCTGTTCTCGGGCGAAGTCGATGAGGTCTATCCCGGCATCTGCGTGTCGCTGACCAACACCAGCGGCGTCGAGTGGTTCTCCTGCGCCCCTGCCAACGTCGTCGCCGCTGCCTTCGCCGCGGCACCGCAGACGGAAGAAGGCATCATCCATTTCGTTGAATGGTCCGATGAGGCGCCGACGCTTCAGTAAGTTGAGCGGTGCGTTCGGCGCGGTTGCCGCATTAAAGGGGCGTTGCCCCCGCCTGTGGCCTTTCAGGCCTCAGGCTCCCCCACGCTCCCGCGGGGGGATATTTGTGGAACGAGGAAGGAGAGGTAGGTTGCTTCAGATTTAGCGGCGCGCCTGCCGTTTTTTTTGTCGTTAGACAGAGAAGCGACGAGAGCATCTTTTTCCTTACGTTCTTCATCTTTTCACAAATACGGTTCGACACCTGCACCAAAGAAATGCAGTTGCGGCTGGATACGCCTGATTAAGTTTTGGAGCACTTAACTTTGGTCGGATGCGCGTGAGCTTACCCAGTCATGTAGCCTCACACCTCCTCCACCATCACCACGCCTTCCAACGACCGCAGGGCACCCTTGATCTGGGGGGATACGGGGAAGCTGTCGCCGAGGATCACCTCGACCTCGCCGGGCAGGTCGGGCGCCATGAGGCAGAGGTGGATCGGGCCCTTTGCCGCTTTTGCCGCCTCCGCGGCGGTACGCTCCAGCAGGCTCTCGACCGAGACGATGCCGGTCTCGTCCTCGATGAATACGCGCAGGCCGTTGGCCTCTCCGGCGATGGCGTTGTCCACCGGCTGCACGCTGCGGCCGAGAAGCTTCAACTGGTCGGCCTCCAGCGTCGCCTCGGCCTGGATGATCACGTTGCTGCCGGTCTCAAGGAACTGCCGCGAGGCCTCCAGCGTGTCGGAGAAGATGGTGATCTCGTAGAGCCCCGTCGGATCGGAGAGCGAGACGAAGGCGAAGCGGTTGCCCTTCTGGCTCTTGCGCTCCTGCTTGACGCTGACCGCACCTGCCATTTTCGCGACGAAGGCGCCCTGCTGAACGCGCTGCTCCACCTCTCGCAGGGTCATCACGCCGCGGCGCTTCAGGGCGGGCTGGTAGTCGTCCAGCGGATGGCCGGAGAAGTAGAATCCCACCGCCTGATGCTCGGCCGCCAGCCGCTCATTGGGCAGCCAATCGGGCGCAGAGGAGAGGCGCGGTTCGGGCAGATCTTCTCCGGCATCACCGAAGAGCGAGACCTGGCTAGAAGCCTTCTGATCGTGGATCGCGCCGGAATAGGCGGTCAGCCCGTCGAGGCTGTCGAGCACGCGGCGCCGGTTGCGGTCGAGCGCGTCGAAGGCGCCCGCGCGCGCCAGCATCTCCAGCGAGCGCTTGCCGACGCGCTTGAGGTCCACCCGCCGTGCCAGGTCGAAAAGCGTCGCATAGGGCTTCACCCCCTGCTCGGTCTGCCGGCCGTCGACGATCATCTTCATCGCCTCGACGCCCACGTTCTTGAGCGCGCCGAGCGCGTAGAGGATCTTGCCGTCCTCAACCGTGAAGGTCGCCGCCGAGCGGTTGACGCAGGGGGCCAGCGTCTCGATCCCCATGCGGTCGACCTCCTGCTTGTAGACGGCAAGCTTGTCGGTCAGGTGGATGTCGCAGTTCATCACCGCGGCCATGAATTCCACCGGGTGGTTCGCCTTCAGCCAGGCCGTCTGGTATGAGACGACCGCATAGGCTGCAGCGTGGGACTTGTTGAAGCCGTAGTTGGCGAATTTGTCGAGCAGCGCCCAGGTCTCCAGCGCCTTGGCCTCGTCGACGCCGTTTGCCTTTGCCCCGGCGAGAAACTTCGGCCGCTCGGCGTCCATCGCTTCCTGGATTTTTTTGCCCATGGCGCGCCGCAGCATGTCGGCCCCGCCGAGCGAGTAGCCCGCCATCTCCTGAGCGATTTGCATCACCTGTTCCTGGTAGACGATGATGCCCTGGGTCTCGTCGAGCAAGTGGTCCACCGTCGGATGCAGCCGGTCACGCTCGCTGGTGCCGTTCTTGACCTCGCAGAACTTCGGGATGTTCTCCATCGGGCCGGGCCGGTAGAGCGCCACCAGCGCGATGATGTCCTCGATACAGTCGGGCTTCATGCGCCGGAGCGCGTCCATCATGCCCGAGCTTTCCACCTGGAACACGGCGACCGTCTTGGCCGAGGCGTAGAGATCGTAACTCGCCTTGTCGTCCAGCGGGATCGCGTTGATCTGGTTCTCCGCCCCCTCGGGCGGCTCGTAGAGGCGGCTGCCATCGGGCCCCTCGTGGAGCTGCCGGCCCGAGGCATGGATCAGGTCGATGGCGTTCTGGATCACCGTCAGGGTCTTGAGGCCCAGGAAGTCGAACTTCACAAGGCCCGCGGGCTCGACCCACTTCATGTTGAACTGCGTCGCCGGCATGTCCGAGCGCGGATCGCGGTAGAGCGGCACCAGCTCGTCCAGCGGCCGGTCGCCGATCACCACGCCCGCCGCGTGGGTCGAGGCGTTGCGTAGCAGCCCCTCGATCTTCTCGGCGTAGTCCATCAAGCGGCGGGTCGGGTTCACCCGTCCGTCGCGCTTGTCCTGATCACTCTCGCGCATCTCCTCGAGGAAGCGCGGCTCGTCCTTGATCGCCTGGGCAATGCCCACCGGCTTCACCCCCTCCACGGGGATCATCTTCGACAGGCGGTCGACCTGGCCGAAGGGCATCTGCAGCACCCGGCCCACGTCGCGCACGGCGGCCTTGGACAGGAGCGCGCCGAAGGTGATGATCTGCCCCACCCGGTCGCGGCCGTATTTCTCCTGCACGTAGCGGATCACCTCTTCCCGGCGATCCATGCAGAAGTCGATGTCGAAGTCCGGCATCGAGATCCGCTCGGGGTTCAGGAAGCGTTCGAACAGCAGGCTGTAGCGCAGGGGGTCGAGGTCGGTGATCGTCAACGCGTAGGCCACGAGGCTGCCCGCGCCCGAACCCCGACCCGGCCCCACCGGGATCTTGTGGTCCTTCGACCATTGGATGAAGTCGGCCACGATCAGGAAGTAGCCCGGGAAGCCCATCCCCTCGATGATCTCCAGCTCGAAATCGAGCCGTTTCTGGTATTCCTCCACCGACGCCGCATGGGGGATGACGCGGAGCCGCTCCTGCAGGCCCTCGTTCGCCATGCGTCGCAGCTCGGCCACCTCGTCGTCGGCAAATTTCGGCAGGATCGGGTCGTGGGTCTCGGCGCGGAAGGCGCAGCGTTGCGCGATCTCGACGGTGTTCTCCAGCGCCTCGGGCAGGTCGGCGAAGAGCGCGGCCATCTCCTCGGGGGACTTGAAGTAATGCTGCGGCGTCAGGCGTCGGCGCGGCTCGGACTGGTCGACGTAAGCGCCCTGCGCAATGCACATCATCGCGTCATGGGCCTCGAAGATCTCGGGCTTGGGGAAGTAGACGTCATTGGTGGCGACCAGCGGCAGCTCCAACGCATAGGCGAGCTCCACGTGGCCCCGCTCCGTCGCCCGCTCGGCCGGGGGCAGGCCGCCGTCCACCGGGTGACGTTGCAACTCAACGTAGAGGCGGTTGGGATAGATCGCGGAAAGCGTCGTGAGCAGCGCCTCGGCCTTGGAGCGTTGCGCCGCGCGCAGGTGCTGACCCACAGGGCCGTCGGGCCCGCCGCTGAGGCAGATCAGCCCCTCGGCATGTTCGGTCAACTCGGGCAGCGTCACGTGGGGCAAGGAGCCGTCGCCGCGCAGGTAGAGCGCCGAGTTCAGCTTCATCAGGTTCTCGTAGCCCCGGCGATTCTGTGCCAGCAGGACGATCGCCGCCGGATCGCGCGGCTTCTCGCCGGGCGCCGCGACCTCGTAGGCCACATCGATCTGGCACCCGATGATCGGCTGCACCCCGGCCTTCTTCGCCGTCTCAGAGAATTCCAGCGCGCAGAACATGTTGTTCGTGTCGGTCACCGCGACGGCCGGCATGCCCGCGTCGGCCACCATGCCGGGCATTTTCTTCACCTTCATCGCGCCTTCCAGCAGCGAGTATTCGGTGTGCAGGCGCAGGTGGATGAACTTGGGAGATTTGGACATGCCCAAACCTACCCCACCCCCTGACGACACGCCAGCGCCCGGCCACGCGATCTTGTGGATAAATAAACTTAGCCAAAAGGCTACCAATCATCCTCAAAGCATGTTAGTTAGCCATATGGATAACAATCTCGACCACCTGTTTACTGCGCTCTCAGACCCCACGCGCCGCGCCGTCATTGCGCAACTCGGCGCGGGCGAAGCGCCGGTAAAGGATCTCGCCCAGCCCCACGAGATGGCGCTGCCCAGCTTCCTCAAACACCTCGCCCAACTGGAACGCGCGGGCCTCGTGACCTCGCGCAAAGTCGGGCGCACCCGCATCTGCACATTGCACCCCGAAGCCCTGCAAACCGCCCAGTCATGGCTCGATCAGCAACGCGCCGCCTGGAAGGGCAAACTGGGCCGCCTCGAGGCCTATCTTGAAAAGGACACCCGATGACAGACACCAAGACCCTCACCTTCACCCGCTCCCTGAGCGCCGATCCAGCGCGCGTCGCGGAGGCCGTGACCAGCGCCGAGGCGCGGATGACATGGGGCACCCCCGACGCCGAGATGGTCGTACTGATCGAGGGCCAACCGGATCCCGCTCCGGGCGTGCGCGAGGTCTCGACCTGCGGGCCGCGCGACAACCCCTACGTCACCGTCCGCACCGATTGGGTCGAGATCACGCCGACCCGGATCAGCTACGCCGAAACCCTGGAGGCAGAGGGCGACGCCTTCGCGACCTCGATGGCGATCTTTGAGCTGACCGCGACAGGAAAAGGCACCGACATGGCCGTCACCGTCTTCGTGGCCAGCTTTGTGGGCGCGGAGGCATTGCCCGAAGTCGAATCCGGCTGGTCCCACGCGGTCGACGGCCTGACCCGTTACCTGTCCTGACGCGACGCCCTGGCCACAACACGGCTTGATTATTGCGGGCAAATGGTTTGTCCTGTGAGCGGTCTTACACCACGGGCCGCCCTCTACGCCGCATCGAGGGCCGGATGACCGCCCAAAAGCTCCAGTAACGCGGTGGGCATAGCCATATGACGACCCGGTTCCTTCTGAACGGAGAGCCGCAATCAGTGGAGGCGGCACCGACACGCACGCTCCTCGACTGGTTGCGCGAAGACGCGCGCCTGACTGGCACCAAGGAAGGCTGCAACGAGGGCGATTGCGGCGCCTGCACCGTCATGGTCACCGATGCCGATGGCACGGCCCGCGCGCTCAACGCCTGCATCCTGTTCCTGCCACAACTCGAAGGGCGCGCCGTGCGCACGGTCGAGGGCATTGCCGCCCCCGACGGCACCCTGCATCCGGTGCAGGAGGCAATGGTCGAACACCACGGCAGCCAATGCGGCTTCTGCACGCCCGGCTTCATCGCTTCGATGGCGATCGCGCACCTGAACGGCGAGCGGGATCACGAGGATCAACTCGCCGGAAACCTCTGCCGCTGCACCGGCTACGCCCCGATCCTGCGCGCCGCCGACGCCGCCGCAGTCAAGCCCATCCCCGCGCATATGCAAAGCGACGCTGAAACCCTCGCGTCCGCCCCCTTCCCCGTTCCCGAAATATCCCAGGGGGAGTCCGCAGGACGGGGGACAGCGTCCCCCCTTGCCCCCGAGGGGCAGCATGAAGAACCTTTCACCCCGACCTCCTCGGACGCCCTCGCCGATTGGTACTCGGCGCATCCTGACGCCACGCTCATCGCGGGCGCCACGGACGTCGGCCTCTGGGTGACCAAGCTGCACCGCGATCTCGGGCAGGTGGCGTTTCTCAATCAATGCGCCGACCTCAAGGGTATTTCGATAACCGACGACACGATCCGCATCGGGGCGATGACCTCAATGACGGAGGTGCTCGCCGCGATGAAACCGCGTCACGCGAGCTACGCCGAGATGATCCGCCGCTATGGCTCGGTGCAGGTCCGCAATGCGGCGACGATCGGGGGCAATATCGCCAATGGCTCGCCCATCGGCGACAACCCTCCCGCCCTGATCGCCCTCGGCGCCCGTCTTCACCTGCGGCACGGCGACAGCCGCCGCGAGGTGGCACTGGAGGACTTCTTTCTCGACTACGGCAAACAGGACCGGGCGCCCGGCGAATTCGTGGAGGCTGTGAGCCTTCCAGTGCAGCCCGACACTCTGCGCGTCTACAAATTGTCGAAACGCTTCGACCAGGACATCTCCGCCGTGTGCGGTGCCTTCAACCTCGTGGTGGAAGACGGCACCATCACCGCTGCCCGCATTGCGTTCGGCGGCATGGCTGGCATCCCGAAACGCGCCAAGGCAGTCGAGGCGGCCCTCTCCGGCCAACCGGCCTCGCAAGAGACGGCGGCCGCGGCCATGGGCGAATTGGCCAAGGATTTCTCTCCCCTCACCGACATGCGCGCCTCGGCGGCGTACCGGATGCAAGCGGCGCAGAACATGCTGCTTCGGGCGGTGGCAGAGCTGTCCGGTCAAGCCACCAACGTGCTGGAGGTGCGGCCATGAGCGTTCACAAGCCCCTGCCCCATGACGCCGCGCGCCTGCATGTAACGGGCGCCGCGCGCTACATCGATGACATTCCCACGCCGTCGGACTGCCTTCACCTTGCCTTCGGCCTGTCGCCGATCGCGAAGGGCCGTGTGACCGGGATGGACCTTGCACCGACCATGGCTGCCGCAGGTGTCCATGCGGTGGTGTCAGGCGCAGACCTCGATCCGATCCCCGATTGCTCGCCCTCCAACCACGACGAGCCGCTCCTGTCCGACGGCACGATCCACTACGCGGGTCAGCCGCTCTACCTCGTCGCTGCACAGACCCATCTGCAGGCGCGCCGCGCCGCCGTCCTGGCCCATGTCTCGCTGGATGAGGAGACGCCGATCCTCAGCATCGAAGAGGCGGAGGCCGCCGACAGCCGGTTCGAAGACGGTCCTCGAATTTACCGGAAGGGAGATATCGACGCGGCCCTCTCGGACGCCCAACATGTAGTGGAGGGTAGCATCGACATCGGCGGGCAGGAGCATTTCTACCTCGAGGGGCAATCGGCCCTCGCCCTGCCGCAGGAAGGCGGCGACATGGTCGTCTATTCCTCCTCCCAGCACCCGACCGAAATTCAACACAAGGTCGCTGATGCCCTCGGCCTGCCGATGCACGCGGTCCGCGTGGAAGTGCGGCGCATGGGCGGCGGCTTCGGCGGCAAGGAGAGCCAGGGCAACCATCTGGCCATCGCCTGCGCCGTCATGGCGGCTCGTACCGGACGGCCCTGCAAGATGCGCTATGACCGGGACGATGACTTCATCATCACGGGCAAGCGCCACGATGCGCGCGTGAGCTACCGCGCGGGGTTCGACGCGGAGGGGCATCTGCTTGGTGTCGATTTCACCCAGCACATCCGGTGTGGATGGGCGATGGACCTGTCGCTGCCCGTAGCCGACCGCGCCATGTTGCATGCTGACAACGCCTATCTTCTGCCAGCCGCGCGGATCACCTCCCACCGCTGGAAGACCAATACCCAATCCGCCACCGCCTACCGAGGCTTCGGCGGCCCGCAGGGCATGGTCGGGATCGAGCGGGTGATGGACCACGCTGCACATCAATTGGGGGTGGACCCGTTGGAACTGCGGCGCAAAAATTACTACCGCGCAGCTGAGGTGGAAAGCGGGGGACCCTCCGGGGGCCGTACTTCGGAAAAGGTGAAAGGGCACCGGCTCGAGACGGCCGACCTTGAGGGTCGTGGCGCGGTCCGGGTCACGTCGGAGGGTGGTGCCAAGCGCTACGGCGGCGCACATTCTCCTGAGACCGGTACGGCTGCCGGGAATACGACGCCCTACGGCATGGAGGTGGAGGATTTCATCCTTCATGACATGACCGAAAGGCTGGCTGCCGAGTGCGATTACGCCCGCCGGGTCGAGACTGTTGCGGCGTGGAACGAGAAGGAACCGATCCTCAAGCGTGGGATCGCATTGACGCCGGTCAAATTCGGCATCTCCTTCACCCTTACCCATCTCAACCAGGCGGGCGCGCTGGTGCATGTGTATCAGGATGGCTCGATCCACATGAACCATGGCGGCACCGAAATGGGACAGGGCCTGTTCCAGAAGGTGGCCCAGGTCGCGGCAAGCCGCTTTGGCGTGCCGGTCACCCAGGTCAAGATCACCGCGACAGACACGGGCAAGGTGCCCAATACCTCGGCCACGGCGGCGTCTTCGGGTACCGATCTGAACGGGATGGCCGTGAAGGATGCCTGCGACAAGATCTGTGCGCGGATCGCTCGAACCCTGGCGGAAGAGCTCCAGGCGGAACCGGAGGAGATCACCTTCGAGGATGGCATGGTCCGTTCGCCCTCGGCCGAGATGCCCTTCACCGACGCCGTCACGCGCGCCTACATGGCGCGGGTCTCGCTTTCGGCGACCGGCTTCTACAAGACGCCGAAGATCGCCTGGGACCGGATTGCCGGAGAGGGTCGCCCTTTCCTATACTTCGCCTATGGCGCCGCCTGTTCCGAGGTCGTGATCGACACGCTCACCGGCGAGAACCGGATCCTGCGCACCGATATTTTGCATGACGCGGGCGCCTCGCTGAATCCGGCGATTGATATCGGCCAGGTCGAGGGCGGGTTCGTTCAGGGGGCCGGATGGCTGACGACCGAGGAACTGGTCTGGGACCCCAAGGGCGTGCTCAAGACCCATGCGCCGTCGACCTACAAGATCCCCTGCGCCTCGGACGCGCCGGATATCTTCAACGTCTCCCTCTATGACGCGGTGAACCGGGAAGAGACCATCTACCGCTCGAAGGCTGTAGGAGAGCCGCCCTTCATGCTCGGGATCTCCGTCTTCTCGGCGCTGTCTAACGCCTGCGCCGCGACGGGGCCGGGCTTTCCGGATCTCCAGGCTCCGGCCACTGCGGAGGCCGTTCTGGCGGCCGTCACCCGCGCACGGCAATGAGTGCGATCCGCGTCACGGTTACCGATGTCAAAGGTTCCGCCCCGCGAGAGGTCGGCACCGCGATGCTGGTCTATGCGGACCGGATCAGCGGCACCATCGGAGGCGGCGCGCTGGAGTGGGAAGCCATGGCAATCGCGCGCGCGATGCTGGAGAGCGGCGAGACCGCGCGCACCCGGACGTTCCCTCTCGGGCCGTCTCTCGGGCAATGCTGCGGGGGCGTCGTGACGCTGGAATTGCGCAGTGCGGACGAGTTGCCGGAACCCGCCACAACGCAGCTTTGGGTCTGGGGGGCGGGCCACGTGGGCCGCGCCCTTATCCACACGCTGTCGCCGCTGCCACAGATCGAAATCACCTGGATCGATACGGACGAGGCGCGTTATCCACAGGATATTCCCGAGTCGATCCACAGGCTCATTGCGACGGACATGCCGCGGATGATGACCCATGCGCCGGTCGATGCGCACCACCTGATCGCAACCTATTCGCATGATATCGATCTGGCGCTTTGCCACGCCGCCCTGTCGCGTGGCTTCGCCAGTGCCGGGCTCATCGGGTCGGCGACGAAATGGGCGCGCTTTCGCAAAAGGCTTTTGCACTTGGGTCATGACAACGACCAAATTTCGCGCATCATGTGCCCTATGGGTGACCCAAGCCTCGGCAAACATCCTCAGGCCATTGCGATTGGCGTCGCAGCGCGGCTACTTGTTAATCAAACGCTGCAAGAATCGGCAGCATCAGGGGGACCATGACGATACCGCTGCTCGAACTGAATGGCTTGACCAAAGCCTACCCCGGTGTTGTCGCAAACGATGATGTCACGTTCGCCATCCAACCGGGCGAGGTTCATGCGCTACTGGGTGAGAACGGCGCCGGCAAATCGACATTGGTGAAAATGATCTACGGCTTGGTGAAGCCCGACGCCGGCGTCATGGCATTGAGCGGCACGCACCACACCCCGGCAGAACCCCGAGCCGCGCGCGAGGCGGGTGTCGCGATGGTGTTCCAGCATTTCAGCCTGTTCGAGGCGCTCAGCGTCGCAGAGAACATCGCGCTCGGGATGGAGAAGCCGCCCAAGCCCCGCGATCTCTCGGCGCGCATAACCGAGGTCAGTGCCGCCTATGGCCTACCTCTCGACCCGCACAGCCTTGTGGGCGATCTCTCGGCGGGCGAACGTCAGCGGGTCGAGATCATTCGCTGCCTGCTGCAGGACCCCCGGCTCCTGATCATGGACGAGCCGACAAGCGTCCTCACGCCGCAAGAGGTCGAGATCCTGTTCCAGACCCTGCGCAAGCTCAGCGCGGAAGGCACCTCGATCCTCTATATCTCGCATAAGCTTGAAGAAATCCGGAACCTCTGCGACGCCGCGACGATCCTGCGGCTCGGCAAGGTTGTCGGCAAATGCGACCCGAAGGCCACGTCCGCGGCTCAGATGGCCGAGATGATGGTGGGCAAATCCTTGGCTGTTCCGGCGCGCTCCAACACGACACCGGGCGCGGCGTTGCTCACGATCGACGGCCTCTCGCAGCCCTCCGTGACGCCCTTCGGCACCTCTCTCAAGGATATCACGCTGGAGGTCCGAGCCGGTGAGATTCTTGGCATCGGCGGGGTTGCGGGGAATGGGCAGGATGAGTTGCTCGCGGTTCTGTCGGGTGAGCGCCCGACCGCCCCCGGCACGCTGACTTTCGACGGGCGCGACATTGGCGCCGAGGGGCCAAACGCCCGGCGCGCGGGCGGCCTGTTGTCGGCACCCGAAGAGCGGTTGGGCCACGCCGCCGCCCCGGACATGAGCCTGACCGAGAACGCGGTCCTGACCGGTCAATCCCGCAAGGCGCTTGCCGCGCGCGGCTTCATCAACTGGTCCAAGGCCCGTGATTTCGCCGATGAGATCATCAGCAAGTTCGACGTCCGCACCCCCGGCAACGCCACCGCGGCGCGAGCGCTTTCGGGCGGCAACCTGCAAAAATTCGTCATCGGGCGGGAGATCCTGCAGGATCCGAAGGTTCTGGTCGTGAACCAGCCGACCTGGGGCGTGGATGCCTCGGCCGCGGCCGACATCCGTCAGGCACTTCTCGATCTGGCGGAAGGCGGCGCGGGGGTCATCGTCATTTCGCAGGACCTCGACGAACTTCTTGAAATCTCGGATCGTTTCTGTGCCCTTAACGAAGGCCGCCTCTCAGCCCCCCGCCTTGCGCGGGAACTGTCGATGGAAGCGATCGGGCTCATGCTTGGCGGCGACCATGGAATGTCTGAAGCCGCACCGGGAGCGCACACATGATCCGTCTTGAGAAGCGCCCGACACCGTCCCGTGCCTGGGCGCTCTCGACGCCGGTCATCGCTGTGATCCTGACCATGCTGGCCGGCGGGCTGATGTTCGCGCTGCTCGGCAAGGACCCTGTCGAGGTGATCCGCATCATCTTCTGGGATCCGCTGTTTCATGAACGCTTCGCCTCTTTCTCGCGGCCGCAACTGCTGGTGAAGGCGGGACCGCTGATCCTGATCGCCATCGGCCTGTCACTCGGGTTCCGGGCGGGGATCTGGAACATCGGGGCCGAGGGTCAATATATCATCGGGGCGCTCGCAGGCGCCTCCTTCGGACTGGCGCTTTATCCGTCCGAGCATCCGCTGATCTTTCCCGGCATGATCGTCGCCGGACTGCTCGGCGGCTTCCTCTGGGCGATGATCCCGGCGGTGCTGAAGACGAAAGCCAACACGAACGAGATCCTCGTGTCCTTGCTGTTGGTCTACGTGGCCGAGGCTATCCTCGCCTCCGCCGCCACAAGCTGGCTGCGCAACCCCGACGGACAAGGCTTCCCCGGCTCGCGCAACCTCGCGCGGCATCCGGGTACGGACAATCCCGTGGTGGTGGATCAACTGGGGCTGGAGGGCTTTGCGGGCGGGTTCTTCGACCTCGCCCATTACGGCGTCTTCGCAGCCCTCGCTGCCGTGATCGCGGCCTACGTCCTGTTCCAGAAACACCTGTTTGGCTACCAGATCAAACTCGCCGGACAGGCGCCGCGCGCGGCCCGGTTCTCGGGCGTCAGCCCGGCGCGCATGGTGATCCTCTGCCTCGGCATTTCCGGCGCGCTGGCCGGGGCCGCGGGCGTTTTCGAGGTCTCGGGCCCCGCGGGTCAGGTCACCATCGACCTCAACGTCGGCTACGGCTTCACGGCGATCATCGTGGCGTTCCTCGGCCGCTTGCATCCGATCGGCATTCTTTTCGCGGGCCTCTTGATGGCGCTCACCTATATCGGGGGCGAGCTGGCACAACTTCTGTTGCAGGTCCCTGCCCCGGCGATCCAGGCCTTCCAGGGGATGCTCCTGTTCTTCCTTCTCGCGCTCGATGTCCTGTCGAACTACCGCGTCCGCGTCGGGCGGGAGGCGAAGGCATGACCGAGATCAAACGCCCCCACCTGCGTCAGCGTCCCGGCACACCGCGGCGCTCGCCCACTGACCGGTTCTCACCGCCACGTGGCTGCAAGCCAAGCGCTGCGGCACCATTCCCGAGGGCTTTCCATGATCATTGATCCCGTCACCCTCATCGTCGCCTTGATCACGATCTCCACCCCCGTGCTCCTCGCGGCACTGGGAGAATTGGTGGTGGAGAAATCGGGCGTCCTGAACCTCGGCGTCGAAGGCATGATGATCATGGGCGCCGTCTGCGGCTTCGTCGTCGCCCACCATAGCGGATCGCCGACATTGGCCTTCATCGCGGGCATGGCGGGAGGCGCGTGCCTCTCCGTGATTTTCGCCGTCCTCACCCAGTTCCTCATGTCGAACCAGGTCGCCACGGGCCTCGCCCTGACGCTCTTCGGCCTCGGCCTCGCGGCCCTGCTTGGCGTCGGATACGAGGGCCAACCGATCCCCGAGGTCGCCAAGCCTCTGCCCGAGGTTCTGCGGACCATTCCCGTCATTGGGCCGATATTGCTCGGACATGATCTCGTCACCTATCTCGCCGTCGCGGCTGTTTTCGCGATCGCCTATGTCCTCAAGCACACCCGCATCGGGCTGATCATCCGCGCCGTGGGCGAAAGCCACGACGCCGCCCATGCGCTCGGCTACAAGGTGATCCGCATCCGCTTCGCCGCCATCGTCTTCGGCGGCGCCATGGCCGGGCTCGGCGGCGCGTTCCTCTCCATCGTCTATGTCGAGAACTGGGTGCAGGGCATGACCGCAGGCGCTGGCTGGATCGCGCTGGCGCTGGTGGTCTTTGCGGGCTGGAAGTCGGGCCGCGTGCTGTTCGGCGCATGGCTCTTCGGCGGTATCGCCGCGTTGCAATTGCGCCTGCAAGCGGCCGAGGTCTCGGTCCCCGTCGCGCTTCTGGACGCCTCTCCCTACATCGTCACCATCATCGTCCTTGTCATTATGTCCTCGGACCGCGCCAAGACCGCGATCAACGCACCCGCCGCGCTCGGCAAGACTTTCCATGCTACCGGGTAACCCATGAAGCTCTTCGGTTTCACCCGCGCTGAGGTCATCGAGGTCCTCGACGGAACGCACCCCCGCGTGGGGCGGTCCGTGGCGCTAGTGATCTACGCATTGATCTGCATATCCGCGGTCGTCATCGCGCTCGAGACGATGCCCTCGCTGACCCCCACGATGACCACCGTGCTCGTCACGGTCGAGATCGTGATCCTGACGATCTTCATCATCGAATACGCCCTTCGCCTGACTTGTAGCGCCCATCCGATACGCTACGCGTTCAGCTTCTGGGGGATCGTGGATTTCCTCGCCATCGTGCCTGCGCTGATCTTCATGATGCCCGATTTCGCGACGATCCGCGCCATTCGCCTGCTGCGCCTGCTGCGGCTTTTGAAGCTGTTCAAGGCCAACAATGCGCTCGACAGGATCGCCCGGGCGCTGGATGCCATCAGGGCCGAGTTCGCGATCTTCTTCTTCATCGCAGCCGTGGCGCTCTACCTTGCCTCCGTGGGGATTTACCACTTCGAGCATCAGGCTCAGCCTGAAGGGTTTTCCTCGATCCCCGAAAGCCTCTGGTGGGCCATCGCCACCTTCACCACCGTGGGCTACGGCGACGTCTATCCGATCACCGTGGGAGGGCGCATCTTCACCGGGGTCATCATGCTGATCGGGATCGGCATCATCGCCGTTCCTGCCGGGCTCGTAACCGCCGCCTTGACCGAGGCGGCTCCTACGGACCAAATCTTAACCAAAGAAACTGAATCCAACAGAGGGGATGAACAATGAAACTCACCACCAAACTTCTGGCCACGGCGGCGCTTGCCACGGGCCTCGCCGGCGCAGCCTTTGCCGATGGCCACGAGCCGCTGCAGGTCGGCTTCATCTACGTCGGCCCCACGGGCGACCTGGGCTGGACCTATGAGCACGACCAGGGCCGCCTCGCGGTGGAAGAGCACTTCGGCGACCAGGTCGAGACCGTGTTCCTCGAATCCGTGCCGGAAGGTGCCGATGCCGAACGCGCGATCACCACGATGATCCTCGGCGGCGCCGACATGGTCTTCACCACGTCGTTCGGCTACATGGAAGCCACCAACGCGGTCGCGGGCCAGTTCCCCGACGTGCTGTTCGAACATGCCACCGGCTACCTGCGCGAGCATCCGAACGTCTCCACCTATTCCGCGCGCTTCTACGAGGGCCGCGCCATTCAGGGCCACATCGCGGGGCAGATGACCGAGAGCAACATCATCGGCTACATCGCGTCCTTCCCGATCCCCGAAGTCATTCGCGGCATCAACTCGGCCTATCTCCACGCCCGCGCGGTGAACCCCGATGTCGAATTCCGGGTGGTCTGGGCCTACACTTGGTTCGATCCCGCAGCCGAAGGCGCAGCGGCCCAGGCGCTGATCGACGCCGGCGCTGACGTGATCCTGCAGCACACCGATTCCACGGCACCCCAGGCCGCGGCGCAGGAAGCCGGCATCTACTCCTTCGGACAGGCCTCGGACATGGCCCAATTCGCGCCCGCGCCGCGGATCTCCTCGATCATCGACAACTGGGCGCCCTACTACATCGAACGCGTCGGCATGGCGCTCGACGGCACCTGGGAGCAGGCCGACACCTGGGACGGCATCGGCCCCGGCATGGTCGAGATCGGCGAGATGACTGAAGCAATCCCGGAAGAGGTCCGCGCGTCGGCACAGGAAATGATCGACGCAATCGCGGCGGGCGAATACCACCCGTTCACCGGCCCGATCAACCGCCAGGACGGCACCGCATGGCTCGCGGAAGGCGAAGTGGCCGACGACGGCACGCTCGCGGGGATGGATTTTTACGTCGAAGGCATCACCGGCGACATCCCGAACTGATCGCTGCACGCGTCAACCTCATCAAAGGCCCGCCCCATCCGGCGGGCCTTTTTCATGGAGCACCCCCGGCTCCCTTCATCTTGGCAAATACAACTCATCCCAACAGTGCAAAGCGCGCCACCCGGACACACGGCACGCCCCCCTTGCAAAGCCGCAATAAGGACCGCTTCAAAAGCCGCCTTCCCCCTCTTGTCCAGACGCGCCCTCCATGTCACGCCTACGCCCATGACCTATGATTTCCTCATCATCGGCGGCGGTATCGCCGGCACCTCCGCGGGCGCGCGGCTCGCGGCCCTTGGCACCACCTGCCTTCTGGAGGTCGAGCCCGCGCTGGCCTATCACACCTCCGGCCGGTCGGCCGCGCTCTACGAGGCGAACTACGGCCACCCAGTCACTGTCGCGCTGAACCATGCGTCTCTGGACGATCACCAGACGCTCGACGGCGGCTTCCTCTCGCCGCGCGGCTTGCTGATGCTGGCGAGCGAGGCCGAGGCTGCGGCTTTCGAGCACGACGTCACGGCCATGGACCTGACCGAAATTTCGCTCGCAGAGGCCTGCGCCCTCGTCCCGATCCTCAACGCGGACCACATCACCCGCGCAGCCCATCACGACGCGGCGTGGGACATCGATACCGATCGCATGGTGCAGCACTTCGCCCGCACGATCCGCGCCAATGGATCGGTGCAGACCGGTCAGACCGTCACCGCCCTGACCCGTATGGACGACGGGTGGGAGGTCACCACCAACAGCCAGACCCTCCACGCGCGACACATCGTGAATGCCGCCGGAGCCTGGGCCGACCAGATCGCCAGCCTCGCCGGTATCGAGCCGATCGGGCTGACCCCCTACCGGCGCTCCATGGCGCGGATGCCGGCGCCGGGGGGCCACGACGTCAGCCGCTGGCCGATGATTTTCGGCGCGGGCGAGGCTTGGTACGCCAAGCCCGACGCGGGCGCATGGCTGGTCTCGCCGGCAGAGGAAGAGGCCGCAACGCCTCACGATGCCTATGCCGACGACATGACGCTGGCCGAGGGAATCGCCCGGTATCAGCCCTTCGTGACCGAGGAGGTCACCCGCGTGACCAGCTCCTGGGCGGGCCTGCGGACCTTCGCGCCCGACCGGTGCCTCGTCATCGGCCCCGAGCCCTCTGATCCGACCTTCCTCTGGAGCGCGGGCCAGGGAGGCTACGGCTTCCAGACCGCACCCGCCGCCAGCCAGCTTCTGGCGGACCTCGTTGCAGGCACGCCGCCCGCGCTTGACGATGTCGTCGTGAAGGCCCTGTCCCCGGCACGCTTCCGATCAAAATGACGTGTGCCCGGTCGGGCGAGAAAAACAAGGGACGGCAGGCAATGCGGCAGGGTGCAAAACCCCGCCCATTGGCCCCCGTCCCGATGACCGGAACTTGGAACTGCTTCGCAGTGGCTCTATTCTAAGTCCAAACCGTTTACCGGCCCTTACAAATTCCGGAGATCTCAATGAACCGTTCCTTCCTGTGCGCAGGCTTCGCCGCCGCGCTGATGACCCTGCCCCTCGCCGCCCAGGCACAATCGCAACTCGACCGTTTCGAAGCCTTGAGCGAGCAAATGACCGCGCTCACCTACGAGGGTCTGGCCGCGCAATACCCCGTGCTGCAGGGTCTGCTTCCTTCTGCCGAATGGGGCCGTCCCGAGCGGCGCGCTGGCCGTTGCGCGCTTCGTGATTACGAGCGCGCCGTGGGCGAAGACGGTGTCGACGCAATGCTGGCCGAGTTCGAGACCGCGATTGCTTCCGCCCGTCCGGCGGACCTTCTCGACGGAACCTTCAGCGCCGGTGTGCCGCAGGGCCTGACAGCCGCGCAGGTGCAGCAGATCAACAACGAATGCGGCCTTTTGGAACTGCAGATGCAGCGGCTGGCAGAATCCGGCGCGATGCAGGCCCTGCAAGCGCAATGATGCTGCGCGCAACAGCCCTCGCGCTGCCCCTCTCCGCCCTCGCCCTCCTGCCCGCCCACGCGCAATCATCGTTCGAGCGGCTGGAGGCGGTCGCCACGACCATCAACGGCATGATGTTCGACGCCATGGTCGAACAGACCCCGGCGCTGGAAGGCAACATGCCCTCGGCGGAATGGTCCGAGGGGCTGCGCGCCGCTTATACCTGCATGTACGACGGCTTCGTTGCGCAGGCTGGAGAGCCCGCCGTGTCCGAGATGGTCACCGAGATGGAGAACCGCCTCGAGACGCTCACCACCGAGGAAGTGATGAACGGCGATGTGGAAGTCGGCAACCCCGGCGACATGACTGATGACGAGGTTGGTGCCATCGTGGCGGAATGCGGCATGATGGACGCCTTCATGGCCCATCTGGCGCAATCCGGCGCGCTTCAGATCATGATGCAAGCCGACCAATGACGCAGCCGTCGCCCACCTTCGATGATGGGCGGCTGAATGCCCCCGCCGCCCTGCGCAACCGGGATGCGCTTGCGGCGGCTTTGACGCGGATCGCCGCGGACCTGCCCGCCGGGGCGCGGGCGCTGGAAATTGCCTCGGGCACCGGACAGCATGTGATCCGCTTCGCCCAGGCGATGCCGAATATCCTCTGGCAACCGTCCGACCCGGATCCCGACCGCCGCGCCTCGATCCGGGCCTGGGTGCAGGCCGAGCCCTCACCCAACATCGCACCGCCGATATCGCTTGATGCCTGCACGGCCGGTTGGGCGGCAGAGCACGGTGACTACGACCTCATCTTTCTGGCGAACCTCCTGCATCTCGTCTCTGAACCCGCCGCGCGGGCCTGCATGGTCGAAATCGCGAGGGCCGTGCGGCCCGGCGGGCGCGCGGTCGCCTACGGGCCCTTCCTGCGCGATGGGCAGACGACGTCCGACGGCGACGCCGAGTTCGATGCGCGCCTGCGCGCTGAGGGACAGGAAGCAGGCTACAAGGACGTCGCCTGGGCCTGTGATATCTGGCGTGACGCGGGGTTGGACGTTGCCGCGCCCGCCGCGATGCCTGCCAATAATCTGCTGCTTTGCGGCGTCAAACCGGATCTGGGCGGTGTCACGTAAGGAAACGTTTCGTTTTCCCCTAATCAGGTGTTTACTATAATTAAATTAACGGCCCGCTCTTGGCGGGCCTATTTACTATATCAGACGACCGGAAAGACGAATTGATGCAAAGCGATTTCGCGCCTGAAGGCTTGTTCAGCATCTTGCAGGGGCCTGCCTTCGCGCGGCTCTCCCAGACGCCCGTCGAACGCGGCCACAAGCTGATTGCGGCCGGGACCGACGCAGAGGCGATGTACCTCGTCTTCTCCGGTCGCTTCCGGGTCGAGCGGGACGGCGTGGACCTCGCCGAGATCGGCGCGGGCTCGGTGATCGGAGAGATCGCCTTCCTCACCGGCTCGGCCCGTACGGCGGATGTGGTGGCCGCGCGGGACAGCATTGTCTATCGCATCGACCGCCCCACCTATGACGCGCTCTGCGCCGAGGTCGAGGGCTTGCCGCAGGCGATGGCGGCAGAACTGGCCGGACGGCTGGCCGCAACGTCGGCACGGGTCACGCCGGATCCGAGCCGCCCCCCGGCCCGCACCTTCTGCATCCTTCCAGCCGCCAACGCGCCCCTGCCCGAGCGTTTCATCCCCGATCTGACCCGCGCGATCGAGGCTCATCATTCCGTCACCCTTGTGACCGAGACCGCGTTCAAACAAGCCCTCGGCGAGCGTGCCGATCCCACGGCGCCCGACTCCATCGCGTGGCTCAACGCGCAGGAACAGGGCGCGCAGATCGTGCTCTTCGTGGCCAATGCCACGGATGGCGATTGGTCCCGCGCCGCGCTGAAGCAGGCCGATCAGGCCGTGATCGTGGCGCAGGCGATCAATTATCAGGAGCCCTCCGCACTGGAGGCCTTCGCGCTTCGCATCCTGCCGGAAAGCCAGCGGCGCCTCGTGCTCTTGCACCCGCATCGGATGCAGAAGGCGCCCGGCACCGGTCGCTGGCTCGATACGCGGCCCGTCTTCCTGCATCATCACGTGGCGCTGACCGGTGGAGACGCGGATATCGCCCGCCTCGGCCGGTTCCTCTCGGGTCGCGCCGTGGGCATGGTGCTTTCGGGTGGCGGCGCCTTCGGTGTGGCCCATGTCGGTGTCTACCGCGCGATGAACGAGCTTGGCCTGCCTGTCGACATCGTCGGCGGCACCTCGGTCGGCTCGGCCATGGGTGGCGCCATCGCCCTTGGCGTGCCCGCCGAGGAGATCGGCCCCCGCGTGGAGGAAATCTTCGTGCGCTCCGGCGCGATGCGAAAGATCACCGTGCCGAAGTTCGCCTTCCTCGATCACAAGGTTCTCGACGCCGCCCTTGTGGAGCACTTCGGAGAGGAGCCGATCGAAGACCTCTGGCTGCCCTATTACGCCGTCGCCGCTGACCTCTCGGAGATGGAGAAGGTCACCATCACCCGAGGCCCGCTGTGGGAGGCGATCCGCGCCTCCTCGGCGATCCCCGGCGTCCTGCCTCCGTTTTTCACCCGCGAGGGGAAGATGCTCGTGGATGGGGGCTGCATCGACAACATGCCCTTCCGCACGATGCACCGCCTCAAGACCGGCCCCAATGTTGTGGTCAACGTCCAGAAATCCACCGAGAAGACGATGCACGTCGATTACCCGAGCCTGCCCGGCCGGGGTCAGTTGCTGCGGCAAACGGTCAATCCCTTCGCCAAGCCCGGTGCCCGCGTCCCCGGCGTGATTTCCACCGTCATGCGCTCGCTGCTGGTGGGGCAGTCCGACATGATGACCGCCCTCAATCCCTCGGACCTGATGATCCGCCCGCCGGGTCTGACGGGCGCGGGTTTCCTGGCCTGGGGACAGCACAAATTGTTCTACGAGATGGCCTATAAGCACGCGATGGAGGATTTCGCGGCGCGCGAGGCGGCGGGTGACGCGCAGATGGCCGCGCTGCGAGCGGCGGCGGGCCTGACCACCTGAATGCCAGCGCCCACGCGGAGCGGCGTGCGAAAAGCGGAACTCCGCGCGCCACGGCGGCGGAGGTTATCCTGACCTTGGCAGCGCCAAGCATCCGGAGCAATCTGCGGCCTGACACCTTCCAATTTCGGGATATTCCTCATGAAAACATGCACATTGGCCATTGCCCTCACCCTCCTCGCCGCACCCGCGTTCGCGCAATCCGAGGTCGACCGGCTGGAGGCCGCCTCGGTCTCTGCCGGGGCCAACATGGAGGCTTTTCTGGTTTCCCGCGTGCCGGAGATCGCGCCGGCCATTCCTGACTGGGAGTGGGATGAGGAGATGCGCACGGCGGCCGCCTGCACCCTCGATGCCATCCGCGCCGAGGGTGGCGACGCCGCGGTGGAAACCTATCTCGACGAGATGGACGTCTTCGCCGAGGTCGAGATCACCTCGATGGAGCAAATGGCCACGGTCACCCCGGTGCCGATCAACCCGGACTTTGCCATGCAGACAGGTCAGGCCTGCGGCACCGCCGAGATCGCGATGCGCCGCATGCAGGAAAGCGGCCTGATGGAGGCGATGATGGTGCCCGACGTGATGGGCCGCCTGATGAACTGACCGAGGATGATGCCACGGACGGCGGGAGGAGCATGGCCCAAGGCCTGCACCTCCCCACCGCGCCGTAACGCGGCAATCAGAACCCCGGCGCGTTGACCCGGATCGTGGTGTTCGTGGGATCGTAGGGGCTGTCCTCCACCACCTCCGCGTCGAAGAGCTGCCGGAACATGCGCACCTGCAGCTTCGTGCCCACCTCGGCCAGGTCCGGGCGCACGTAGCCCATGCCGATCTGCTTGCCGAAGGCCACCGAGTAGCCGCCGGAGGTCAGGCGACCGATCTTCTCCCCGTCCAGCACCAGCGCCTCGCGGCCCCAGGGGTCGGCATCCGCCGGCCCGTCGATCAGAACCGTCACGCATTTCGAGCGGATGCCCTTCTCCAGCATCGCTTCCTTGCCGTGGAAGTCCTTCTCGAGGTCCACGAAACGGTCCAGCCCGGCCTCCAGCGGGGTTGCGTCGCGGCCCAACTCGGTGCCGAAGGCGCGGTAGCTCTTCTCCTGCCGTAGCCAGTTTTGCGCCCGCGCGCCGACCAGCTTCAGCCCGTGCTTTTCGCCCGCTTCCATCAGCTGGTCGAAGAGGTAGTTCTGCATCTCCATCGGGTGATGCAGCTCCCACCCCAACTCGCCGGTATAGGCCACGCGGATCGCGTTCACGGGGCACATCTTCAGCTCCAGCTTGCGGGCCGAAAGCCAGGGGAAGCGCTTGTTCGACAGGACACTTGCGGGATCGGCATCGCGCACCAGCTCCTGCAGCACATCGCGTGACTTCGGGCCCGCAATGGCAAAGACGCCGTGCTGGCCCGTGCAATCGTCCAGCCACATCGGCCCGAAACGATCCACGTTGTCATTGATCGCCTGTGCGAGGAAATCGCTGTCATAGAGCTGCCAGGCCCCGGCGCTGACGAGGTAGAAGCTATCCTCGGAAAGCCGCACGATGGTGTATTCCGTGCGCGTCGTGCCGGCCGCCGTCAGCGCGTAGGTCAGGTTGATCCGGCCCACCTTGGGCAGCTTGTTGGTGGTGAACCAGTCAAGGAACGCCGCCGCCCCCGGCCCGCGCAATTTGTGCTTGGTGAAGGCGGTGGCGTCGATGAGGCCCACGCCGTTGCGGATCGCCTCGGCCTCGGCCTTGGCGTAGTCCCACCACGCGCCGCACCGGAAGCTGCGGGCCTCAGCGTCGAAGTTCGATGGCGCATCGAGCGGGCCGAAGTAGTTGGGCCGTTCCCACCCGTTGACACAGCCGAACTGCGCGCCGCGCGCCTTCATCCGGTCATAGGATGGCGCCGTCTTCAGGGGACGGCAGGCGGGGCGTTCTTCATCGGGGTGATGCAGGATGTAGACGTGGTCGTAGCATTCCTCGTTCTTGCGCGCGGCGTATTCCGTCGTCATCCAGTCGCCGTAGCGGCGCGGATCGAGCGAGGCCATGTCGATCTCGGCCTCGCCGTCGACCATCATCTGCGCGAGGTAATAGCCGGTGCCGCCCGCCGCGGTGATCCCGAAGGAGAAGCCCTCGGCCAGCCACATGTTCTTCATCCGCGGCGCGGGGCCGACCAGCGGGTTGCCGTCCGGCGTGTAGCAGATCGGTCCGTTGAAATCGTCCTTCAGCCCGCTCTCCTCGCAGGAGGGAATGCGGTGGATCATCGCCATGTATTGCTCTTCGATCCGGTCGAGGGCGAGCGGGAAGAGGTCGGCGCGGAAGCTGTCGGGCACGCCGTACTCGAACCGCGCGGGCGCGTTCTTCTCGTAGACGCCGAGAATCCAGCCGCCGCGCTCCTCGCGCACGTAGCTCTGGGCGTCCGCGTCGCGGATCACCGGATGCTCGGGGTTGCCCTCGCCGCGCCAGGAGACGAGCGCGGGGTCCTGATCCATGACGATGAACTGGTGCTCCACCGGGATCGCGGGGATCTTGATGCCAAGCATCTGCGCGGTGCGTTGCGCGTGGTTGCCGCTGGCGGTGACGACATGCTCGGCGGTGATGACGATCTGCTCGTCCGAAGGCACGAGGTTGCCGCCCTTCTCCACCATCTTCGTGCAGGTGACTTCCCATGCGGTGCCGTTCCAGTGGAAGGCATCGGCCTGCCATTTGCGCACGATCTCCACGCCGCGCTGACGCGCGCCCTTGGCCATCGCCATGGTCACGTCGGCGGGATTAATGTAGCCGTCCGTCGCGTGGTAAAGCGCGCCCTTGAGGTCCTCGGTCCGGATCAGCGGCCAGCGCTCCTTGATCTCTTCGGGCGTCAGAAACTCAAAAGGCACGCCCACCGTCTCGGCGGTGGAGGCGTAGAGCATGTATTCGTCCATGCGCTCGTCGGTCTGCGCCATGCGCAGGTTGCCCACCACGGCGAAACCCGCGTTCAGGCCAGTCTCGGCCTCAAGCTCCTTGTAGAACTTGACCGAGTAGTCATGGATGTGGGTCGTGGCGAAGCTCATGTTGAACAGTGGCAGCAGGCCCGCCGCGTGCCAGGTGGAGCCGCTCGTCAGCTCGTCACGCTCCAGCAGAACCACATCGTCCCACCCCGCCTTGGCGAGGTGATAGGCGATCGAGGTGCCCACGGCGCCGCCGCCAACGACAAGGGCTTTCACATTGGTTTTCATGGGGCGCGCTCCGGCTGAGATATCTTTCGGCCCATACCTGCCCGAACGCGCGCAAAAACGCCTCGCCCATCCGACCCAAAGCCGCAGAAAAGCGACATGGGCGCGCGACAGGCGTCGCATCGGGGGTCTGGCGCAGGGGGGATTCGGCATCGGTCCATCGCGCGCGCGGTGCATCTCGCGCCGTTTCGCGGCCCTTTCATCGCAGCCTTAACCCTAATCTCCGCGCGTTAAGCATTTGTTAAACAGATTCACGCTGTTGTAGGGGCAGCGCCGGTCAACCCTCCCGATCCGCGCCAGATCCGAGTTCCTTCGGCCAAGGGGTTTTCCCATGTGCGGCTTAGTCTTCGCGCTCACATCTGACACGATCCTTCGCATGATCGAGCGGCCGCGTGTTCTGGACCTCATGGGTGACCCCGGCAACCCCGTCTCTCAGGGCGGGCTGGTCGACCGCGAGGCCTACCTCAAGCTCTTCACCGCCTTTTGTGATCACGACGCGCGCGTCCGGTTCAAGGGCGTCTTCGCGCCGTTCTCCTTGTCGCTCTGGCTCGCCGATTGGCAGGCCCGCGCCGCGTCGCCGCCCCCCTCCGCGCCCGGCGCTCAACTGACCTCTGGAACCTATGCATATGCTTGAAAACAGCACCATCCTCGTGACCGGCGGCACCGGCTCCTTCGGCAATACCTTCGTGCCGATGACGCTGGAGCGGCACAACCCTGCGAAGATCATCGTCTTGTCGCGCGATGAGATGAAGCAGTGGGACATGGCCAAGCGGTTCCGGAACGAACCGCGCGTCCGCTTCTTCATCGGCGATGTCCGCGATCGCGACCGGCTCTACCGCGCGTTGGATGGGGTGGATTACGTGGTCCACGCGGCGGCGACGAAGATCGTGCCCACGGCCGAGTACAATCCCTTTGAATGTGTGAAGACCAACGTCAACGGCGCGATGAACCTGATCGATGCCTGCATCGACAAGGGTGTGAAACGGATCGTCGCGCTGTCGACCGACAAGGCCTCGAGCCCGGTCAATCTCTACGGCGCCACGAAACTCGCGTCCGACAAGCTCTTTGTCGCGGGCAACGCCTATTCCGGCGAGCATGACACCCGGTTCGCGGTGGTGCGTTACGGCAACGTGATGGGCTCGCGCGGGTCCGTCATCCCGTTCTTCCGCTCGATCCGCGAGTCCGGTGTCCTGCCGATCACCGACCCCCGCATGACCCGCTTCATGATCACGCTCGAGCAGGGGGTCGAGCTGGTTTGGCATGCCTTCAACGACATGGAAGGGGGCGAGATTTACGTCCGGAAGATCCCTTCCATGGCAATTGGTGACATCGCGACCGCCGTCGCGCCCGATGCCAAGCAGGACACCATCGGCATCCGTCCGGGCGAAAAGCTCCACGAGCAGATGATCAGCCCCGAAGATGCGCCGCATACCTTCGAATATGAGGA
This sequence comes from Gymnodinialimonas ceratoperidinii, assembly GCF_019297855.1. Taxonomy (NCBI): domain Bacteria; kingdom Pseudomonadati; phylum Pseudomonadota; class Alphaproteobacteria; order Rhodobacterales; family Paracoccaceae; genus Gymnodinialimonas; species Gymnodinialimonas ceratoperidinii. Next base: position 3,269,105 of record NZ_CP079194.1, read on the forward strand.
TCACTTCAAGATCCTCCCGAGTATCAACAATTGGGCGGCCAGCCCGTCCCGCATCAAGAACGGACGCCCGGTGCCGGAGGGGTTTCTTTACTCCAGTGACACCAACCCCGACTGGATGTCGCCCGCTGAACTGGCCGCATGGATCGACGCGAACGAGCATAAGATCGGAGCCGTTTGATGATCCCTTACGGCAGGCAGGACATCACGCAGGAGGATATCGCCGCAGTGCACGCGGTGCTCACCTCCGATTTCCTGACGCAGGGCCCGCAAGTCCCGGCGTTCGAGGCAGCCCTCGCCAACCATGTCGGCGCGCCATACGGGGTTGCGGTCAATTCCGCGACTTCAGCGCTGCATATCGCCTGCCTTGCGCTTGGACTTGGTCCGGGGGATCGGCTCTGGACCTCTCCGATCACTTTCGTCGCCTCGGCCAACGCCGCGCTCTATTGCGGGGCAGAGGTCGATTTCGTCGATATCGACGCGAATACCCTCAACATCTGCCCCGACACGCTGGCCGACAAGCTGGCCCGCGCCGAGCGCGAGGGGCGGTTGCCGAAGATCGTCATGCCGGTCGATATGGCCGGGCGGCCCTGCGACATGGCCGCAATCCGGACGCTGGCGGACCGATACGGTTTCAAGATCATCGAGGATGCCAGCCACGCAATCGGCGCGCGCTATCAAGGGGAATTTGTCGGCGGTCACGGGCTGGCGGATATCACCGTTTTCAGCTTCCATCCGGTCAAGATCATCACCACCGCAGAGGGCGGCATGGCCGTCACCCACGATGCGGCGCTGGCCCACGCCATGGAGGGCTTGCAGTCCCACGGCATCACCCGCGACCCTGCCCTGATGGAGGGTGAGTGCGAGGGGCCGTGGTATTACCAGCAGATCGCGCTCGGCTTCAATTACCGCATCACCGAGCTGCAGGCCGCCCTCGGCGTGACCCAGTTGCAGCGGCTTGACCGCTACGTTGCCGCGCGGGCGGCGCGGGCCGAACGTTACGATGCAGCGCTCGCCGACCTGCCGTTTGACCGACCGGCGCCCCTGCGTGACGCGGCCTCCTCCTGGCATCTCTATATCCTACGCCTGCACGACGCGGCCCGGCGAAAGGCGGTGTTCGAAGGCCTGCGCCGCGCGGGCATCGGCGTCAACGTTCACTACATTCCGGTGCATCTGCAGCCGCATTACCGCAAGCGCGGGTTCGCGCCCGGAGACTTCCCGAAGGCCGAGGATTATTACACTCGCGCCATCTCCATACCGCTTTTCGCCGCGATGACCGACGCACAGCAGGACGCTGTCATCACGGCCGTGAAGTCGGAGGTCGCACGATGAACCTCTGCGTTATCCCGGCCCGCGGTGGCTCCAAGCGGATCCCCCGCAAGAACGTCCGGCCCTTCTGCGGCAAGCCGATGATTGGCTGGTCGATCGAGGCCGCGCAGGCCTCTGGTCTGTTCCAGCATGTCATCGTCTCCACCGACGACCCCGAAATTGCAGAGGTCGCGCGGGCGGCCGGGGCAGAGGTGCCGTTCACGCGCCCCGCAAATCTCTCCGATGACAGTACGGCAACGGTCCCGGTCATCATCCATGCCCTCGCCGAGGCTGAAGCGCTCTGGGGGCCGCAAAGCCACGTCTGTTGCCTCTATGCCACCGCGCCGTTCGTGCGCCCCGAGGACATGCGTGCCGCCCGCGGGCTTCTCGACACGACCGGGGCCGATTACGCCTTCCCGGTCACGACCTTCCCCTTCCCCGTCCAACGCGGGGTGCGCCTGCGCCCGGACGGACGGCTGGAGATGCTGCAGCCCGAACACGCCCTCACCCGCAGTCAGGATCTGGAAGAGGCCTACCACGACACCGGGCAATTCTACTGGGGCCGTCGCGAGGCCTGGCGCGCCGGCAAGCCCCTGATGGGCCCCGACGCCGTGCCGCTGATCATCCCTCGCCACCGCGCGCAAGATATCGACACGCCCGAGGATTGGGACCGGGCAGAGCAGATGTTCACCTTGCTGCGGCAACCCTGCCGAAAACTCGTGATCCGGGCCGATGCGGGCCTTGATGTGGGCGCGGGCCACGTGATGCGCTGCCTTGCCTTGGCAGAAGAGCTGGACGGCGAGGCCAATTTCGTCTGTCGACGAGAGGCGGGTCACCTTGGTGAGCTGATCGCCGCGCGGGGCCACCGCGTGCAGTATCTCGATCCGACCATACCCGTCGCTGATGACGCCCAGGCAACCGCGCGCCACGCCGCGGATGCTGAACTGGTGATCGTGGATCACTACGGGTTGGATGCGAAATGGGAGCGGGAAATGCCCTGCCCCGTCGTGGCGATCGACGATTGCGCCAACCGTCCCCACGAATGTGACATCCTGCTGGATCAGAACCTCGGCCGCCGCGCAGAGGATTACGACAGCCTTCTGCCAGATCAATGTCAGCGGCTGATCGGGCCTGATTATGCTCTCCTGCGCCCCGAGTTCGCCCGTCACCGTGCCGAAAGCCTCGCACGGCGGGCGAGAATGGAAGGAGGGGTGGCGCGGCTGCAGATCTCCCTCGGCGGGGGTGACATGGGTTGCGCGCTGCGCGCGGTGCTGCGCGTGCTGGCGAAGCTGCCGAGGGTCGAGAGGTTGCGCGTCGAGGTGATCCTCGGCGCCGCTGCCACCGGCAGCACGGATATCGCCGCCGCGGCGGGCGAACTGCCCTGCCCGGTGGAGGTCGTTACCGCCGTCGACGACATGGCCGCGCGAATGGCGCAGGCGGACCTGGCGATTGGCGCGGGCGGCAGCTCCTCCTGGGAGCGATGCACCCTCGGCTTGCCGACGATCTGCCTGCCGCTCGCCGCCAACCAGGCCGGGGCCGCGGCGGCGCTGGCGGAGGCCGGGGCGGCCCGGACGGTCGCGCCGGGGGACGATGCGGCGCTCGGCCATGCCCTCGGGGAACTGCTCGGGGATGCCGGGAAGCTGCGGGCGATGTCCGCCGCCGCGGCGGCCATCTGCAACGGGGCGGGCCGCGAGCGGGTCGCGGCGGCGATCACCGACACCCTGAGCTGGAGCACCGCGCCATGACCGTCGCCCGCACCGCCACCTCCGCGTCCCCGGCGTCCCCATGGCCCGACCGGCGGCGCATTGCCGTCGTCACCGACCCGCCGGACGGCTGGTTCGCGCCCCACGCGGAGGCGCTCACCCACCGCCTGCGCGCCCGGGGTCACGACGCGTGCTCCGTCTCCCGGCAGGAAGAGGTCCCCGCCGGCGACATCGCCTTCTACCTCAGTTGCACCCGGTTGACGCCGCCCGGGCTGCTGGCGCGCAACCGGTGGAACCTCGTCGTTCACGCCAGCGCCCTGCCGCGGGGCCGGGGCTTTTCGCCGCTCGCCTGGCAGGTGCTGGAGGGCCGCAACGATATACCGCTCACCATGATCACCATGGCTAGGGAAGCGGACGCGGGCGACATCGTGATGCAGCGCCATCTGCGCTTTCGCGGACACGAGCTCAACGATGAGATGCGCGCGCGCATGGGGGCGGAGATCACCGGGATGTGCTTCGAACTCGCCACCGCCCCGGCGCCCCCGGTCGTGCGGCCACAGGAGGGCGAGCCCAGTCACTACCCGCGCCGCCGCCCCGCCGACAGCCGCCTCGACCCCCATCGCACGCTGGCCGATCAATTCGACCTGCTGCGCACCGTCGACAACGACCGATACCCGGCCTTCTTCGACCTTCGCGGCCACCGCTACGTGCTGAAGATCCACCGGCAACACGAAGGGGAGGAGGGCTAGATGCACGGCAGCTTCCCCGAAATCACCATCGCCGGTCGCCGGATCGGGGCGGATCACCCGCCGTATGTGATCTGCGAGCTTTCGGGCAATCACAAGGGCTCTCTCGACCGGGCGCTTGCGATGATCGAGGCCGCCGCCGCCACCGGTTGCGCCGCGATCAAGCTGCAGACCTACACCGCCGACACGATCACCATGAACCACGACGGGCCGGAGTTCCGGATCGACGGCGGGTTGTGGGACGGGCGCAATCTTTACGATCTCTACAAGGAAGCGCAGACGCCGTTCGAGTGGCACGAGGCGATGTTCGCGCGGGCCGCCGGTCTGGGCGTGACGCTGTTCTCCACCCCCTTCGATGAAAGCGCGGCCGACCTTCTGGAAGACCTCGGGGCGCCGGCCTACAAGATTGCCTCCTTCGAGGCCGTGCATCTGCCGCTGATCGCCCATGTCGCGCGCAAGGGGAAGCCGATGCTCATCTCCACCGGTCTCGCCAATCTCTCGGAGATCGACGCCGCCGTGCGGACCGCGCGGGACAACGGCTGCAACGATCTCGTGCTGCTTCATTGCATCAGCTCCTATCCGGCACCGTCGGACCAATCGAACCTCCGGACGATGCCCCATCTGGCCGAGGCCTTCGGCGCCGTGTCGGGCCTCTCGGATCATACGCTCGGCTCCGCGACGTCCGTGGCCGCCGTGGCCCTTGGCGGTGCGGTGATCGAGAAGCATTTCACCCTGAGCCGCGCCGACGGCGGGCCGGATGCGGCCTTCAGCCTCGAACCTGCGGAATTTCGTCGCCTTTGCGAGGATTGCCACGACGCGTGGCTGTCCCTCGGGCGGGTCGACTACACTCGAAAATCAGCCGAGGCCGGTGCCGCGACCTTCCGCCGTTCGATCTATGCCGTGCGTGACATTGCGGCGGGAGAGGCCTTCACCCCGGACAATCTCCGCGTCATCCGCCCCGGCAATGGCCTGCCGCCCCGCCACTATGACCGCGTCATCGGCTGCCAAGCCAGCCGCGCCATCGCACGCGGCACGGCGCTCTGCTGGACGATGGTGGGCTGATCGGGATGTTGCGCGCGGGGATCATAGGTGCCGGACGGATCGCTTGGTCCTATGATGGCGGCGCGTGGGACGGGGCCCGCAGCCTCAGTCACGCGGCCTGCTTCCATCGCCACCCGGACACGCGTCTCGTCGCGATCTTCGATCCCGACCCCGCCGCCTGCGCCGCGTTCGAGGCGGGCTATCGTGGTCCAGGCCCGGTCGCTTGTAGTGCGGAGTTCGAGGCCTTCCTCGCCCATGATCTCGACCTGGTCGCCATCGCCTCCCCGACCGAGCATCACGCCGACCAGATCAAGGCATGTATCGAAGCCGGCATCCCCAGGCTCTGGGTCGAGAAGCCGGCGACTGCCGATATGGCGTCGTTCACGTCGCTGCAAACTCAGCTTGCCCAAAGCGCCGCTCCTCCGCGTATCGTGGTGAACTACTTTCGCCGGTGCCTGCCCCATGTGTCCGAGGCCAAATCGCGCCTGCGGTCCGCTCTTTCGGCCGGAGAGCTGCGGCGGCTCGACGTGACCTACAGCCGAGGCCTCGCGATCAACGGCGTGCATTTCCTCGACCTGATCGGATATTTCTTCGACGCGGATGACGCGCCCGCGCTCGACTGGATCGACCGCGCCGACACGGCAGATCCGAGCTTCGGGTTCTCGCTCAGCGGTGTACCCGTCGCCGTTCTCGGGGTTCCCGACCTCGGCTACCACGCGCTTGATCTGCGCGCTGTCACCGACGGGGGCCGATTGTCGTTATCCCGCGGCGCGGCCGAACTCACGTGGGAGGCGAAACAGCCCAATCCCGACGTGCCGGGGTTCTTCAACCTTGCCCCGCCGGTTCACGTGGTGCCGCCCGACGTTTCAACCCTCGCGATGCTGGACGGCAGCTACCTCGCGTTGTGCAACCTGCTGGATGACGGGGCCGCGTCGCAGTCGCCTTTCGCGGCCTCGGGCTTCACGCAATCGATCCTCGCGCAGCTGTCGGAGGGTCTCCGATGAGCATGCGCATTTGCTTCGCAGCAGGAGATGTGGGCGGCGCGCGGGCGATCTTGCCGGTGGCGCGTCTGGCGGCAGCACGGGGGCTGCGCGTGGTGGGTTTGGACCACGGCGTCTTCCGCCGCGAAGGCGACGATGCGTGGCACTGGCTCTCCCCTGCCCAGACCCAACACGCCGCGTTTGACGTCTTGGTCTATGCCACCAGCGTCGCGGACCCGCTTGCCTTTCAGACCGCTCTGGGGGCGCGACAGCGTGGCATTCCGGTGGTGCATGTCCTTGATAACTGGTCGCAATATGCGGAGCGGTTGCAGGGCATGGACCGTAATGGCATCGCGAGGACCCTTATCCCCGATGCCTATTGCGTCATGGATCAATTGGCCCGTGACGCGGCAAAGGCCGCCGGGGTGCCCGGTGCCATATTGAGGATTTCAGGACACCCGGCGCTCGCAAGCCTCGCCGAGGAGCGCCGCCGGTTCCGCCCCCCCGTGCAGGGGCTGGACCACCTCCTGTTTGTCTCGGAACCGGTCAAGGCTGACAGCGGTGCCCGGAGCTCTCCATCCGGACGTGGCTACGATGAGGCTGAGGTCTCGAACCTCGTTGCAGCCGCATTGGCCGCGGTGCCCGTTGCGGGGCCCATGCCGGTTCACGTGGCGCCGCATCCCCGCGAGTGTCGCGAAGCGGTCGCCGACAGATGGCACAGGCTCGCTCGAACCCATGGGTTGAACGTCAAGATCGTCGCGCCCGACGGCGTCCGCGACGCACTGCATCACGCGCGCGCCGTGCTCGGCATGAGTTCCCTGCTCCTTTACGAGGCATGGCTGCTCGGCAAACCCACCCTCAGCCTCCAACCGAACCTGCGCCTGCGGGAGCTCAGGCAATTGCGAGAGCGCGAAGGCCTTGGGCTCTGCACCGATCCGACGAAGGCGAGCACGTCGGTCAAAGCGCTCCTCGCCACTGGCGCGCAAAGCGGAGCGGGCCGACAAGACATGGCCCTCCACGCAGGCGCGGCAGCGGCTGTGCTGGCCTGCGCACAAGCGCTCTGCCGGCAACCTGCACCCGCTCCGATGAAGGAGGCCACGCCATGACCGTCGAGCTTGCCATCCATGGAGGTCCCAAGACCCGAACCGCACCCTTCCCGGCGCATGTCACCGTCGGCGCGGAAGAAAAGGCGCGGGTTTGCGAGGTCATCGACAGCGGCGTCCTGTCCAACTACCTCGGCGCGCCGCATGAAAACTTCTACGGCGGCCGCTACGTGCGCGAATGCGAGGCGGCGTGGGCCGACAGCATCGGCGCCGCGCACGCGCTGGCGTTCAACTCCAACACCGCCGGCCTGATCGCGGCGATGGGGGCCATCGGCGTGGGCCCGGCCGACGAGGTCATCGTCACCGCCTATTCCATGTCGATCTCTGCCATCGCACCGCTGTTCTACGGGGCGACGCCGATTTTCGCCGATGTGGAGCCGGATACCTTCTGTCTCGACCCGGCCTCCGTCGAAGCTGCAATCACGCCGCGCTGCAAGGCGATCATCGCGGTCGACCTCTTCGGCCAGCCTTTCAACGGCCCGGCTCTGCGTGCCTTGGCGGACCGCCATGGCCTCAAGATCATCGAGGATTGCGCACAGGCCCCCGGCGGGCAGCTTCACGGCACGCCGACGGGATTGCTCGGGGACATTGGCGTCTTCTCCCTCAACTATCACAAGCACATACACGCGGGCGAAGGGGGCATCGTCGTCACGCAGGACGCGGCGCTTGCGCAACGCCTCGCGATGATCCGGAACCACGGCGAATGCGTCGCCGGCGCGTGGGGGATCGAGGATCTGCGCAACATGATCGGTCACAACATGCGCATGACCGAGATCGAGGCCGCGATTGCCAAGGTCCAGCTTGGCAAGCTCGATTTGCTACTCGCGGAACGGCGCGACCGGGTCGCGTATTTCGAGGAACAGATGCGGGGGTTCGCGCCGCTGACCCTGCCCAAGGTGCGGGAGGGAGCGCGGCACGTGTACTACGCGCACGCCTGCCTCTGGGACACCACCTGCGGGCTTGCTCGCAACGCTTTCGTCGAAGCCGTAAGGGCCGAGTTGCCTGTTTTCGCGCTGCGCGAGAAGGAAGGCGTCAAGCTCGGAGCGGGCTACGTCAGGCCGATCTACCTTCTGCCCGCGTTCGAGCACCGCATCGCACTGCAAGGGGCCGCCAACGGCCTGACCCATTCGTGGCAGAGCTATGCGCCGGGTCTCTGCCCCGTGGTCGAGGATTTGCACTTCAACCGGTTGATCTCGCACGAGTTCATCGTGCCGAGCATGGAGCGTTCGGACATCGACGACGTGGTGCGCGCCTTCGCGAAGGTCTGGGACGCGCGGGCCGCCTTGTCGCAAGGGGTCGCCGCATGATTGCCCCGGTGTTGACCCATGGCCCCGTCAGGCTGCTGCCCTTCGCCCGGCGGCACCTGTCGGAACGCTATGTGGGCTGGCTCAACTCGGCGCAGCTCATGCGCTTCAGCGAGCAGCGCCACCGTCGCCACGACATCGCCTCCTGCCGCGCCTATGTCGCGGGTTTCACCAACAGCCCCAACCTGCTCTGGGCGGTCGAGGATTTCTCGTCAGAGGCCCATGTCGGCAATGTCGCGGCCACGATCGACCCGGCCAATGGCCTGGCCGACATCGGCATCCTGATCGGCGGCGGCGGGCGGCGGGGCTATGGCTCGGCCGCGTGGCGTGCTGTCCTCGGCTACCTGGCCGGGCGCGGGGATATCCGGAAGATCACCGGCGGCTGTGTGGCGGGCAACAGCGCCATGATCGCGATCATGGAAGGCGCCGGCATGATCCCCGACGGCCGCCGCAAAGCGCATTTCCTTGTCGGAGGCGAGCCAATGGACGTGGTGCATTATGCGCATCCCTGCTGATCCCAAAACGCGCGAAACTTCCACGGCTGACGCAGGAGACCCGGCCATGTTTGACGACGCCCTTCGTTCCATCGACCCGGACGCGGCCCGCGCCGATCTGGAGGCCGTCGGGTACCACCAGCTTTCCGTCAGACTGCCGCACAGAGCCCTGGCCGAGGTCGTGCGCCAGATGGATGACCTCTGCGCGTCCAACGTAGAGCTCGAGGTCAATTACGCGGGCTCCGAACATCGCATCTGGCACGCCGAGACGCATTTCTCCAGCGCCCGCGCCTTCCGCGCCTTCTCGGATGCGGTGATCCTGCAACTTGATCCCGACATGGGCCGCGCCCGCAACATCCTCGCGATCCGCAACCGGCCCCTTGCCACGGACAGCGGGCAGTTGCGGACAGGCCGGTGGCACCTCGACAGTTTTCGCAAGCAACTCAAGATCTTCGTGTTCATGCAGGACGTCGGCGAAAACGATGGCCCGTTCGAGCTGATCCCCCGAACCCAGAACATCTCGGCCAAGATCAAGCACATCATTCCGGGGCGCTATTTCAGCCTGAAGGACATCGTCCAGCGGGCCGGCACGCGTGGGTATCAGCATATCGATGAGGGCTTCATCGCCGCCGTCGAGAAGACCTACCCCTCCAAGCTGTTCACCGTGCCCGCCGGCACGATCCTGATCGCCGACACCTCGGCCATTCACCGGGCCCACCCCGTCAACGGCGGCGCCCGCTACGCCTTCACCTCCTATCACTGAGAGCCCATGACGCCGATCCGCCTCTTTCTGCAACCCCATGCTTTCGCGGTATTTTTCCTCTGCCGCGTCATCGGCGTGGTGTTGCGTCCGCTGACGTTGCTGGTGGCCCTCACTTTGCCGGACGGCCAGTTCGCGCGGGACTATGCGCTGGTGCTGACGGCGATGGTGTCGAGCGTCGTGATCTACGGCAACCAGAACCACCGCGCGGTCTACGCCTATTTCATCGGAGATACGCCGCAGCGTCGCGGGCTTGGCGGGACCCGAAAGGTCTTGTGCTATATCGACGGTGTCGCGGTGCATATGATCCTCTTCGCGCCCCCGGTCGGAGCGGTCGTCTGGATCTGGACGGAGAGCATGCACCTCTGGGCTCTGGTGATGGCCCTGGTCGTGATGGAGAAGTTTTTCGACGACCACCAACGCGCGCTGATCTACCAGCGTCGCTATCTGGAATGGTCCGCGCACTTCGTGTTCCGAACGATCCTGCCGAGCGGGGCGATCCTTGTCATGGTGCTGATCTTCGGGGCTGGCAGCGTCACCCTCTATACCGCGCTCTGTTTGGCGTTCTTCCTCTGCTACATCAGCCTTGTCTCCTCTAAGTTCACGGGCGTCATCACGGCTTGGGCGCTGCACGTGGGACGGGAGGGGGTGAGAGGGGTTCGCGGCCGCGCAGGCAGTTACCTCAAGGCCTACGGTCGCGAGTATCTTGGCGCGCAGGTCTTCTCGATCCTCGCGATGAACATCCTGCTGGTCGACCGCTACTTCGTGAACGCCGCGTTTCCCGAGACCTTCGCGAGCTACGTCTTCGCGGTGAACATCTTCGCCACGTTGCCGCTGGTCCACAACATCTTCCACTTCACCCGCATCCGCCCGGCGCTGATGGACGCAGAGCGCCCCGTCCTTCCCACCATACTGAGCGCGCGCAACCTCCTGCCGCCGGTGGCGCTTGCCGTGATCGCGCTGCTTTCCTTTCGCCTGCTGATCACCCTCGGCTGGATCGAGTCGCCGCTGGAAGCCGCCACCCTGGGCTGGCTCGCGCTGGCCTATTTCCTCGCCGCGATCTCGATGGTGGCGCAGGAGTTCGTCTTCTGGCGCAGCAAACGCGGCCCGCTCGTGGTCCTGCACGCGGTGCTCTTCATGGCCATGTTTGCCGTGCTGAACATCCTGCCACCGAGCGTCGAGACCATCGCCATGGCTTTGGTCCTGATCCTCGCCCTGCGGCTTGTCGGCCTCGTCTGGCTCAGCCTTTCGGTGCACCCACGTTTACGGCTGCCATCCAGCGTCGTGGAGGAATGCCGATGATCCGCGCCCCCCTCCGCCGGCTATCGCTGCGCCAGAGAACCGTGCCGTTTCTGCACGCTCTTCAGCCTGACCCGACGCTCCTCTCGCAAACCGCCAACATCCTGTTCCTTCTTCAGACGACCCGCAAAGTCCGCGATATGGCGGCACCCACCCGAGGCCGTTCCTGGCGCCGTCTGCGGCGCGCCCTCGCCCATGGGGTACGCGCGGCCTGCCACGTCCGATACGCCTTCACCGCCCGGGTTCGCGCGCATGACTGGATCGTCGCCTTCGACGGCAAGCGGGCTCGGCCTCTGCCGGGTGAAAGCCCGCACCAGCACCTGACCCGCGTCTGTCGCACTAATCGCCCGCAATCGCTGCCCTCCCTGATCGGCATCAAAGAGACCAGCCGCATCCACCAGGTCGATATGTCCCGCCGGTTCGGCCATACGGACGAGAGCTACGGCGCGCTGGCGTTTCTCTGCGGTCTGGCGGGTCCTGCGGGACTCGCACGTCTCGCGTCGCAGGCGCTGATCGGCTACGCGACGACGCGTGACCCGCAGGCCGCCGTCATCTACGCCGGCCTCGATCTCGTCGAGCGCCGCCATCTCCTGACGCAATGTGGTTTCCTGACAACGACCTCCTCGACATGGCTGACCGAGGTCCTTCGCACCGGTTTCCTGACCGCCCGGCCGGATATAGACGTCGTCGAAGTGCTTCACGGCGCCTCGACGGTCACGATCGCTCCGTACTTCGCCCGCCTCCATGAGCTTTCGCGCGCCACGCCGATCTACGTGAACCTCATCGCGGACCTGCCGCGCTTTGCCCCGCAGAGCGACCATCTGCTCACCGACGAGGATGGAGAGATCGCGTGCAACATCCGGCTCTGGCAGGACCGCAAGGGGCGTGACGTCGCGATACCCCGCAACCTGTTTGAAACCCCCGCGATTGCCTTTATCGGCGGGGCGAGCAATGATCCCGACTACGCGGCAAGCAGCTATTTCGCCAAGGAGATCGCGCTGCTCAAGGCACTGCGCAGGCGCCTGTCCCTGCCGATCCGCTACTGCGTGCACCCCGCCCACGGGCCTGACCTGCAAGCGCGGTTGATTGGCCGGGTCAGGGCTCTGGGTGCGCAGACGACGGGCCTTTCGACTCAGGATGACATCCTCGCGGCCCGCATCACCGTCGGCGGCTTCTCGACCTCTTTGGTGGAGGCCGCCCTTCTGGGTCGGGAGGTCTTTGCCTACGAGGATATGGGCGCGCTTTTCGTGCCCGAGATCGCCGCGATGCTCACCTTTACGCCCGACATCGAGGCCTTGGCAGACAACATCGCCGAGGCATGCGCGGCGGTGTCTGCCACCTCACCCGAGGATGATTTCAACCTTGTCTCGGCGCTCGCCCGGCGGCGCTACGGGTTGGAGATGAGATTGACGGACGAGGTGTCGCCGCAATGACCATGGCGCAGACCTATCCCCTCCAACCCTTCGCAGAAGCCGCGATGCCAGTGCCGGTCTCGGTACAGACCGCAAAGCGCTACGCCTTCAGGATATTCGGCCTCTATTGCCTGATCTTCTACGTCGTCCCGGCAGTCTCGATCCTGTGCTTCGGCAATTTTCTCGAGGCCGCCATCCGGCCCCGCCCGAATTACCTCCTCGGGATACTCTACGTCGCCGTCGCGTTTTTGCTGTTCGCCCTGATCCTGAAGCTCCCCGTGCTGCGCCTGCCATTGATCGGCCGCACCTTGGCGCAACTGGCGTTCCACCCCCGCCTCTCGGTCGTCTACGCCGCGGGGTTCGTGCTCTTCGCCCTCGCCACCCGCAGCACGCTCGGCCTCGAGTTCCGCCAGACGGGAGAAGCCCTCGCCGAGGTCGGCGCGATCGGTTTCCTCCTGCAGCTGCTCACCATCTATTTCGGCGTCGCGATTTTCGTCCACTACCGGATGCTGCACGAGGGCCACGCCCGGCGCGCCCGCTCCGCGACGCTCCTGCTGATCGCGCTCGGCTTTGCCTTCAGCATCCAGGCGTCGCTCGATGTGCTTTTCGTCTTCTGTGCGCTGCTGGCATCCGGCACCCGCTGGCGGCGGGTGTTCGGGTTGCATCTGCGGATCACCCGTCGTGCGGCCCTCGCCCTCATGCCGCTTCTGGTACTCGCGGCGCTCTTCGTCGGGACAGCCAACAAGCTCGGGGTGGAGCAGGCCCTCGCCACGCTCTCAAACCTCGAGACCATTGCGCAGGTCTTCGTCCGCCGGCTGAGCTATCACTTCACCAGCACGTCGATGCATGTCTCGGAGAGCTTCTTCAACTTCGGCCTGTTTTTCGAGGCGATCCGCAACATCTTCGACACGATGCTCTACCGTGCCTCGGTGCTTTTTGGGCTCGACGGGCTGACCAAGCCCGAGGTCGTCTCCACCGCGCGCATGAATTTCCTGCAATTGTCCTCTGGCTGGCGCGCACGGACCGGAGCGTCCCCCTCGATCCTCGGCTCGGCCTTCTACTTTCCGGGCGCCGGTTTCGCGATCCTCTACTACGTCTTCATCATCCGGGGCGTCGCCATGATGCTCGGCCGGATCATGGCGCCGTTCCTCACCAACGTGCCCTTCCTGCTTCTCAGCATGGTGACAATGGCCGGCGTCCGTGACGCCGCGCTGGACGGCCTCAACCCGCTGAGCCCCGGCTTCGTGCGGCTGTGCTTCCTCTACCTCGGCTTGGTCTACGTCCTGCGCACCGCCCCGTCCGAGCAGACGGATGGCCCGCGCGCTTCAACATCAACGAATTTACCAAAGGTGCCTTGATGGATCTGGATCATGTCAAAATCGCAGTCGTGGGCCTGGGCTATGTCGGCCTGCCGCTCGCCCTGGCCTTCGCGCGTGACCGGCCCGTGACCGGCTTCGACATCTCCGAAAAGCGCGTGACGGACCTTCAGGCCGGCACCGACACGACGCTTGCCACAACCGCTGACGAACTGCGCGGCACCCCGAACCTCACCTTTACCACGGACCCGGCCGGAATGGCGCAGGCGAATGTCTATATCATCACGGTACCGACCCCGATCGACGCCTTCAAGCGGCCCGACCTCGACCCCCTTCTCAGCGCATCTCGCAGCGTCGCCGCGACCCTCTCGAAGGGCGATACCGTGATCTACGAGAGCACCGTCTACCCCGGCGCCACGGAAGAGGATTGCGTGCCCGTGTTGGAAGAAGTCTCGGGCCTGCGCCTCAACGAGGATTTCTTCGTCGGCTACAGCCCCGAACGGATTAACCCCGGCGACAAGGTGAATACGCTGGAGACGATCACCAAGGTCACGTCCGGCTCCACCCCTGAAGCCGCGCGCTTCGTCGATGCGCTCTACGGCAGCATCATCACCGCCGGCACCCACCTTGCGCCGACCATCCGGGTCGCCGAGGCCGCCAAGGTGATCGAGAACACGCAGCGCGACATCAACATCGCGCTGATGAACGAGTTTGCGCTGATCTTCGGACGGTTGGGGGTGAACACGCTCGACGTCTTGGCCGCAGCCGGGACGAAATGGAACTTCCTGCCGTTCCGTCCGGGACTGGTGGGCGGCCACTGCATCGGGGTCGATCCCTATTATCTCACCCACAAGGCCAAGGCAGTCGGATACGACGCCGAGATCGTCCTGTCGGGCCGCAAGATCAACGACGCCATGGGCGGTTTCATCGCCAAGCAGATGATCCGGGCGATGATCCTGAAATCCATCCAGATCAAGGACAGCCGCGTGCTTCTGATGGGGCTGACCTTCAAGGAAAACTGTCCCGACCTGCGCAACACCCGCGTGATAGACCTGCTGACGGAATTGCAAAGCTTCGGGATGAAGGTTGACGTGCATGATCCCTGGGCCGACCCGAAGGAGGCGAAATCGGCCTATGGCATCTCTCTGGTGGAGCCCGAGCAAGGCGCCTATGACGGCATCATTGTGCCGGTCTGTCACGGAGAGTTTCTTGCCATGTCGGACGCGGCAATGCGGGCTTTGGCGAAGCCCAACCACGTCATCTACGACGTCAAAGGCGCGCTGCCGCAGGTGACGGCAGACCTGTCCTTGTAGCGCGGTTGCCGAATGTCTTGACCGTCTCGACAAGCTGCGCGTGCATCCGCGTGGAGAGGGTATCATACCCCAAATGCTGGACAAATGCGGCGCGGGAGGCGGCTTTGGCGGTCGTCAATGTGTGCGGGTCATCCTGCAATCTCGTCAAAGCCTCGGTCAATTCCGCAGCGGTCTCATAGCAGAAGCCACTTCCGGTCCGGCGCAGGAAGTCGGCCAAGGCACCACGCTTGAACGCCAGCCCCACATGCAGCCCGCCGCCGAGGTATTCGGTCGTCTTGTTCGGCATGTTGGCCGCGAAATTGTCGGTGAAGATGTAGGGCGCCAGACCGATGTCCGACAGTTCCATCGCCGCTTGCAGCCGGGCCGCACCTACCGGGCCGTGCATCGTACAATTGGGCAGAGACGCGCAGCCTTCAGACAAGAATTTCTGCTGCTGGCCGGCGCCGAAGAAATGGAAGTGATGCGCGCTGCCTTTTGCCTGCAACCGTCGGGCTGCCTCCAGCACCGGGGCGAAGTCGAAGGCCTTCGAGAGCGTGCCGAAGAAGACGACATGCAACCGATCAGGCTGGAAGAGCCCCTCACGCCGCCACGCGTCTTGGATCGCCGCCTTCTCTGCGTCGGAGACCGTCAGCGGCTTGTAGGCAATCGGCAGCGTCATGTCATGTCGCCCGCGCCTGCGCCCGCCCAGGCTGCAGCCCCATTCCACGAAGGCATCAGAGTTGCCCCAGATGGCCGTCGCGTCCCGGCAAATCTCTGCCACGCGGGCCTTCATCGGAGCGGTCGCAAGCCGCACCAGCGGGCCGAGGGACGCCGGCGCGCTTTCGACGAAGATGTCGGGGTGAAGATCGCGGATATCGACGATCACGGGGATGCCGTGCGCCATGCCATAGCGCACCGAGGCCAGCGCCAGATCGACCGAGGGCATTGAGGCGAGGATCACGTCGGGCGGCCCTTGGCGCGGCGCGAGCTCGACAAAACCCGCCGCCACCGCGCGGTCGTAGCGCAAGCGGGCGAGAGACTTGGTCTTTCCGTAGCCCGTCGCCGCGAGGTAGCGGATGCGATAGGTGTCGGAGACCGCGATCTCGGCGTTGTCATGTCCGCGCTGGCGACGGCCGTAGTGATCATAATCCCCCGTCCACCACAGAACCTCCGCGCCATGGGTCGACAGATATTCCGCCATCAGCCCGGTACGCATCGGACGCCGCCGCTCGCCCATATCGTGCGGCGTAGGCTCCGCCCGCTGCGTTAACCATACTTGCATCGTGGCCCCCCTCGTTCTCGCGGTGAAGCGCCACCACTGCCTCTGCCATCTCAGCCCGCCCACGTTAATTTTTGATTAACCGAAACAGGTTTAACCTCGCTGCACTGCCGCTCCCCATGACGGAGGCTGATGCGTGCCCACCCCTTCGATGAGCAAACCGTCCGCCGCCCGGCCGCAGCGGATCCTCCTCGTCGGAGGCTCCGGCCGCGTGGGAAAGCTGGTGTTGCCGCGCTGGCGCAGGATCGTGACGACAGCGGACAGCTTGGTGGCGCAGCACCGCGACCCACAGCGCGAAACCGGCTTGTATTGGCCCTTGCTGACAACCGCACCCAAGGATCTGGCGGCCCATGAGTTCGACGTGATCGTGTCGCTGGCGGGCGTCACGCCAGCGTCCGCCGCCGACCTCTCGCTGAACACACCGCTGGCCGTGGCTGTGCTGCAGGCCGCGCTTTCGGCCAACATCCCCCGTGTTCTGTTGGCCTCCTCCTCCGCCGTCTATGGGGCCGGCGACGGCACGCCATTCACCGAGGGCAGCGCGCTCTCGCCCACCACGCCCTATGGCAGCGCCAAACGGGAGATGGAGGAGGCCTGCGCCCCTTGGCGCGCGCGGGGGCTGGAGGTCTGTTGCCTGCGGATCGGCAACGTCGCGGGCGCCGATGCGCTGTTGTCGAACGCGGCCCGGACCGCGCCGAACACGCCCCTCACCATCGATTGTTTTGCGGACGGTGGCGGGCCGATCCGCTCCTACATCGGGGTGGAGACCTTGGCCGATGTCCTGCACCGCCTCGCGACACAAGCTGCTCCGCTGCCCGAAAGCCTCAACATCGCGGCACCCCGAGAGGTGGCCATGACAGACCTCGCCCGTGCGGCCGGGCGCGCGGTCGCCTTCCGTCCCGCCTCGCCCGGTGCGCAACAACGGATCACGCTGGACTGCCGCGCGCTTGCCGAGCGTCACCTCTTCGACCCCGCGTCCTGCGAGCCCTTCGAGATGGTCGCCCAGTGGCAAAGGGCCCTCTCCCCATGACCCCGGCCAAACGTGCGCTCGACCTTTGCTGTGCCATTCTTCTCAGCGCCGTCCTTCTTCCCTTCATCGCCCTCGTCGCCCTGATGATCCTTATGCTGGACGGGCGGCCGATCCTCTATATTTCCGAGCGGATGAAGACCCCGACCGAAGGGTTCAAACTGGTGAAATTCCGAACCATGAGCGTCGTGGGCGAAGACAGCGGCGTGTCAGGCGGCGACAAGGCGGCTCGGATCACCCGAAGCGGCGCTTTCCTGCGCGGCGCCCGGTTCGATGAGGTGCCGCAACTATGGAACGTGCTGAAGGGCGACATCAGCTTCATCGGCCCGCGCCCGCTCCTGCGCCAATACGTGGAGCGGTTCCCCGAGATCTACGCGCGGGTCCTGCGCTCTCGCCCCGGCATCTCAGGGCTCGCGTCGATCTACTTCCATGCGCACGAGGAATATCTGCTCGGGCAGGCCATCAGTCGCGAGGAAACTGACGCGATCTATGCGCGTGCCTGCATTCCGCGCAAGGCTCGGCTCGATCTCATTTACCAAAGACGGCGCACCATCTGGCTCGACATGTCGCTGATGCTCAGAAGCGTCATCAAACGGCTGCGGTAGCCGGGATGTGCCCTACGCCTCGGCTTCGGAGCCGATCAGCTTGGACAGTTCCTCCGAGGCTTCCTGCAGCGCTTCGAGACAGGTGATCGCGCGGTCGATATCGAAGCGTTGCGTGGGCGCATGGAACGACAGCGTGGCCATCAAGCGGCCGTTGGTCTCCATGATCGGCACAGCGAGGGCGATCATGTCCGACATGAACTCCTCGCGGTCCAGCGCGTAGCCATTGCGGCGCACCTCTTCCAGTTCCGCGATCAACGTGTCGGCATCGGTGATCGTGTTCTCGGTGTGTTCGGTCAGGTTGGTCGCGTTGAGGTAGCGCTGGAGGTGGGACTGCGCGAGGGAGCTTAGGTACATCTTCCCCGAAGCCGTCGCGTGAAACGGCACGCGGGTGCCTTGGGGAAGCTGGATGCGCAGGGGCCATTCGGTCTCGACCCGTTCCAGATACAGCATCGACTCGCGGTCCGGCAGGGCGATGTTGCAGGTCTCTCCGATCTCGCGGCTCAACCGCCGCAGGATCGCCTGACGCGCCGTGCGGATGCGAAGCGATGACAGCGTCGACGTGGCCAGCACGCGCATCCGGGGGCCGGGCGAATAGGTCCGCCCGTCCATGTCGCGCTGCAGGAAACCCTCCTCCTCCAGCGTGGCGAAAAGCCGATGGATCGTGGGCTTGGGCAACTCCAGCGTGGCATTCACCTCGGTCGGCGTCACCGGCACACCAATCCGCGCGACCTCCTCCAGCACCATCAGGAGCCGGAGGTTCGTCGGTATCGTGTCGCGAGATTGTTCTCCGTCCATCGGACCCTCCTAGAGATCAGGCAACAGCATGGTGGAGAGTGGAGGCACCAATGCCACGATGATCCAGATCGAGATCAGTGCGATCAAGTAGGGCCACGTATACCGCAACAGTTTGAAGTACGGCACCCCTGTCACGCCCGACGCAACGTAGAGGTTCAGGCCGTAGGGTGGCGTGATGAAACCGATGGATGCGCCGACAAGGAAGATCACCGCGAACTGCACGGGTTCCACCCCGATATCATGGGCGATGGGGGCGAGGATCGGCGCAAGGATGATGGTTACCGGAAGGCTTTCCAGCACCATGCCCGAGATGAAGACGATCACCATCGCCGTGAACAAAACGGCGTAATAGCCTCCCATCGAGGTCACGAAAGCGGTCAGGAATTCCTGCGCGCCCATCACCGAGAGGATTTGCTGCATCACCACCGAAACCGCGATCAGCGGCGCGAGGATGCCGGTGATCTGGGCCGAACGCATGGTGATCGAAGGCAGCTCCAACGGGCCGAAACCGTTCACCACTAACATGCCGCCAAAGCCACGCTCATCGACCGGGCGTTCCTCGCGCTCGGCGAAGCCCGGATGGGTCCGGTCGACGATCTTGGTGATCGCAAGGCAGAGGAAGCCCACGATCACGCAGAAGCCCACGGTGACGCCCGCCGCCTCGGTCGGAGAGAACTTGCCGGTGTAGATGCCCCAGAGCACGAGGCCGATGGCAAAGAAGCCGAGCCATGCGCCGACGCCGGTTTTCAGGACCCGGATGATGTCGAAGTTGATGATGTAGCCCCACTTGTTGCGGAAGCAGACAAGGAAACAGGCGATCATCATGGCCAAGACCATCAGCGCGCCGGGTAGGATGCCGGCGATGAAGAGATCACCGATCGGCAGGTTCATCAGGAAGCCGTAGACGATGAAGATGATCGAGGGCGGAATGATGATACCGACCGTACCGCCGGCCGCGGCGGTGGCCGCCGAAAAGCGCTCGTCGTAGCCGCCCTTCACCATTTCCGGATGCAGCATCGAGCCGATCGTCGCCGTGGTGGCCGAGTTGGAGCCCGAGATCGCGGCGAACAAGCCGCAGGCGCCAAGGGCCGCCATCGCAAGGCCACCCCGGATCCAGCCGAGGCAGGCGTAGGCGTAATCGGTCAGCCTTCGGGCAATGCCCGAACGGTTGATCAGGTCGCCGGTGAGGATGAACAGAGGCATCGCGAGAAGCGCGAAGCCGTCGGTGAACACGCGGCTGAGCGCGGCGGCGATATTGTCGATCGGCAGTCCGAGCACGAAGGACATGCCGACGACCCAATAGCCGATGACCAGAAAGACCGGCACGCCAAGCATGAAAAGCGCCGTGACGCCCAACGACAGCAGGGTGATGAGAGTTCCGTCAGACATCAGTCGCCTCCGATCACGGCTTGCTCGATCATCGGCGCACCGGATCGATAGTTGGCATAGTCGTCGATCCAGTTTTCCATGACCCGCGCGACGAGGAAGATGAACGACAGCGGCACGGCCATGATGAACCACCACTGCATCAGCCCGTCGGTGGCGGGCACGATCTGGAAGTTGGAGGCCGCATTGGCCACGACGCGCGCGCCGGTGACCACGACGACCCAGGAGAAGCCGATCCACAAAAGCGCATCCAGCGACAACAGCGCCATCTGCGGCCCGCGTCCCATGTTGGCGCGGAACTCGCTGAACGACAGGTGCGTGCGCAGCTTCACGTTATAGGCGCAGCCCACCCAGGTCATCACGAGGAACAAAAACGGCGGCAGGGAGGTGGTCCAAGCCCAGGGCCGGAGCCACTGCGGCGTGTTCGAGAAATCCAGACCCAACATGCCCGGCACGAAGCGCTGGATCACCCCGAAGAAGATGATCCCGCCGATAGTAAGATAGGAAATCACCATCACGTAGGATTCGAGATGCCGCTCGATGAAAGGCACATGGCGGTAGACCATCAGGATGGCGAAGCCGCCGATCAACATCACCATGAGCCCAAGGATCCATGCCCCGGGCTCTCCCAATGCCTCGCTGATCATCCAGCTGTCGCCGTCCGCGAAAGCCGCGAATATTTCGCCGATGCCGGTGAATATTTCTCCCATCTGTCCCTCCCCGGACGTGTGAAAGTTATTACTGCAGGGGCTTTTGCCCCGCTTGAGAAGTTTGCGGCGGCCCGTGAGCCGCCGACAAGTCTTTTGTTAGTGTCTGATCCCGATAGCGGATCAGCTGCTGCGCCACCAGCGCCGCGGCTCGACATTCTCGGCGAGCGTGTCTTCGGGGATCTGACGGGCGACGTCATAGATCTCCTGATAGGTGTCGACACCGCCGGCCCAGTTGTTCAGACGCTCGCGCCACTGCTCCCAAGGCTCGGGCACATACTCGGGCGCGCACATCTCGCGGGCCATCTGGATCTGGTCCTCGCCAAGCTTGGCCACGCGGACATCGTTCTCCGCGAAGATCGTGCCGGGCATGGGCGGATCGGTGAAGCCCACGGTGTTGACCAGCGCCGCCTCGTTGGCGGCCTGAACATGGACCTGCGTCAGGTAGGCGGATTCCATGATCGCGTCCTGCAGCTCACCGCTCATGCTGTCGAACAGCTCGGCGTTCATGCCGGTGTGCTCGGTGCCGCAGAAGAACTTCAGGTCGACCGACTGGGTGACCACGGGCGACATGTTGGCGTAGGCCACGGCCGACGCCCATGTCTCGGCGCCGTCGACCAGACCCTGACGCAGACCGTCCAGCGTCTCTTCCCACGCGATCGGCGTCGGGTTGAGGTTCATCAGGTCCATCGCGATGCGGCCAAGCTGCGTGCCCGTCACACGGTTGCGGGTGCCGAAAAGCTCTTCCAGCGAGGTCACCGTGTCGCGCTCGGCGAAGGATGCGCCCATCTGCAGGCCGCGCAGTTCGGCGTGGCTGAAGAGGAATTTCACGCCGTGACGCTGTTCCAACGGATCGCGCAGAAGACGCTGCGACTCGGGCGAATAGAGGAAGTGGTACTGATCCGCGCGCGAGCGGAACATGTAGGCGTAGTCCAGCACGTTCAGATAGGGTGCGGAGCCGGCGGAGTTCTGGGTCGATGCCGAATAGAAATCAACGACGCCCAACTGCGCCTTCTCGAGGCAGTTCAGCTGGCCACAGATCTGGTTGTCGCCGATGAACTCGATCCGGATCGCGCCGTCGGTACGCTCTTCGAGGTCACGGGCGAATTCGAGAACGCCTGCGCGCTCGACCAGCAGGTTGCGCTGGTTGAAGCCTGCCGCGCCAAGGGTCAGCGTGTGCTGTGCCTCGGTGCCATAGCGACGGTCGTAGGTGGATTCCACGGCCCGGGCGAGCGACGGCAGCGTGACCGCTCCGGTCAAGGTCGCGGCGCCCATCACCACGGACGAGACGCCATACGTCCCCGTGAGTTTCATCAGATCGCGGCGCGATATCTGCGCGAGCGCCTTTGATGCTTTCATCTTCATTTCGGCCTACCTCCCAATAATGCCTAAATTGATACTTGTGGTCTCAATATTGGGCAGCTTATGTTTAAAAGAGCAAGTAAAAACTGAACCTCACTCCGATGTGAAACGAAGAGTACCGGAAGTATGACCGAAGTATCAGCGGACTACGTGATCGTGGGGGCAGGCTCTGCCGGCTGCGTTTTGGCCAACCGGCTCTCTGCCGATTCGCGAAATTCGGTCGTTTTGCTTGAGGCGGGTGGCCGAGACTGGAACCCGTGGATCCACATCCCGGTCGGCTATTTCAAGACGATCCATAACCCCAAGGTCGATTGGTGCTACAAGACCGAGCCCGATCCCGGCCTCAACAACCGCTCGATCGAATGGCCCCGTGGCAAGGTCCTGGGCGGGTCCTCTTCCCTGAATGGTCTGCTCTACGTGCGCGGGCAGGCAGAGGACTATGACCGCTGGCGGCAGATGGGGAATGCCGGTTGGGGGTGGGAGGACGTCTTGCCCCTGTTCAAACGCGCGGAGCGCAACGAGCGCGGCGCCGATGAATTCCACGGCGACGAGGGGCCCCTTTCCGTCTCGAACATGCGCATCCAGCGCCCGATCACGGACGCCTGGGTCGCGGCTGCGCAGGCGGCGGGCTACCCGTTCAATCCCGATTACAACGGCGAAAGCCAGGAGGGCGTGGGCTACTTCCAGCTGACCTCCCGCAATGGGCGCCGATGCTCTGCCGCAGTGGCCTATCTGGCTCCGGTTCGTGCGCGCAAGAACCTCACCATCCTCACCCATGCGCAGGTGGATCGGATCACGCTGGACGGCACCCGCGCCACCGGCGTGACCTATACCGACCGGGCGGGCAACGAAGTGACGGTGAAAGCCGGCCGCGAAGTGATCCTGTGCGGCGGCTCGATCAACTCTCCACAGCTGCTGATGACCTCGGGCATCGGGGAGGCTGCGCAATTGGCGGAGCACGGGATCGCGGTGGTGCGGGACCTGCCGGGCGTGGGCAAGAACCTGCAAGACCACCTGCAGGCGCGTCTGGTCTACAAATGCAACGAGCCGACCCTGAACGACGAGGTCTCCAGCCTCATGGGTCAGGCGCGCATCGGCCTGAAATACATGATGTTCCGGTCAGGCCCGATGACCATGGCGGCAAGCCTCGCGACCGGTTTCATGCGGACACGCGAGGACCTGGGAACCCCCGACATCCAGTTCCACGTCCAACCCCTGTCGGCGGAGAATCCCGGCAAGGGCGCCGACAAGTTCAGCGCTTTCACCATGTCCGTCTGCCAGCTTCGCCCGGAGTCGCGGGGAGAGATCCGGCTGGCCAGCGCCAACCCGCGCGATTACCCCAAGATCATTCCCAAGTACCTCTCGACCGAGACCGATTGCCGGACCCTCGTCGCAGGCGTCAACATCGCCCGCAGGATCGCGCGCCATGCGCCGCTCACCTCGAAGATCAGCGAGGAATTCCGGCCCCACCCGAGCCTCGACATCGACGACTACGAGGCGACCCTCGATTGGACGCGCAACAACACGGCCTCGATCTATCACCCCACCGGCACCTGCAAGATGGGGCAAGGCACCGACACGGTCGTCGACGCCCGCCTGCGCGTGCATGGCATCAGCGGCCTGCGCGTGGCGGATTGCTCGATCATGCCGGAGATCGTTTCAGGCAATACCAACGCGCCCGCGATCATGATCGGAGAGAAGGCCTCTGACATGATCCTCGAAGATCAGCAAAGCGCCGTTTAGGCCATTCCCGGCGTGCCGCGCAGGCACAGCCCAACGCCCAAAACCTGTCACAATCGCACCTGCCCGCGCCGCAATTTCGCCGCGCGAGATCGTTAAAAACTTATCTAGTTGAGTAGCCGGCCGTAGAGCCGATGCGAGTAGAGAAGTATGGCAACGATCAACGGAAACGGATCGGACAACAGTCTGAACGGCACGGCTGGCGCGGACAGCATCACCGGTTTCGCCGGCAATGACACCATTTCCGGTGGCGGTGGCAACGACTACATCGACGGAGGCGCACCGTCACTTGCGCCAACCCCGCTGGACCTGAACTGGGCCAACCAAGGCAACGACGGCACCAACCTCGCGGGCGGCTTCACCCAGAACACCGGCGGCATCAACGTCGGCGTCAGCTTCACCAACAATGGCGGCGGCACCTCGGCTCAGGTCGAGACGGATGCCACCTATGTCGGCTCCGGCGAATCGTTCGACCCGAACTCCAACCTCGCGATCCGGGGCAACGGCAGCGCCGATGTTTGGACCGTCGATCTGGACTTTTCTGCGGCAAGTGGTTCAGGCTTTGCGGACGAGGTCGAGAACGTCGTGTTCCGGCTGCACGACGTCGACCAGGCCGGCTGGCAGGACGTTTTCACGATCAACGCCTATGACGCGGACGGCAACGCGGTCCCCGTTGTCCTGACCGCAACGGGCGACGACACCGTTGACGGCAACACCGTCACCGCAGGCCCCTCGGCCACCGGCTACAGCGATCCGCAAGGCTCCGTTCTGGTCGAGATCGCCGGTCCGGTCGCCAATATCGAGATCATCTACTCCAACCTCGGCTCCTCGGCGCAGCTTGGCCTCATCGGTGACGTCCAATTCGACGCCGTGCCGACCGATGACGACGTGCTGTCGGGCGACGCGGGCGAAGACACGATCTACGGTGGGTTCGGGAACGACTACATCGACGGCGGCGATGACACCGACCTGCTCGACGGCGGGTCGGGAAATGACACGCTTCTGGGCCGCGCGGGCAATGACACGCTGGAAGGCGGCAGCGGGAACGACAGCCTCCTTGGCGGCAGCGGGCAGGACAACCTCTCCGGCGGCGAAGGCAACGACACGCTGGAAGGCGGCGGCGCGGGGGACACGCTTGATGGGGGTCTGGGCGACGACAGTTTGCTCGGCGGCGGTGGCTTCGACGTTCTGATCGGCGGCGCGGGCGCCGACACGCTCGACGGCGGCTCTGGCAACGACACCTTCTTCGCAGGCGGCGGTGATCTCGTGATCGGCGGCGAGACCGGCACCGACACCGGCGACAACCTGATCGCCAATGACGTGGTCGAGATCATCTTCGACAGCGTGAACCCCGAAAACGGCACCGTCTATTTCAGCGATGGCTCCACCGCGACCTTCTCGGGCATCGAGACCTTCACCATCAACGGCGGCCCCGACGGCATCGTTCAGGGCACCGCGGGCGATGACGTCATCGACGGCACCTACACCGACCTCAACCTCGAGATGGTCGACAACGACGATGGCACCCTCGGCACCACCGGTGACGAGGATGTGATCGAAGCGGGCGCAGGCAACGACACGGTCTACGCGGGCGAGGGCGACGACAGCGTGCAAGGCGGCCCGGACGGCCCGATGCCCACGGTCGAGGAGAGTTTCAGCTGGATCGCCGAGGGCGATGGCACCGACGTTTCCGGGGGCATCACACAGGATACGGGCTACGCCAACATCACCGTCGAAGTCACCGACGACGGGGCGCTCAACCTGTCCGACGTCACGGACACGACCCAATATGTCGAAAACGGCGAGCCCTTCGCGACCAACTCCGGCCTAGCCCTTGGCGGCGACGGCGGCCCAGATGTGGCCACGGTCACCTTCACCTCGGACACCCCGCTGAGCGATGTCAGCTTCCGGCTCAACGACGTCGATTCCGGGTCTTGGGAAGATATCCTCACGGTGAACGCCTATGATGCGGACGGCAACGCCGTTCCCGTCACCCTCACCTCCGAATCCTTCTTCGATCAGGTGTCCGGCCAGACCGTGACCGGCGGCGGCAACGACAATCCGGACGGGCAATTCGGCTCGGTCCTTGTCGAGATCGCCGGGCCGATCAGCAGCTTCGAGATCATTTACGAGAACGGCGACAACGGCGGGCAGGTCGCCTATGTCACCGACATTCACTATGCGGCGACCGTGACCGATCACGACGTCCTGTATGGCGATCAGGGTGGCGACACCATCGACGGCAATACCGGCGATGACCTGATCTTCGGCGATCAACTGGCCGTCGACCCTGCCGATCTCGCGTCTGGTACGGGCGGCTCGCTGACCTCCGTGACCTTCCAGAACGACAGCCCCTTTGCGGTCGAGCTTGCGCAGGTCTCTGCCGCCGGCACCGTCGTTCCTGTCATCACGATCCCGGCCGGAAACGACTTCACGGCGCCTTCAACGACCCAGACGAACTGGGTCCTCCGCGACCCGACCACGGGCGATATCCTGCAGGTCTATGAGGCCCCGGCGGACGGCTCCACGCAGGTCTTCGACAGCAGCGGCGCCGACAGCCTGTCCGGCGGCACCGGCAACGATACGATTTCGGGCGATGTGGGTGCGGACACCATCGACGGCGGCACGGGCGACGACAGCCTGAGCGGCGGCGGCGACGCGGACGTGTTCCAGTTCTCCGACAACTTCGGCACCGATACGGTCGATGGCGGCGAAGCGGGCGAGGATGCCGACACGCTCGATTTCAGCCAGATGAGCACCGGCATGAACGTGCTCTTCACCGGAGATGAAGCCGGCACGGCCACGAATTCCAATTCCAGCTCGGCCAGTAGCGCCGAGTTCAGCAATATCGAACAAGTCGACGGCAGCGACCAGAACGACACCATCGATGCCAGCGCCTCCAGCTCGGACCAGACGCTCAACGGCAACGGCGGCGACGATAGCGTTGTCGGCGGCGCGGGCGACGACTCCATCGACGGCGGCAGCGGCAACGACAACCTTTCGGGCGGTGCCGGAAACGACACCATCCTCGGCGGCGCGGGCAATGATACGATCGAAGGCGGCGCGGGCAACGACAGCCTGACCGGCGGCGAGGGTGCCGACACGCTCTCGGGCGGTGACGGTGCCGACTGGATCAACGGCAGCGGTGGCGATTTCATCGACGGCGGCGAGGGCGGAGACGACAACGACACGCTCTACCTCGACGACCTCGGGGCGGTGATCAGCTACGATGGCCTCAACCCGGAAAACGGCTCCGTCCTGTTCAGCGACGGGCGCACCCTGACGTTCCAGAACATCGAAACGGTGATCCCCTGTTTCACCCCCGGCAGCCGCGTGGCGACCGAGCGCGGCTCGTTCAAGGTGGAGGATCTGCGCGTCGGCGATCTGATCCAGACGCGCGACCACGGCCTGCAACCGATCCGCTGGATCGGGACCAAGACGCTGACACAGGTGGACCTCGCCAAGTCGCCGCATTTGCGCCCCGTACGCATTTGCAAGGGCGCCCTGGGCCCCGACGTGCCGAACCGCGACATGGAGGTGTCACCGCAACACCGGATGCTCTTCGAGGGCGTCCAGTCCGAACTGTTGTTCGGGGAAGACGAGGTTCTGGTACGCGCCAAGCACCTGCTGCATCTGCCGGGTGTCGAGGTCGTCTCGACCTGCGAGCGCGTGACCTACATTCACATCATGTGCGACGCCCACGAGGTGATCTGCGTCGATGACGCCTGGACCGAGAGCTTCCAGCCCGGCGACATGGTGCAGGATCAGGAAGCGCGGGAAATCTTCAGCGACCTGCTCCACACCTTCCCCGAACTCGGCACCGAACGGGGCCGCGAGAACTACGTCTCGGCCCGCCTCAGCCTGAAGGCCCACGAGGCCGGATTGCTGACCGTCTAGACCCGCCGCAACGGCACGTCCCGGCCTGTCGCCAGCGCCGGGATTTGCGCGCGGGCCTTGTCGACGAGCGTCAGGTCCAGATCCACAAGCGCCAGTTTCGGCGCGCCCTCTCCCACATCGGCCAAAACGCGGCCCCATGGGTCGACGGCCAGCGAATGCCCGTAGGTTTCGCGCCCATCCGCATGGGTGCCAGATTGTGCGGCGGCAATCACGAACGCGCCGGTCTCGATCGCGCGGGCGCGCAGCAACACCTCCCAATGGGCGCGGCCGGTGGCCACGGTGAAGGCCGAGGGGATGAAGATCACCCGCGCGCCGGCCTGCCCCAAGGCCCTGTAGAGGTAGGGAAATCTCAGGTCATAGCAGATCGTCATGCCAAAGCCGCCCCAGGGGGTCTCGGCCAGCACCGACGCCTCGCCCGGCGCATAACGCTTGGATTCGCCGATAGGGGCCTGCCCCTCGATCTGGACGTCAAAGAGATGCACCTTGTCATATTCAGCGCGGATCGCCCCGGTCGCATCGATCAGCGTCGCGTGGTTCAGAAACCGCCCGTCCGGCCCGAGAACCGGGGTGGAGCCCGTGTGAATCCAGATCCCGTGCTGTGCGGCGAGCGCTTGGCAGGCGTCGACGTAGGGATCACGGGCGGCCTCGACCACTTGCGTCTGCGCAACCTTGCGGTTGGCGTTCATCAGGCCGGCCACTTCCGGCAAGGCCAGCACCTGCGCGCCCTGCCCGGCCGCGTTGGCCGCCAGCGCCGTCACCGTGTCGATGTTCACCTCGTGGCTGTCGCCCGAGCACATCTGCCCGATGGCAAGCCGAAGCGGTTTGTCCGCGGCCTCAGCCACGGTCGGTCAAGGTCCGCGCCACCGCGTCCTTCCATCCGGCGTAGCGCGCCTCGCGCGTGTCCTCATCCATCTTCGGCGAAAACGTCGTGTCGAGCGCCCAAGCCTCTGCAAACCCCTGCTGATCCGCATAGATGCCCGCCCGCTGCCCGGCGATCCATGCCGCGCCCACGGCGGTGGTCTCCAACACCCCCGGACGGTCAACCGGGGCGCCGAGGATGTCCGCGAGGAATTGCATCGTCCAATCCGACGCGGTCATGCCGCCGTCGACGCGCACGTTTCCGGTATCGCCCGGATAGTCGGCGGCCATCGCCTCCAGCAGGTCGCGGGTCTGGTAGCCGACGCTCTCCAAGGCCGCCCGCGCGATCTCGGCAGGGCCGGAGTTGCGCGTCAGGCCGAACAACGCGCCGCGCGCATCGGGGTCCCAATAGGGCGCGCCCAGACCGGTGAAGGCCGGCACGAGGTAGAGGTTCTGGCCCGCGTCCGCCTGATCGGCCAGCCCCGCGCTCTGGGAGGCGTCATCGATGATCTTCAACCCGTCGCGCAGCCATTGCACCACCGCGCCCGCAATGAAGATCGAGCCTTCAAGCGCATAGGTCGGCTTGCCATCGAACTGGTAGGCAATCGTGCCGAGCATCCGGTTCTGCGACGAAACCAGCGTATCGCCGGTGTTGAGCAGGGCGAAGCAGCCGGTGCCATAGGTGGATTTCAACATGCCCGGCTGGAAACAGGCCTGCCCCACGGTCGCCGCCTGCTGGTCGCCCGCCACACCGAGGATCGGCAGCGGCGCGCCAAACAACGTGGTCTCACCGAAGTCCGCGCCGCAATCGAGAACCTCGGGAAGCATGTTGGCGGGGATGCCGAGCAAGTCGAGAATGTCTTCGTCCCACTGCCCCTCGCGGATGTTGTAGAGAAGCGTGCGCGCCGCGTTGGTGGCGTCGGTCACATGGCGCTTGCCCTCGGTCAGACGCCAGATCAGGAAGCTGTCGATCGTTCCGAAGGCCAGTTCTCCGGCCTCGGCGCGGGCGCGGGCGCCCTCTACGTTGTCGAGAACCCACGCCAGTTTCGTACCGCTGAAATAGGGGTCGAGCAACAGGCCCGTCTTCTCACGGACCATCTCCTCGTGTCCTGCCGCTTTCAGCTCGGCGCAGACCTTGGCCGTGCGGCGGTCCTGCCAGACGATCGCATTGTGGATCGGCGCACCTGTTTCGCGGTCCCAGACCACAACCGTTTCGCGCTGGTTCGTTATCCCGATGGCCGCGACCGCGCCGCCCTTGTCGAGCGCGCCCTTGCAGGTCTCCTGCACCGTGTCCCAGATCTCCTCGGGATCGTGTTCCACCCAACCGGAGGCCGGATAATGCTGCGTGAATTCCTTTTGCGCGCTCGCCTTGGGGCGCAGGTCCGCGTCGAACACGATCGCCCGGCTCGAGGTGGTGCCCTGATCGATGGCAAGTATCTGGGTCATGGTTACGCCTCCCTTGCGGTTTCCATGTAGTCGTCCAACGCAGCAATCTGGTCTGCCGTCAGTTTGAGCCCAAGTTTCGAGCGGCGCCAGACCACATCTTCCGCATATCGCGCATATTCCCGGCTCATCAGCCAGCGCACCTCGGCCTCCGTCAGACTGGCTCCGAAATCGCGCCCAAGGTCCTCTGCCCGCGGCGCGGGTCCAAGAACGTCTGCGGCCTCGGTGCCATAGGCGCGCACGAGGCGCTTGGCCCATCGGTCATTCAGGAACGGATAGGCGGTTTTCAGTTGCCCGATCAGCGCGTCGACGCCATCGACCGGGAAATCGCCGCCCGGCAGCGGCACGCCCGCAGTCCAATTGCCCTTTGCCGTCGCGAAGTGCGGCGCGAGCTTTGCCCAGGCATCCTCCGCCAGCACGCGGTAGGTGGTGATCTTGCCGCCAAAGACATTGAGCATCGGCGCGCCGTCATCATCCATCGACAGCACGTAGTCCCGCGTCGCCGCCGTCGCCGATTTCGCGCCGTCATCATAGAGCGGCCGGACCCCGGAGTAGGTCCAGACGACATCCTCTGCCGAAAGGCGCTCCTTGAAATACTCGTTTGCGAAGTCCAGCAGGTAGTCGCGCTCTTCCGGCGTGCATTCCGCTGCGCGGGGATCGTCGTTGTGCTCGGCGTCGGTCGTGCCGATCAGGGTGTAATCGGTCTCGTAGGGGATCGCGAAAATGATCCGGCCGTCCGTGCCCTGAAAGAAGTAGCACTTGTCGTGATCGAAGAGCTTGCGGGTCACGATGTGAGAGCCGCGCACAAGGCGCACCCCTTCGCTGGAATCCTGCCGCGCGACGTTGCGCACGATGTCGGCAACCCATGGCCCGCCCGCGTTCACCAGCGCGCGCGCCTGAACCACCTCTGTGCCCTGCGGCCCCGTCATCTCGACGCGCCAGAGGTCTCCTTCACGCGTGGCCGAGGTCACTTCGGTCCCCACAAGGATGCGCGCGCCGCGCGTCTCGGCGTCGCGGGCGTTCAACACCACCAGCCGCGCGTCCTCCACCCAACAATCCGAGTATTCATAGGCCTTGTTGAACCGATCCTGCAGCGGCGCCCCCTCCGGCGTGCCGTCGAGGCTCACGCTATCGGTGCCGGGCAGGATCTTCCGCCCCCCAAGGTTGTCATAGAGAAACAGGCCCAGACGGATCAGCCAGTTCGGCCGCCGCCCCTTCATCCATGGCATCACGGTGCCGAGAATCTTCGAGGTCGGGGTCGAGTTGTCGAAGCGCATGTCTTTCGACAGCGGCAGCACGAAACGCATCGGCCACGAAATATGGGGCATGGCGCGCAGCAGGGTCTCGCGCTCTTCCAGCGCGTGACGCACAAGCCGGAACTCGAAGTACTCCAGATACCGCAAGCCGCCGTGAAAGAGCTTGGTCGATGCGCTGGACGTCGCCCCCGCAAGATCGCCCTGCTCGGCGAGGCAGACGCTCAGCCCGCGCCCTGCCGCGTCGCGTGCGATCCCGCACCCGTTGATGCCGCCGCCGATCACGAAAATATCGTAGGGCTGATCCATGGTGCGTCCCTTGAAGCTGTCGGACCCGACACTCGGGCCGTGAATCCGTCATCTCACCCAATGTTCGTTTTGTCAATTTTTCCGCTCGCTTATCTTCGCGTCTTGCCTGCTCCCCGCCTTTGCTCTTGCCAAATCACGGCCAAATGCGCACCTGTGACACATGTTGAAATCGATGCGATCCATACTCGGCAGGAAGGCCCGCAAACCGTCTCTGGCGGACGCCGTGGCCCCCCGGTTGCAAAGCATGCCGCTGCCCGAGCAGCAGACCTACGTCATCGGTGACATCCACGGCCGCGCGGACCTTCTGGAACTGATGCTGGAGCTGATCGACGCCCATATCGGCGGCACCTCGGCAGTGAACCCACAGCTGGTTTTCGTCGGCGATTACATCGACCATGGCCCCGACAGCGAGGCGGTCCTGACCCGGATGCGGGAGTTGCACGAGAGCTTTCCCGACAACGTCGTCTGCCTGATGGGCAGTCACGAGCGGATGATGCTCGATTTCCTTGCCGATCCCGCGACCCGCGGCCCCCGCTGGATGCGCTCCGGCGCGTTGGAGACCCTGCGCTCCTACGGCGTGGCGACCAGCGATCTTGAAGAGAGCCCCGAGTTCGATGCTTACCCCAAGGCCGCGAATGCGCTGCGCCGCCGTCTGAAGAAAAGCACGCTCGACTGGATGGAGGGCCTGCCGCTGAGCTGGAGCTCGGGCAACCTCTGGGCGGTGCACGCCGGGGCCGATCCGGGGCACGCCATGGAAGCGCAGACCGCGCGGGTTCTGCTCTGGGGTCATCCGGAGTTCGACAGCGGCCCGCGCAGCGATGACATCTGGATTGCCCACGGCCATTCCGAGGTCGATACCCCCCGTGTGGCCGAGGGCCGGATTGCCACCGACACCGGCGCATGGCGCACCGGGCGTTTGACGGCCTGCGCGATCCGCTCGAACGGGCGTTACGATTTCCTGCAGACCTGACAGCCGCCTAGCGCGACAGCTTCTTCTTCGCCTGATCCTCGACCGAGGTGTGCCACAGCGGCACGCCCGCCCTGAAAGCGGCCCGCCCGATCATATGCGCTGCCACCGGCGCGGTGATCAGCAGGAACAGCATCGTCGCCACCGCGCGCGTCATTGTCGTGAGGTCGCCGAAGAAGACGGCCACCGCGATCAGGATCAGGCCCGCGCCCAACGTGCCCGCCTTGGTGGAGGCATGCATCCGGATCAGGACGTCCGGCAAGCGCAGCACGCCGAGGCCCGAGACGAAGCAGAAGAACCCGCCAAGCAGGATCAGCGCGGCGATGATATATTCCACGATCATGGCATATCCTCCGGAGGCGGCGGTGGCCCGGGCGGCGGCGCGTCGCTGCGGCGCTGACTGCGGTCCACGAAGCGCGCCAGGGCGACCGTGGCCAGAAACCCGATGATGGCCACGACAATGGCTACGTCAACGAAGGCCGTCTCGCCCGATTGCAGCGCGTAGAGCCCGCAAAAGCTGACGATCAGCACCGTCATCATGTCCAGCGCGACGATCCGGTCGGGCAAGGACGGCCCTTTCACCAGCCGGATGAAACCGCCCACGACGCCCAACATGACAAGGACGAAGCTGATGTCGATGGCGATGGTCAGGATCGAGCTCATTCCATGGCCTCCCTCACGCGCTTCTCGACGCCATTCTTGATCGACGCGCGGATCGCATCGGGATCATCGCCGAACATGGCGTGAATATAGAGCGTCCGGCAATCCTCGGACACATCGAGGCTCAGCGTGCCCGGGGTCAGGGAAATATAGTTGGTCAGCACCAGCAGGGCCATCTCGGAATGGTCCTCCAGCGGCACCGAGATGATGCCGGGTCGCGATTTGTGCTGCGGCGTCAGCACGTCCCAGACCACGCTCAACGCGCCGACAAGCAGCTCCCAAAGAAAAAACAGGATCAGCTTCAGGATACTGGTCGCGCGGGTGAAATAGCGCTCGGTGCCGGGGTAGAGCGGCCGCGTGGCAAACAGCGCGGCCGAGCCGATGGCAAAGCCGATCAGCAGATTGATGAGGCTGAAATCGCCGGTCAGGGCGGCCCAGGCTGCCGCGAGCGCGACGTTGATGGCGAAGACATTCATTGGAACACCTCTTCGCTCGTCGGAGAGGCCGGCGACAGGACGATGTCCACATAGGCCTGCGGGTTCAGCAATTGCTCGGCGGCGCGTTCGGCGAACAGCACGAAGGGCTCAGGAAACAGGCCGATGATGCAGGTCAGTGTCGCCAAGACGGCAATCGGCACCAACAGCGCGGCGCGATCCTTGGCGGGCAGGATCGACAGCTTCGGCGAGACACCCGCCGGGTGCGGCTTCCAGAAGGCATTCCCCCAGATTTTCGTCATCGAATAGATCGTCAGCAACCCGACCACCAGCGCCACACCGGCGATCACGTAGCCGCCCCCCTCCAGCGCCGCCTTCACGAGGATGAATTTCGCCCAGAAGCCCGAGAGCGGCGGGAAACCGGCGAGGCTGAAGGCCGGTATCAGGAACAGGAAGGCCAGCAACGGCGCGGTCTTGTAGAGCCCGCCGATCTGGCTCAACTCGGTCGACCCCGCGATGCGCCGGGTGACGCCGGCCACGAGGAAGAGGTTCGCCTTCACGATGATATGGTGGACGAGGTAGAAGACCGCCCCCGCCAGCGCCAGCGGTGTGAACAGCGCGAGGCCAAGGATCATGTAGCCGATCTGGCTGACGATATGGAACGACAGGATGCGGCGGAAATCGTTCATCGCCGCCGCGCCAAGAACGCCGGTCACCATCGTCAGCCCCGCAATCCACAGAAGGATCGTATGGGTGTAGGCCACATCGGTGGTGAAGATCAGCGTGAAGGTCCGTATCAGCGAATAGACCCCCACCTTGGTCAAGAGGCCCGCGAAGATCGCGGAAACCGAGACTGTCGGCGTGTGGTAGGACGCGGGCAGCCAAAAGAACAAGGGGAAGACCGCGGCCTTCACCCCGAAGGCCACCATGAACATCATCGACACGGTGATCAGCAGGCCCTCGTTCTCGACCTCCTGCACCGCGCCGTGCAGATCCGCCATGTTGAGCGTCCCGGTCATCCCGTAGAGCAGGCCGATCCCGGTCAGGAACATCACGGTGGAGACGAGGTTGAGCGTCACGTACTTGATGCCGCCGTCGAGCTGCTGGCGGTTGCCGCCCATCACCAAGAGCCCGAAGGACGAGATCAGCATGACCTCGAACCAGACGTAGAGGTTGAACAGATCGCCCGTCAGGAAGGCCCCGCAGACGCCTGCGAGCAGCACTTGGTAGAGCGCGTGATAGCCCAGATGCTCCTTCCGTTCCTCGACATCCGCCAAGGCGTAGATCGCGATGGCAAGCCCAGTGATCCCGGTGATGACGACCATCACGGCGCTCAGCAGGTCGGCGACCAGCGTAATGCCGAAAGGCGCCGGCCACTCGCCCATCTGCGCGGCGATCACGCCTTGTCCCCAGACGTTCGCCATCAGGATGATCGACGAGATCAGAAGCCCCGCCGCCCCCAGAACCGAAAGCCAACGGCCCTCGGGTCCATGCCGGAAAAGGAACGCCAGAACGGCGGTGGCGAAAGGGATGATCAGCGGCGCGGCGAGGATCCAGCTCATTGCTTGGCCTCCCACGCGATGTAGGTCTTGGAATCGTCCGGCGGCGCCTCGTCCGGTGGCTCCGCCAGCCGCATCTCGTCCGAATTCAGCGTCCCGAGGTTCTGATACGCGCGGTAGACCAGCATCAGCGCGAAGGCGAAGAGGCCAAAGCCGATCACGATCGCAGTCAGCACCAGCGCCTGAGGCAGCGCATTGGCGGCGCCTTCAAGGGGCGCGTAATCGCCCTCGTGGATCAGCGGCGGCGTCTCGGGTGTCAGCCCGCCCGAGACGAAGATCGTCAGGTTCGCGGCGTTGGAGATCAGGATCAACCCGAACAGGAACCGCAACACGTTCCGCGCCAGCATCAGGTGCACGGCGGCAGCGACGAGGACCCCGACCATGATGGCGACGAGAAGCTCCATCAGACTTCATCCTCCAGCGCCAGAACAAGGGTCAGGATCGCCCCGAAAACAACAAGGTAGACGCCGATATCGAAGACCAGCACCGAAGAGATCGGCAGCCCCTTGTCGGTCGGATCCGCCGGGTCGGCGCCCGCGAACCACCACTGGCCGGTGAAGAAGGCGTCGTTGAAAAAGACCGAGAAGACACCGGCGGCAAGCGCCACGCCAAGGCCGATCATCGCGATGTTCTGCGGCTCGAACTTCAGCGCCTCCCGCGTGGCCCGAGAGCCCTGTGCAATCGCGTAGAGGATGAACCCGGTGGAGCCGATCAACCCGCCGATGAACCCGCCCCCCGGCTGGTTATGGCCGCGAAACAGCATGAAGATCGAGAACAGGAGCAGCAGCGCCGTCAGCAGCCGGGTCGCGGCGTTGAGGATGATCGAATTCATCATGGGCGGCTCTCCTCCGGGCTCACGCGGGCTGGCGCCGGCGCATCCTCGATCACCGTCGTGTCACGGCGCGGCGGCTCGGTTTCCTCGCGGATGGTGCCGTAGCGCGTCCCGCGCAAAAGCGCGTAGGCCGAGAGCGCCGCAACCACGATGACCGCGATCTCGCCGAACGTATCCACCGCGCGGAAGTCCACGAGGATGACATTCACCACGTTGCGCCCATAGGCCTCGGGCCATGACGTCTCGTTGAAATAGGCCGTCAGGCTCAGGTCCAGATCGGTCTGCAGGACGGCGACAAGAACCAACGTCGTCAGAACCCCGACGACGACGGACAGAACCGCATGGATCGGGCGGTGCCGTTCCTGCGTGCGGGGTCGCAGATGCGGGAGCTTCAGCATCGCGACGGCCACGAGTACCACCACCAATGTCTCCACCAGCAGCTGCGTGATGGCCACGTCGGGGGCCGAGAACATGATGAAGATCAACGCCACGCCGATGCCCACAACCCCAAGCGACGCAATGGCTGTCATCCGCGATTGCGTCAGCGCCGTCAGCAAGGCGCCCGCGGTGATGAACAGCAGCACGGCCCAGTGCTTGAACTGCAACCCGTCGAACTCCGCCTCGAAATCGACGCCGAAGTTCATCGCCTCTTTCAGGTAGAGCGTGGCGCCGACCGCAAGCGCGAAGGTCGCGAAGGTCACGAAGATATACCGCTGCAGGATACCGCTCTGCAGATACCGTGTCTGCCAGCTTGCCAATGCCTTGAGCCCATCGAGCGAGCGGTCCCAACCGGGATCGAACTTGATCGGATTGGCCGAGATCACCCGCGCCAGCATCTCGCGCAGACGCCCGTGCAGCAGGTAAAGGACAAAGCCCACGCCGAAGGTCACAAGCGACAGGATGAAGGCGGCGTTGACCCCGTGGAACAGGTAAAGATCCACCTCCACCGCGCTGCCATAGACGGCCTGCGTCGCCGGGCCGACCAGCCAGACCTCGGGCACATCGGCGAAAACGCCGAAAAAAAGCGAGAAGGCGCCGAGGATGACGGGACCGAGCCACATGGCCATCGGTCCCTCGGTCACCTCCTGAAACTTCTCGGGCAATCGTCCAAGGAACGGCCGCGCGACCGCGATGCCGGCGGCCACGAACATCAGGACCGACGCGGCAAAGATCGTGCCCGTGATCCATAGCGAGGCGGTCTCGGCCTCAAGCCCGGCATCGTAGAGGAACTCCTTGCCGATGAAGCCGACGAAGGGCGGAATACCGGCCATGGAAATTGCTGCCAGAGCGCCTGCGAAGAAGGTAATCGGCATCTTGCGCGCCAGACCGCGAAGCTGCGCCACCTCGCGCGTGCCGGTCTGCATGTCCACGATGCCGATCATCAGGAACAGCCCCGCCTTGTAGAGGGAATGGACCACCAGAAACAGCATCGCCGCCTTGATCGCCGCACTGCTCCCCGCGCCGATGAACAAGGTGAGCGCGCCAAGCGCCATCAGCGTCGTATAGGCAAGGATCTGCTTGATATCGGTCTGCCGGATCGCCAGCACGCTCGCGAAAACCGTCGTGAAACCGCCCGCGATGACCAGCGCCCAGAACCATGGCTCGGTGCCGCCGAGCGTAGGGTTCATCCGCGCCATCAGGTAGACGCCGCCCTTCACCATGGTCGCCGAATGCAGGTAGGCCGAAACGGGCGTCGGCGCGGCCATGGCATTGGGCAGCCAGAAGTGGAACGGGAACTGCGCCGACTTGGTGAAGGCGCCTGCAAGGAACAGGATCAGGATCGGCAGATACAGGGCATGGTCGCGGATCGCGCCCTCCATGCTCCTGATTTCGCTCAGTGAATACGTGCCGGCAGCCGTCCCCAACAGGACCGCGCCGGCCAGAAGCGCCAGCCCTCCGGTGCCCGTCAGAAGCAGCGCCTGCAACGCCGAGCGGCGTGACTTTGCGCTGTCGGAGTTGAAGCCGATCAACAGGTAGGACGAGATCGTGGTGACCTCCCAGAACACGAAGAGCGCGATCAGGTTGTCGGCCAGCGTCAGGCCCAACATACCGACCATGAAGATCATCAGGTAGAGCACGAAGCGCGGATATTCCGGGTGCGCGCCGAGGTAACGGATCGAATAGAGCGTCACCAGTGTTCCGATACCGGTGATCAGAAGCGCGAAGGTCAGGGACAGGCCGTCGATCAGCATCTCCAGCCGGACGCCGAGCGAAGGCACCCACTCGATGCCGATCAGGGCGCTGGAGCCCCCGGCAACCGGCCCGAGGAACTGTGCGAACCACGCGAACAAGGCCGCCGGGATCAGGACCGAGATCCACCCCGCCGGGCCGCCCGCGATCCGCGCCACCGCTTCTCCGCCACTTGCCACTGATTTCGTCCCTCGTTTGCCACGCAACGGCGCCGTGCCGCGCCGGGGCCCTCTTCTGGTCTGCCGCTTCTGTGGCAGGCTCGGGGCACCCTCTGTCACCCTAAATTGACGCAAAGCCGCGCCGCGTCCAGCTTTTCCGGCCCGCCTGCGTCATTCAGCAACTAGGAACGGCGGCGGCTCCGATCAATGCAATTCGGCTGCGACAAACTGGATGCTTCGCGCGGAGACAGGATCAGCGGCGGACGTGACTGCACGTGGTGCGCGAGGGGCCATTGACCTTCCGACGCCCCACCGGAACACTACCTTGATGAAAGAGACCTTCCAGATGTCCGACCTGCAGATGCTCGCCCGCGATTGCCTGACCCGCGCCGGTGTGAGCGCTCACGTGGCCGGGATCGTCGCACGCGACGTGGCGCTCTCCGAGGCCACCGGCCGGGCGGATTGCGGGTTCGCGGGGCTGCTGCGCGACATTCGCCTGATCCGCTACGGGCGTCTCTCCCCCGATGCGACGGCGGTGATCTCCAACCCCGCGCCCTCGGTCATCGAGGTTGACGCCGCCCATGGTTTCGCCGCCGCAGCCCTCGCCCAGTCCCTGCCCGCCCTTGTCGACGCCGCGCGGGCGCAGGGCGTGGCGATGCTGCACCTCACCCGCGCCAGCAATCCCGGCGCCATGGCCGGGGCGATGGCAGAACTCGCCGCGTCAGACCTTGCCGCGCTCGGGCTTGGCAGCAAGGGACAGGCCTTCGCGATCCGCCCGCAGGCAGGCGTGGTCACGGCGCTCGACAGCGGCGCCGACACGGCACTTTCAGCGCTCCTCTCCGAGGCGCCACCGATCGAGGATTCCCCCCTCGACGGGCCGGTCGAGGCCTCCGGCTGGTTGACGGCGCTCGATCCGGGCGTCACAGCCGCCGCTGAATTACTGCGGCACCTGCCCCTGAAGCGTGGTATGATTGCGCCCACCGGAGTTTCCTTAGCGCCAGAGTTGTTGGCGCAGATCGTGAATGCCTGAGATGCCATCGGGACTAAGCAAAGGATTGTCGCTGCGCGGGCTGGAGGTGTTCGAGACCCTCGCCCGCACCGGCTCGGTCGCTGCCACAGCCGCCGAACTGGGGATGAGCGCGCCGGCGGTGTCTCAGCAGATGAAGAACCTGTCGGCAGCGCTCTCCGTCGAGCTGGTAGACGCCTCGCGCCGCCCGATGGTGGTGACGCCGGCAGGGCGGCTCTTCCTCGCGCAGGCCAAGGAGGCCTTGCGCGCCCTACGGGCGGGGCAGCGCAATCTGCAGGCACTCGACCTGAGCGAGTTGTCGTCGCTCTCGCTCGGGGTGATCGAGGATTTCGAAAACGAGGTAACCCCGCTGCTGGCGACGCGGCTGGCGGAGGCGATGAGCCAATGCGCCTTCACGTTGCAGACCGGCGCCAGCCATGTCCTGCACGGCCGGATCGCGGCGCGCGAGCTGGACATCGCGATCTGTGCGGCGGGCGACACGCCGCCGCGCGGCACCTCGGCCCTGCCGTTGCTGGATGATCCCTATATTCTCGCAGTGCCCAAGGGGACGGAGATCGATGAGGGGTTGGCGTCACTCGATTCTTTGCCGTTCCTGCGGCGGGATCTGGAACAGGTCATGGGGCAACAGATCGAGGCCTATCTGACCCGCGCCGGGATCGTGCCTGCCAACCGCTTCGAGATGGATTCAAACCAATCGATCTCGGCGCTCGTGGCCGCGGGCTCTGGCTGGACGATCACCACCGCCCTGTCGCTCGGCCGCGCCGGGCGTTTCGCCGATGGCATTGCGGCGCATCCTCTGCCCGGTGAGGCGATGACCCGGCAGATCGTGCTCTATGCCTCCTCGGACTGGTCCGGCGGCATCCCGGAACAGATCGCCGGATTGGCGCGCGAGCTGATCGCGCTGCATTTCACCGAGCCGGGGATCGAGCGGATGCCGTGGCTCGGGCGCAGCTTTCGCCTGCTGTAACCTCCCCCCGCTGGCGCGGGGCGACCCGTGGGGGGCCAGCCCCCCACACCCCCCGGGATATTTCCGGAACGAGGAAGAGGTCAGCCTTTGACGGCGCCGGCGGTGAGACCGCTGACGATCTGGCGCTGGAAGACCATGACCAGCACAAA
This sequence comes from Gymnodinialimonas ceratoperidinii, assembly GCF_019297855.1. NCBI lineage: Bacteria > Pseudomonadati > Pseudomonadota > Alphaproteobacteria > Rhodobacterales > Paracoccaceae > Gymnodinialimonas > Gymnodinialimonas ceratoperidinii. The sequence goes on from NZ_CP079194.1 coordinate 3,309,461, forward strand.
CAGCGGGGCGATGATCGAGACGGCGGCGGCGACGGCCACGACCTGATCGGTAGTGGTGGTCTCTCGGTTGAAGAAGCCGGCGATGGCGGGGACCATCGTCTGGTTGGAGCCGTCGAGCAGGAGCGCGGTGATCAGGTAGTCGTTGTAGGCCAGCAGGAAGGAGAACAGGCCGGTGGTGATGACGCCGGGCCACATGACCGGCATGATCACCCATCGGAACGCCTGGAAGTGGGTGCAGCCATCGACGCGGGCGGCCTCGTCCAGTTCGTTGGGGATGTTCTGGAAGAAGCTGCGCAGCATCCAGATGGTGAAGGGCTGGTTGATCGAGACCAGCACGGCGATCACCGCGAGGGGTTGGCCGTAGAGCGTGGGGGCGTTCTCGCCGAGCCAGGGGCGCAGGATCTCGGCGGAGTTTACGAAAACCGGGAGGTAGCCTGCGAGCAGCACGGAATGGGGGAGCGCGCGGAAGACGAGCGCCATGATCAGCAGCCAGAAGGCGATGTTGGAGCCGGACCGCGCGAGGCCGTAGCCGGCGAGGGTGCCGACGGTGAGGGAGATGGTGACGGTGCCGCCGGTGACGATCAGCGAGTTGATGAAATTGTTGTAGAAGCCGCGTTCGACCCAGATTGTCTGGTAGTGCTCGGTCGTCAGGCCGATGAGCGGCGTGCCGAGGGGGCCGAGGATGGGGTTGAGGACGCCGAGGATCGCGGGGAGCACGAGGAAGAAAACGAAGATGAAGCCCACCGCGTAGGCCATGACGCCGATGATCCAGCCGGCCCAGACCTGACCTGCCGGGCTCCAGGCGGAGACCTTGCGGGGCAGCCAGGTGAAGGCCTGGCGGATGGTGAAGAAAAGCACCGTGAGGCCGAGGGCCAGATCGAGGGCCGAGAGGCCGTTGCCGCGGTCGCGGGTGACGGGGCCGAGGATCACGTCGAAGGGGTTGGCGGCGAAGGCGTCGACCGGGGACTTGAAGCTCATCAAGGTGATCCAGACGATCGGAAAGGCCGCCAGAAGGCACCAGAAGGCGAGGAAGGCGGCGGTGCCGATTTTCAGGCCCATGGGCTGACGCATGGCGCGGGGGGTATCGCTCATATCGCGGCCTCCGAGGATGTGTTTCGGGGGGTGCTCAAGCTTGAGCAGACATCTAAGACATTGATATTACACATTTAATGCGAACTCCCCTTGTGGTCTCGCCAGGTGCGGCGCAGCAGCGGGATCAGCAGCACCACGATCCCCAGCATCGTCAGCATCGAGGAGGCCGAGGCCCGAGAGAAGGCGCGGTTGCCGGCGTCGTCGGGGCGCAGGAAATCGAAGGTGAGGTACTGGAGCGAGGTCACATGGGCCTCGGCCCGGAAGCCCACGATCTCGTCAAACACGCGGTAGGCGTCCATCAGGTGGATCAGCGCGATGAAGATGATCAGCGGCATCAGGTGCGGGATCACCACGTAGCGCAGGCGGTCGAAGCGCGAGGCGCCGTCGATGATCGCGCTTTCGAGCGTATCCTGGTTCACCGTCTGAAGGCCGGCATAGAAAATGACGAAGGCGAAGGGCGCCACGTGCCAAACCCGGTAGAAGAGCATCAGGAGCTCGATCGTCCAGCCCTGGGCGAACATGGCGATGTCGCGGTCGAGCCAGGCCTCGATCCCGCGGGTCAGGATGCCGTCCCCGACGAAGAGCCAATAGATCGAGAGCGAGCCGATCACCGGGGTGATGATGAAGGGCAGGAGCGAGATGAAGATGATCGGCCCGCGCAGGGAGCGCGCGGCGCTGTTGACCGCCAGCGCGATGGCGAGGCCGACGCCGATGACCAGCGGCAGCGTCACCAGCGTGAACATCAGGGTAAAGCGCAGGGCCGACCAGAAATCGATCTGCATCAGCGCGTTGTAATCGAGTGCGGTGATCGCGGCCCAGGCCCGTGCCGGTTCCAGAACGCGGTCGTAGGAGAGGAAGCCGACCCATTCGGTCGTGGTGACAATGTCGCCTGTTTCCTCGTCGATCAGCGGCACCGTCTGCAACTCGGTCGTGCAGGTCTGCGCAAGGAAACCGGCGGAGCAGGTTTCGACCTCGATCTGCTGGACGACCGGTTGGGTGATGCGAAAGGAGCCGAGGAACACCGAGGCCAGCGGGGCCGCGATGAACAGCACCATGAGAAACAGCGAAGGTCCGACGAACCAGATGAATGTCTTGAACTTCATGGGTCGTGCCCCCCGATTTGTTCATGCCGCGCGTGTGTGGGCGCGTTTGTGTATCTGTGTGCGCCGAGGCCGCAAGTGCGGCCCCGGCTGTAGCTAGGGGTGCGGATTACTCCAGCAGGCCCGCTTCCTGAGCGGCGACCGTATAGGCGGCCTCGACGGCGGCGAGGGCTTCTTCGGCGGAGACTTCACCGGTGAAGAAGGCGGGAAGCTCGTTGCCGAGCGCCGTGTGCATCAGGCCCATCTGCGTCGTGGAGGGGTAGTTCGGCGGCGCCGGGTTGGCGGTGGCCGAAGCAATCGCGCCGGTGGCCATGTCGTTGGGGGTATAGCCCTCGATCAGCCAGATCGCCGCTTCGGGTGCCGCGGCAACGGTTTCGCTGTCGAGCCCCTCCATCGCCAGACGGAAGGCGTTGTCGGCCTCTTCATCGGAGATGTTGGCGGCAATCACGATGCCGTCCCACCAGAGCGTGGTGGCCGGAGCGCCGCCTTCCATGGCGAGCGGAGCCGCTGCCGAGGCGACCAGACCCACGACCTGGCTTTCCGCCTCGTCGTTCATCGCGCCGCCGCGCGAGGCCCAGAGGTTGGCCATGGCGATGGTGCCCTGCTGGAACTGCTGCTGCACGTAGGTGCTGTCGGACACGAGGTATTCCGGGTCCATGTATTCCGTCGCGCGCATCATCATGTCGAGCGCGGCGAGGCCCGCTTCGTTGTTCACGTTGGGGGTGTTGTCGTCGTTGACGAAATCGCCACCGAAGCCGCCGAACATGTTGACGAATTCCTGCGCGAGGTTCCAGCCGGACTTCATGGTTGCGCCCAGCGGGTAATCAACGACGCCGGCTTCCTGAATCGTCTCGGCCGCGGCGAGGACTTCTTCCCATGTCGTCGGCACGTCGATGCCGAGGTCCGACAGGATATCCTCGCGGAACATCAGGTGCTGGGTGTTGACCATCATCGCGACGGCCATGGTGTCGCCGTCGATCTGGATCAGCTGGTTCGGCGTCAGATGCTCGCCATGGGCCGCGATCAGATCGTCGAGCGGGCGAATCGTTCCCTGGTTCAGGAGCGGCGTGATCGTGCCGTTGGACACGCCACCGATCTGGTAGAGCGAGGGGTCGGCCGCGAAGCCCTCGGGCTGCTTGGTGCGGAATTCCTGATCCAGCTCGGGCGAGAAGTTGCCGCAGGCGGCCATGCCTTCGCTGACGGCCATCCAGGCCTCGAAAGCGGCGGACAGCATGGTGACTTCAGTGGTGTTTTCCCAGTCGCAGCTGGCTTGGCCGTCGGCATAGGCGGCGCTGGCCGCGACCGTTACCGCGCCTGCGAGGGCAAATCGTTTCACAAACATGGGTTCTCTCCCGTTGGTTGGCGTTCGTTTGAGGGGCGACGGTGGGGACCCTCCCCGCCACCCGATGTTTCCCGCGTTCCGAGCGCCGGAATCTGGGCTCCGGTCTCTCGTCACGCGATTTTTGCATAGGTTTGCAATATGACGCTAGTGTCCTCTCCTGCAATCTGGCAAGCCTTTTCGTGAGCACAGCTGAAACGAGGCACGATATGACGGACACACGGGCAAGGATCGCGGAGAACCTGACGGCGCTTTTCCGCGTTGAAACCAAAGGATTACAAGAGCTTGCGGCGCAGGTCTTCGCTGAAGACGCGCGGATCGAGGTCTCGGCGCCGGTGGGCACGCTGACCGGGCCGGAAGAAATTGTCGCGGGGCTGATCGCGCCGCTTCGCGCGGCGTTGCGCCCGGCACGGCGTCGCGACCTGATGGTTTTCGGCGGCGAGAATCGGCGCGACAATGGCGGGGACTGGGTGACCGCGCTTACCCATGTCACCGGGCTGTTCACCGCGCCGCTTTGGGGCGTGCCACCCTCGGGCAAGCTGGTCTACCTGCGGATCGGCGAGTTCTGGCGGGTGGAGAGCGGAAAAATCGCGGAGGCGCGGCTGATCGTGGACCTCTTGGACCTGATCCATCAGGCCGGGCACTGGCCTTTGGACGAGGCGCATTACGGCGCGCCGATCATCTTCCCCGCCCCCGAGACGCAAGACGGCCTCTGCCCCGCCAACCGCGAGGACGGCGCGGCGGCGCTGGATGTGGTGGAAACGATGCTCGGCGCGCTGCATGTCTTCGATCCGGGCAGCTTCAGCTCGGAAGGACAGGTCGGCGCGGGCGGCACGTGGGCGCCGGATTTCGCGTGGTACGGGCCGGGGGGCATCGGCTCGACCGTGTCGTGGCCGGGTTTCGTCGACCACCACCGCGCGCCGTTCCTGCGGGCCTTCCCCGATCGCAAGGGTGGCAATCATTATGCGCGGGTGGGCGATGGCAATTACGCCGCCGTCTCGGGCTGGCCCTCGATGACGATGACCCACCGCGACACCTACCTGGGCGTGCCGGCGACGGGCAAGGCGCTGACCCTGCGGGTGATGGATTTCTACCGGGTGGAGGGCGGTCTGATCGCCGAGAACTGGGTGCTGCTGGATTACATCGACCTGTTGCAACAGATGGGCGTCGATGTTCTGGAGACGCTCGGGCAAGGGGGCACGGCGGCGGATATGTAAAGCGATTTACACGTTCTCGTCACAGCGGTAAAATATCCCGACTGGATTTTCGCAGGGTCGAAAAAGCCATTCTAACCGCGCGCCTAACCTGCCATGTTACCGGCGACGCAGATCCCCATCGGCCGGGAGGGCCACGTGATGGGACATCCGCCTGGGGAGGGTTCACTGATGATCCGTGACCACAGCAGACTTGCGCGCCAGAGGGCGCCCCACCGCTGCGCCGTCTCCCCGAGCCGTTTGTTCCGCGCCGCCTCCCCCAGTGCCGCTCGACCCACGTTCTAGGAGGAACACCCGTGCCCAAAGACCACCTGCCCGCCCTTCTGCCCGACGCTCACATCAACGCCGCCCGCTACGAGGAGATGTACGCGGCCTCGATCAATGATCCCGAGGCGTTCTGGGGCGAGCAGGGCAAGCGGATCGACTGGATCACGCCCTACACCAAGGTCAAGGACACCTCTTTCGCGCCCGACGACGTGCATGTGAAATGGTTCGAGGACGGCACGCTCAACGTCAGCGCCAATTGCAT